>NZ_JAVRCB010000001.1:36581-308502 GCF_034530955.1 Nostoc sp. DedQUE05 | reverse complement strand
CATAACACGCCGACGTATTGGCATAACACGCCGACGTATTGGCATAACACGCCGATCGCCTGTTTTATAGTAAGAGTGCGATCGCAATTCCTTCCACAGCAGAATTTCAGCAAGTTTTGGATAATCTCACCTCTGGGGAATGAGCGATCGCTTATTTTGGAGTTATGATAAATTTCTTCGTTACTTAACTTGTTCAAATTTAAACAGACCATCGCTACCTTTAACTACTTTGACAAGAACAGGTTCTTGTTGACGATCGCCTCTCTGATCAAAATGGAGTGGATACCCTGAAGTTTCGGTTGGTGAAAGATTAATAGATTTGAGATTTTGCAAAACAGTTTGGCGAGAGGGATTGTTAGACATAGATATAGCTTTGATAAAAGCCTGAGTTGCATCATAAGCTGTAGCTGTGCGCCAGCTAATCTGTCCTCCCCACATTCCCTTAGCTTCCTCTGCAAATTTTTTTGAGTTTTGATCTTCTGCAAACCAATCTACACATATAACCAAACCTTCAAAAGCGTTTCCACCTGATTTCAAAGTGTCTTGATTGTACAAAGCATTTCCCCCTAACAGAGGCAATTTTTTGCTTCCCTGGGCGCGGGCAATTGCAAGTGCCACAGAAGTTAACTCTGTATTCGGAAACAGAATAATTGCATCTGCATTTTTTTCCTTGATTTTTGAAATTTCGGCAGATATATTCAGTGAAGCATCAGCCAAATTCTGAGTATATATAACTTCCCCATTATTATCACTAACAAATAAATTTTCAAATTCTTTCTTTACATCATTACTATAAATATCATCAGGATTGTATAAAATTACTACTCTTTTATAGCCCTGATTCCTAGCATAATCTGCTAACTCACCAGCATTTACTTCAGTAGAAAGTACTGTTCTAAAAAATACTCTGCTATTTATTGAGGTACTTGTACTTCCTGGAGATATCATTGCTATACCAGCGCTTTCATACTGAGGTAGTGCTGCTTGACTATTTGGACTAGTATAGTGTCCAATAACTCCTAAAATATTTTGATTTTTAATTAGCTCTCTAGCAACTTTTTGAGCTTGAGTTTGATCGCTGCCATCATTTGCAATTACTATATTTAAAAATCGCTTATTCACTCCATCTAAACTGTTAAAATTATCTTGTGCCTGTGCAACTCCTCGCAATAGTTCTTTAGAAATATCCGTTTCTTTATTAGTATCTGGTAAAACCACTGCCAGAGTGAGTGGCTTGCCTTGTTGATATGCTTTGGCATTGTTGTAATAAATTCGCAACTCTGGGTCATAAGGAAAGGCTTGCCTAGCTCTTTGAAAATACTCAACAGCTTGGGTATAATTATAATTTTTAAAAGCGTTAAGAGCCTGAGTGCGACTTGGGTTTTCACTTCCACCAAACAAAGTACGCTCACCTTGACTAAATGATTGCTCAAATGGCTGCTCAAACAATATTTGATTTGCTTGAGTTTTAATATATGTATTAATGGTTTTCAAAGATTGCAATACTACTACTGGAATCATTACCAGTAGTGGAGCCACCAAGATAAAAAAACGCTGCTGACTTCGTATTGCCATTTCTTGGCTAGTATTTAAAAATTGATAATCATTAACAAGCAATTCTTTACCTTTTTGCCATTGTTGAGCCTCTTGCAATTTATGTCCACGTAACAACTGTGATTTATCCTGACGATTAGAATTTAGCCATGCTGCTAGTTCTTTCGTATAGGGACATAAATCCGTTAAAGTCTCATTAATCCATTTATGATCAAAAACAAACTCATAAATACGGTTATAAACTCTTAACTTTCCATTTTGCTTAACGACCAATCCTGACAGTCGTAATTCCATTTGTTCGGTACTATTATTATCTTCTCCAATTTCTCCATTTTTTAAAATTTGCTGATATAGTCCTAGCAATGGCTCCGCATATTTATTGATGACAAACCGATTGCTTATTGTCCTCAAATGTTCCGGATCATCCTGAAATTGCCAATTTTGTATAATACGCGATCGCACTAATTCCTCTACAGACAATCTTTGTTCATCATCTAAAATCAATTGACAAAGCTTTTGAGTAAGAAAAGGTTGTCCACCAGTCCATTCCAAAACCTCTTTTAGCTTTTCTTGGGGATTACTGACTTTACCTACTAATCCCTTAGCTAAAGGCTTGGCTTCATCTAGATCAAACCCTTTGAGTTCAATTGGTTGACCAATATTAAAAGGTGTACGCTGTCTATCTTGAATCAAATCAGAGGGAGTTGCTACCCCTAAAAGACAAAATGTCAGGCGTTTATATTCTGGTTTATCAGCACGTTGGTTATAACAGGCTCGAATCAAAGTGAAAAAATCCTCAGTTGAAAAACTGAGGCTGAGAACGCTATCAATTTCATCTACAAAAATGACAATTTTTTTATGAATAGAGGTTAGTATCTCCTCTTCAAGGAACTTCCCCAATCGCCGCAATGGAGGCAGTAATTTTTGCGCCTTCCACCAGTTTTCTAAATCAAAATTATCGTCTAGTTTTAGACTCCTAACCAGGCTGTCAATTACACCTGCATACCATTGATCGGGAGTGACATCCTGACTGCCGATGGCGGTAATATCAATTTCAGCACAATCAATCCCCTCTTCCTGCAACCTTTGCATGGTTTTTACCCGCAAACTCGATTTACCCATCTGCCGCGAGTTCAGAACATAACAGAATTCACCCGCCCTCAACTTTTTGTATAAGTTGTCATCTGCCTGCCGCTTAACGTAAGTAGGGGAATCTGAAGGTAAAGTACCCCCAACTTGGTATTCGTAGTTTGGCAGGGGATCTAGCGAATTTGACATCAACACTACACCCCCAAGCGATCACGAAAATACAGGCGATACAAATCACATAACGGCTGAACAGAATTATTATGAGTATATTTTACTAGTCCCATATGCTGTAACTTAGACGCTTTGACTCGATCTATCAGGACAGCAGTATTTTTGGCTACTACTTGCTTCATGGTCTCTAGTAGTTGATGTTCCTGCAAAATTAACCAATGAAGGCGCAAGTGATCGCCGTATAAGCCTCCTTCAGTAGGCGCAATTTGCAATAGCTCGATTAACGTCAATCCGCATCTTGTCATTTCATACAGTGCTTTCTTTACCAACCAAGGATGCCCACCCACCATATCCATCAATTGAGTAGTTTGTTCTTCATTCCAATGAAGTTTAAGATGTTGTGCCAATTTTTGTACTTGTGCTTGATTCAACTGAGGTATGTCAATAGATTTACCCACATTGAACGGTGATTTATTCCTATCTGTAGAAATGTAATCTTCTTTAGAATAGGCAATTACTAACTGTAGTTTTTTCCAAATAGGTCTAGTATGGGCTTTCTCATGCCAAGTTCGCAACAAAGGAAGAAAGTCACAAGCGATCGCTTGATGAGAAAAAAGTATATCGACGTTATCCAATCCCAAAATTAGGGAACTGCTGATTGCTGGTAAGAGATATCTTTCAAAGTAGTTGGTACAATTACTGTTAGCACTCAGCGCACCTCGCCAGTTTTCAGCTAGATTATGCGGTAGATTCAATTCTTCAGCTATGCTGCCACAAAACCACTGCAAGAACCGTTCTAGAGTATTGAATACTTCTTTTTCTGGTTCTTGAAAGTCCACTCGCACTGGTTGATAGCCTTGCCGTTCCCCATAATCCAAAATCTGGTTCATTAAGTAGGTTTTGCCCCATTGCAAGGGAGCCTTCACGCGGATTAATGCCCCTCCCCTATCAACTGCCTTGTAACAATCAGCATAAAAAGCTTGATCGAAAAACGGAAATTCAAGTTCTAGGGATGGTTCTGGATGCAGCAAACTTTCCAAGTCAGCCCAATTTTCTTGAACTGTGGTTAATGGTACAGCTAATCCCCCTTGGGTATTGTCGTAAGCGGCAATCATCCCAACTACCGCTTTAACTTTAATATCAAATACAGGGGAACCACTATAGCCACCGATGATTTGTTGCGAGTCTGCCATTACCCGCAACCGCAACATTAATAAGTTACTAAAACCTAAATGACGGTTAGCATCAGTGATGTTGCCCTCAATCGTCCCTCCTTCAGGGAAGTCCAAACGCCCATAGCCAATAGACAGAAATTGATTCCCTGGCTCAAAGATTAGCGATAGAGGTACAGCATTGCCTGGATAACCGGATAATTGCAATATGGCGAAATCATCGCGCGTGCTATTTCCCAAATAAACCAATTCAACCGCTTTCCCATTGACTCGCACTTCTTCCCAACCTCCTGCTGACTCAACCACATGAGCGCAGGTGAGTAAATGTCCTTGGGTTGAGATAAAAAAGCCCGTACCTTGGATATTACCTTCTGGAGTAGCGATCGCAACGGTACAAGCTCTAACTAAATCCCAACTCATGACAATTTATTACTTGTTTTCTTCTTGTGTAAGTTTCCAAGTTATTTTCACCTTCAGTGATGCCTGTCCACTAGATTCGACTACATAAACTGAGCCTTTGGCGGTAAAATTCAACCCAAACTCAACTTCTCCGCTCACAGGTTGCGATTCTTGCTGTAAGGTACGAAATGCTTTTGTAATTGGGCGACACCCGCGAACAATCAAATCCTTAACGGCATCGAAGCTTGCCTCTACTTTTTCTATAGGTAAATCACCTGTAGGTGGTGATACACGACCTACTGAGCCATCTGGTAACTCAACTGCTACCAAAATCTTGCCGCCATCCTCTGTATTCAGTTCTAGAAGTTTACGAGCCATAATTCAATTAGCTTGTGGCTATCTGTTAAAAAGGTAAGTAAAGTAGTTTTTGAAATGGATTTATATAAACTTCTAGGTAAATAATTTTTTTGTAGAAAGTATATTTGAGCGTTATATAGAAAAACTATACCAATAAAGCAGTTTCCCTAAAAATTTACTTTTATCTCGTACCTTGCATCTATATGACTTCACAATCTTCTCGCTCTGACAAAATTCTGGTTGTCGATGACTCTCCTGATAACGTGTTTTTGATCAAAACTATTTTGGAGGAAGAAGGTTATACCATTAGCACCGCCGAAAATGGAATTTCGGCCTTGGCAGAATTGAAAGCTTCTCCTTGTGATTTAGTTCTGCTGGATTTGATGATGCCAGGTATGGACGGGTACGAAGTCACTAAGCACATTCGTGGAGAGATGAAATTGCCGCAATACATTCCCATATTGTTAATAACTGCCCACGATGCGCCCAACGTCGCCCACGGACTAGACTTGGGTGCTGATGATTTTATCCGCAAACCTGTAACAGTAGACGAATTGCTGGCACGAGTGCGATCGCTCCTACGTTTGAAGCATAGTATGGATGAACGTGATGAAATTGCCCGCCAGCGAGAAGATTTTGTCTCCCGTCTCACCCACGACTTACGCACTCCCTTGGTAGCTGCCGATCGAATGTTGATGCTATTTCAGCAAGGGGCATTGGGAACATTATCAACGCAAATGCAGGAAGTAATCGCCATCATGGCCCGTAGCAATATCAACCTGCTTTCTATGGTGAATACTTTATTGGAAGTTTATCGTTTTGAAGCGGGTCGCAAAAGTTTGGCGTTTCAACCGGTTAATCTGGGTCAATTACTAGATGAAGTGACTGGAGAATTGTCACCCTTAGCTCAAGATAAAACACTGTCCCTAAATTTGGATGTTACTGAAGAGTCAGTCACAAATACAGTGATGGGCGATCGCTTGGAACTACATCGTTTATTTACCAATCTCATCGGAAATGCGATCAAATTTACCGACTCCGGGTCTATTACTATTCGTTTTACTTCTCAACGCCATTTCAACAAAAGTAATCAATCTCAGTTCTCTGAAACATCCAATTCCGTTGACTACATTAGAATTGAAATAGCGGATACTGGCCCAGGTATTCGCCCTGAAGAACAAGCCACTATATTTGAACGATTTCGCCAAGGCAGTCATAAGAGTTCTGGTAGTGGCTTAGGACTGTATCTTGCTCGTCGAATTGTCGAGGCACATCAAGGCATTATTCTGCTTAATTCCGAGTTGGGCAAAGGTAGTATATTTATTGTGCTTCTACCCACCAAAGTATGAAAAACTAGTAATTATAAATTATGAATTATAGAGTTTTTTATCCTGGTAATTCATGATTTATAACCTTACTAGTATCTACGATAATTTAAAGTAAAAAATTAAATCAGAAAATCAAATGCTAACAATTGAGAAATTAAATATGCTGAGATAACAGCATTAAACAAATAGTTTTTAATAGGAAAAAACAATGATTACCACTGAATTATCTAACATTGGCAATATTATCCAGAATCAGCGAGAGTTTTTTCAAACGGGCAAAACTAAAGATGTAACTTTTCGCATTGAACAACTGAAAAATCTTAAGCAAGCAATTATCGAACATGAACAGTCAATAGTCGAGGCATTACAAGCGGATTTACATAAACCAGAAGTAGAAACTTACCTTACAGAAATCAGCGTAATTAAGGATATTGATTACGCCATCAAACATCTTCAAAACTGGAGTAAACCCCAAAAAGCAGCGGTTTCCTGGGATTTTTTTTCCTACTCAGCAAAAATTTATCCAGAACCATTAGGGGTTGTCTTAATTATCGGGCCTTGGAACTATCCATTTCAGTTAATTATCTCACCGTTAATAGGTGCGATCGCAGCCGGTAATTGTGCAATTATCAAACCTTCAGAAATAGCTTCTCATACGTCTGATGTCATTGCTAAGATTATTGCCAAACATTTTGACCCTGCTTATCTTGCAGTGATTGAAGGAGGCGTGGAAGCAAGTCAAAAACTACTTGCAGAAAAGTTTGACCATATCTTTTTTACTGGTGGTACAGCCGTCGGCAAAATCATTATGGCAGCAGCAGCAAAATATCTTACACCAGTGACTTTAGAATTGGGTGGTAAAAGTCCTTGCATTGTAGATACTGACATTAATATTGAACATACTGTCAGACGAATTACTTGGGGCAAATTTATTAATGCGGGACAAACTTGTATCGCCCCCGACTATCTTTTAGTTAATAAAACAATCAAGAAAGATTTAATAGATGGTTTGGAAAAATCTTTAAAAGAATTTTATGGTGATAATCCAGCAAACAGCCCTGATTATGCCCGGATTATCAGTGAAAAACACTTTGAGAGATTAGTTAGTTTTCTTAAAGATGGAAAAGTTGTCATCGGTGGAGAAAATCAACCTTCAGAGCGTTATATTGCTCCAACACTAATTGATAATGTCTCACTAGAAGATTCTGTAATGCAGGAAGAAATTTTTGGCCCTATTCTACCCATCATTGAATATACTGACATTGCAGAAGCGATCGCCTTGATTAACTCTAGACCCAAACCTTTGGCGTTATACTTATTTTCTCAAGATAAAAACCTGCAAAAGCGAGTTTTGCAGGAAACTTCCTCTGGTGGAGTTTGTATTAACGACACAGTTATGCAGGTTGGTGTCTCGTCTTTACCATTTGGTGGAGTGGGAGATAGCGGTATTGGCAACTATCACGGCAAAGCTAGCTTTGACACCTTTTCCCATCAGAAAAGTGTATTGCAAAACTCCTTCTGGCTCGATTTAAAATGGCGATACGCTCCATATCAGAGCAAATTGCCGCTAATCAAGAAACTTTTAGGATAGAAGTTATGAGTTATGAGTTATGAGTTATGAGTTATGAATTTTTAACTCCTAACTCTAAACTTCTAACTTCTAACTATTAAATCCCAAAAGCGTTGCTGTAACGCTCCTCAGCCCAAGGTTCACCACGGCGATGGTAGCCATTGCGCTCCCAAAAACCAAGTTCTTCAGCAGCTAAAAATTCCAAACCATTAATCCACTTAGCACTTTTCCAAGCGTAGAGGTGGGGTACAACTAGCCTCATCGGCCCACCGTGTTCAGATGGAAGGTCTTCACCAAAGACTTTAAAAGCAAAGAAGTTTTCTTCGCGCAGAAAATCTTCTACAGAAATATTGGTGGTGTAGCCGCCATAGCAGTGTTCCATAACATGGGCTACTTTCGGGTCTAATTCAATCAGACCCATAAAATCTGTAACTTTAATGCCAGTCCATTTGACATCAAGTTTAGACCAGCGCGTTACACAGTGGAAGTCAGCTGTGAATTCGTGTTGAGGTAGCGCCATAAAATCTGACCAACTAAAGGTAGTAGATTTTGCTAAACCCCAAACTCGAAACTCCCATTCCTCAGTGCTGACTTTGGGAGTTTCGCCGTAAGTTAATACGGGGAAACCTTTAGCTAAGTGTTGACCAGGAGGGACGCGTTCGCTTTCTTCTTTACCTGGTTTCTGAAAAAATTTTCCTATCATAATTAGAGAAAAATAAGTTTTCTCAAGATGTTTACAAGCTTTTTTGCTGAGTTGCCAACAGCACCAGATGTTTTACTCTTTATATAAACTCTTGAATGATAGGTAATGGGTAATGGATATTTCCAATTACTCACTACCAATTTTTTTCGATCTAATGAGCTTATGTAGAGTGTCTATGACTCATAATGCAATCAGGAAAGCTAAGAAAAAGCATTTATCTAGCGATCGGAAGTTTGATTGTTGAGTTTGGCAATCAAATCTATCGGCGCTATTCGTGCTTTTCCTGACTGAGAAATTATGATTCTTCTTCCTCTTCTTCAGCAGCTGGATAAACAAATGTAGAACGTCCAGTCAAAATTGACTTACCCAAAGATAGGGCTTTTTGAGCTTCAACGACGGCTTTATGCCTCCAGGTAGCTCGACGTTTATCTCGTTTTGATTTGGAAGTTTTCTTCTTAGGAACAGCCATGTCAGCAGATATCGCGATTTTTGACAACCTTCTTATTCTAGGCCATCCACTGACGCCAAAGACAACAGTTGAGTCAGGAATAAGTAAGTTGGGTTAAGACTGACGCTAGGACGCGGGAACAGCAAGAATGACTTTCTTTTAAGGACTGACAAGAAATAATTATCCATATTCAGGGTGGGCATCCTGCCCGCCCTGAATATGGGACGGGTGAGGACACCCATCCCACAAGAAAATTTGGGATATTTTTTATTTGGAAGTCCCTAAGTTCCCCCAAGGTTCCGAGCCAAAAAAGCTTTGGCTCGGACTTCTAGCTCAACCCGTCATTTTGGCGTTGACACAGCGCTAGCTGCTGGAACTTGATTAGAGTTATTTTCAAAGAAAAGTAAAGATCGCGCAGTTTTGAAGTAAGTGGCCCAATTTTGAGCATCAGGACGCGATCGCCATTGAGGACGACTGACATCTAATGTCAGGACTGGTGCGATCGCTCCATAATTTTGTACGGATACAATTATGGAAACATCTGTCACCAAGATATCTTGGTCGAAGCTCCTTTGAGCAGCTGCCCTAGCGACCGCTTCCGCTCTCCTGAGAACGGTTTCATAGTTTTCTTCTGGCAGGCGGTCGATAGCTAGATCGACTCTAGCGGTGTAAGCTCGCACAAGCTGCGGTGCGATCGCTTCCATCAAAAACCACGCAGGAACAGTAGATATAAGCAAAACTACTAAAGGAATTATCCGGATTCTTCTGGCAATTTGGCTAATAACTGAAAAGGGAGCGAGCGATGATGGTAGGTGAGCAGAAATTTTGCTCATGACCTTCTATCTCCTTAGTAATGATCTGTTATTGAAATTAGGTAAAGGTATTTTCCGGCTAAATAACGTAATAAAAATTACATTCTAACTTAAGATTCAATCAGAATCACCTAGACTATAAGACATAGGTTAGCTTTGTTTGATTTGACAAAGCCAACCGCAATTTTAAGACCAGCAAACAACAATAACTGACAAAGAGCGGGATGGCAAATTACTGGGCGATCGCGATTGGTATCAATCAATATCAGTTATTTCAACCTTTAAGTTGTGCCCAAGCAGATGCTGAGGCACTAGAAGATTTTTTGGTGACAGAGGCAGGTTTTCTCTCCAAGCACTGTCTAGTGATGACAGATACTTCGCCGCCGATTGGGGATAGATCGACTTACCCGACGAAGGAAAATATTTTGCTGCTACTTGAAGATTTGGCAGCAACAAGTTGGCAACCGGAAGACTATCTGTGGTTATTTTTTAGCGGCTATGGAGTTAATTACAAGGGTAAAGATTACTTAATGCCAGCAGAGGGGAACCCGGAACTGGTGCAAGAGACTGGCATAGAATTGCGATCGCTAATGCAAAGTCTACAACTTGCCAATCTGAATGTATTGCTACTACTCGATATCAACCGCGCTTTTGGTACTCAAGCGGATGCTCCCGTTGGTGAAGAAACAATAGAACTAGCCCAAGAACTACAACTGGCGACTATTCTTTCTTGCCAACCAGAGCAATTTTCCCATGAGAGTAGCGAACTAGGTCACGGATTCTTTACAGCAGCTTTGTTAGAAGCTTTGCGTTCTGGTAATGGCAGCAACTTGGCAGATTTAGAAAGCTACCTCAGCCTGATCGTGCCAAAGTTATGTCACCACCACTGGCGTCCTATCCAAAACCCCGCCACGATCATCCCATCAAGGCAGCAAGTAATCTTGCCAAAATTGGCAATGGAAAGTGATTTTCAGCCAGAACCGATAATTTATCCTGAAGAATCTTTTGCTGTTGCTCTTGCAGCCCCTCCCCTTGACGATTCCTCTAAAACTTCAGCAACTCAGGGCAGACGGGGAGAAGCTAGTGTTAACTCCTCCCAACAGGCGAAAGGTCAAAAAGTCCAAGAGTCAGGTGGCGGATTAGTTGCCCAGCCAATGCCGGAAACTTCCTTGGGAGTGAATACCAAAGGAAGATTTATCCCCAATTCCTCTAAAGGTTACGTCTCTCGATTGCCAGCGAATCAGCCAAGCATCCCTTTTTGGAAACAGTTTATCTTGTGGGGCGGAGGCAGCTTACTGGTAGCAGGTTTAATCGCCGTAGTTTTTCTGCGTAATCAAGAAACTTTTAGAATTAAGCAAATATCAAGTGCATTACCCAATGCTACTGTTAGCGATCGCCAGGTTGTCGAGAATTTACCAAGCGATGTCTCCGACGGGCTACGCCTACGCACTCCACCAGTTAGACTCAAAAATCAATCTAGCGCCCAAATAACCTCTAGTTCCGAGTCGAAAAAGCGGAATCAAGCAGTATTAGACCTGGCGAAAATGTCGCTCAGACAAACTCAGGCTAGCGATTTGAGCATGGCGATCGCTACAGCCCGAAAAATTCAACCTGGTGAACCACTGTACGAACAAGCTCAAGAGAATATTAAGATTTGGAGCCAGATGATTTTAGATTTAGCAGAAGGTCGTGCTAAACAAAGACAGTATGCAAGCGCTATTGCTGCGGCTCGATTAATTACCAAAGATGAAGCCCCCTACGCGAAGGCACAAGCAGCAATTAACCTGTGGCGCTTAGAGGGTAAGCAGTATGTGAGTAACAAAACTCTTTTAGATGCAGCGAATGCCTTAATTAAGCCCGAACAGGCATCTACCTACAATCGGGCGATCGAAGTTGCCAAGAAAGTACCACCCGGACAACCAGGCTTCGATACTGCCCAAAAATCGATCGATAAATGGAGTGAGAAAATTTTAGACTTGGCAAAGCGTCGCGCCGCCGAAGGAGAACGTAATGCCGCAATTGCAACCGCAGCCTTAGTGCCAGAGGAGACAGGCGCTTACGAAGATGCTCAGGATGCCATCCAAAAATGGCAAAAGAAATAGTAAAAAAATAGTAAAAAATAGCAGAGAGTTAGGAGTTAGGAGTTATATTATTGATCCCTGAGTCGTTATTCCTTACTCCTAACTTTTCCCTCAACAGTACTGAGATATATCTTCGCCGCATTCATCGGCTAGATAGCACATCGCTCGGAAACGTAAACCAACCACTTCTTCATATAAGGGGTTGAGCTTGCACATCGGCGGGATGTGAAACAAGGTCTTGCCAAATAATTTGACATCGCGCTCAAAGGGGCATTGAGATGGAATCAGTTTGCACAAACGGTGAGCTAGTTGGCGATCGCGGACTTGAATGTTTTCTACTCGCTGCCGTAAGGGTTGGAGAATATCCCAGTAAGGCTTGGAAACAGAATGGTTTAGCTGGGTTGCTTTATGGTCAGTAGTCTCTGCTTGATTGATTGATACCCAGCTAGCCAGAAAAATCTTTTTTGTGGTATTGTCGAATACCTTCATGGTTAACCCTCTGTGTTATTGAGGCTATTCACCTTTTTGATGAATATATACAACGTGGCAACGAACTTTCCCGGAAAAATCGCGTTCTGACTGCGATATAATGTAATACCTGATTAGCCACTTAAGTCAGAACCTAATTTATTACTACGTCAAGTTAATCGCAAATTTCTGGGGATCGGTAGTGTAATATTACGATCTTGTTCATAACTTGACACAGTTTAAATTTTAATAAAGACATCCATCATTGGATAGGTTTTAGTGTAACATTTACAGAACTTAATATAAGGTCTTTCTAAAAGAATTTTTGCTAAGTATAAACATCAGTAATACTCTAGAAGGCATTTTTCCTCTCCGTGTTCCCACTTTCTCACGTAAGTGTGTCTTGTTCATCGCTGGCTGAATACTGTAGAAGTAATGATTTTCGATCGAGTAGAATCGATTGCATTTCACAAAACTAGGTTGGCAGTGGCAATTTGAGAATGATACAGTCTGAAGCGTTAAAATCAGATGAGCTTGCTTATGGTTTCTGTATTCTACAGCGCAATTCCTCCTGACAGTACGCTGTATGCACGGCTTCTACGTGAAAAGGCACTCAGTATCCTTGTAGCTTATCTTTTCCCCTATGGTTGCGGCATTTTCCGCTTTTTTGAAATTGAGCCTGAAGAGATTGACGAAATCGTGGAAGATGTTATCGAAACAGAACAAGAGACTTTTGGATCTGAGCTAGAAGCAAATTGGGTAATCGCACAATTGCGGTCTGAGTTAAGGCTTACTCGTCAAGTGTATCCAGGGATTGAAGATAGAACAGCAACACTAGAAAAATCATCTGCTGAGATCAAGGAACGTTTGTCGCAAGAGCTATCGAGAAGAAAGTTTGCAAATGCCGATGAGATTGTTGAAAAGCTCATGTTCGGAGATCAAACTTTTGCTCTAACTCTATTGTCAGCAGAGGAGTCATTAGGACTGATATCCCGTGAGCTAGTCAGTGAAGGGGCCAGCATTTTTCGACAGATCGATCCTGAAACAGTGTTTGCAAGAAATGAATGGTGTTTTGAAGACTTCGAGCGATGGAGAAATTTGTATCTTTCAGCAGCCGAGAAAAATGAGGAGATATTGGTTGCAGTTGCTTGAGGCCACAGCAACCTAACAAGTGAGATCGCCTCCAATAACTATAGATAATTTCTATACGCATTACAAAAGAAAGCGCAAAGACGTTCAGAAAAATTCTGTGTCTTTGCGCCAATCGAAATTTGAGCCGTGAAAGCCACTGCTCAAACTTCTCTCTGTATGAGATTTTTACCTGAAATTTTCTATGATGCTACCTGAGCAGCAGTCCGAGTCCGCCGTCTTCTCCCATCAGCAACTTTTACAGGTGGCTCATCAGGAATTTGCATCAACAAAGTCACAGATGGCTGACATTGCAATTCCCGACGGATGGAACGTTGCAATTCTCGTTCTAAAGTACCTTGCAATCCACCCCAGTCTATATCTGCTGCTTCACCTTGCTCAGGAGCAAATTCTGTCCAGCGCACCGTGAGGATTTCTTCAATGCGTTGTTTTACCCAGGTTTGCAGGAGCGATCGCTCTACACTTGTAACTACACCCCGGAGGTGAGTTTCTGGTTTTGCTAACAGTTTACCATTCCAATCAATGGCAGCTGCGATCGTAATAATGCCTTCTGAAGCCATGCGTTGCCGTTCTTGCAGCACTTTCGCACTTACCATACCCGAACTAGTAGTATCCACCAGTTCTATACCAGATGGCACTTTCCCAGCGACGCAAATGGCATCTTCTGTCAATTCGACAATATCACCATTCTGAATGATAATCGTGTTTTCTGCGGGAATGCCCATACTCTGAGCCGTTTCTGCGTGCTTCACTAGCATCCGATGTTCGCCGTGAAATGGCACAAAGAATTTCGGTCGAGTTAAGGCAATCATCAGTTTTTGTTCTTCCTGACAGCCATGACCGGAGACGTGAATTCCTTTATCCCGTCCATAGACCACTTTCGCACCTTGAATCATTAATTTATCAATGGTGTTGACTACAGCGATCGTATTTCCGGGAATTGGGTTAGCAGAGAATACTACCGTATCTCCTTCGCGGATTTTAATGTGAGGATGTTCTTTGTTAGCAATGCGGGTCATGGCTGCCATCAATTCACCCTGAGAACCTGTAGTTAAAATCAGCACTCTTTCATCGGGTAGGTTGCGGACAGCGTGCAATGGTTGCAGCAGATTGTCTTCACACTTGATGTAACCTAAATTGCGGGCATGAGCAATCAAGTTCAGCATGGAACGCCCGACAACTGTCACTACACGATTCTGCTTCTTGGCAATATCCAAAATCATGTTGATGCGATGGACGCTAGAAGCAAAGGTCGTGACAAATAATCGCCCAGGTGCTTGACTAAATACTCTCTCCAGATTGGGATAAACTGAACGTTCTGAAGGTGTAAATCCTGGCACTTCCGAATTAGTGGAATCACTTAGTAAACAAAGAACGCCTTTTTCTCCATGTTCTGCTAGGCGTTGCAAGTCAAACTTTTCACCATCGACTGGAGTATGGTCAATTTTAAAATCCCCTGTGTGAATGACTACACCCAGGGGAGTATGAATAGCAACAGTGAAACTATCAGCGATGGAGTGGGTGTTACGGATATATTCGACTAAAAAGTTTTTGCCAATCCGCACCACATCGCGTGGTAGAACTGTTCTGATTTCTGTGCGATCGCGGACTCCTGCTTCTTCTAATTTACCCTCTAGCATTGCCATTGCTAATCTGGGGCCATAGATCACCGGAATATCAAATTGCTTGAGATGAAAAGCAATCCCGCCGATATGGTCTTCATGACCGTGAGTCACGATCATCCCTTTAATTTTGTGCCGATTTTCCCGCAGATAGGTCATATCTGGTAAAACAATATTGACTCCATGCATCATTTCTGTGGGAAAAGCTAATCCTGCATCTAACAGGATAATTTCATCGTCATACTCGAAAAGACAGGTATTTTTACCAATTTCATGCAAACCGCCCAAAGGAATAATTTTCAAGGCGGAATTATTAGCTTCGTTTTTAGCCATTTTCTCCTTAGATTGTTACTTTTGATTAATTAAGTTGATAGTTAACTTTCCTTGTATTTCAGACAACATCTGTCTTTTAAGCCAGTCCCAAAGCAATCAAGTTTTAATTGAAGATTTCAATTTTTTATTCAATAAAATCAACTGTAAAACTCAAGGATTCATAGTATATCTATCAGTCCTAGCACAGGTTTTTAAATGCAACTTATGAACAATTACGATCGTTGTGTATATGTATCTTTGGCAAGGAGGAGACTATCAACATTTAAATAGCTGGTGGTTAAATTAAACTAAGTTCTTTCAGAATCGCTTCTAACTTTTGACTTACTTCTAAATCAGCTTCACATAGCGGCGGACGAGTTGAACCAACCTCCCAACCTTGAAGTTGGAGTGCTTTTTTCACTGGAATGGGATTTGAAGTAAGAAATAAAGCTTTAAACAAGGGAAATAATTGGAGATGAATGTCGCTTGCTACCTCAACTTTTCCCGCCCTAAAAGCTTGAATCATCTGCTGTAGTTGGTTTCCTACCAGATGAGAAGCCACACTTACCACACCCTTTGCCCCGATCGCTAACAAGGGCAAAGTCATGTAATCATCACCAGAATAGATGTGGAATTCTTTTGGTGTCAAGCGACGAATAACGCTAGCCTGATCTATATTACCAGTGGATTCTTTAATCCCGACAATATTGTTAACCTCAGCTAACCGGGCAACTGTTTCTGGCTGAAGGTTTTGTCCGGTACGACCTGGGACATTATATAACAACAACGGTAAGTCGGGACAGGCTTGTGCTATTGCCTTAAAGTGCGCTTCCAATCCCGCTTGCGGCGGTTTGTTGTAATAAGGAACAACTTGTAAGGAACCATGTACTCCTATTTTAGACGCTTTTTGGGTGGCTGCGATCGCTTCTTTGGTGGAATTCGATCCACAACCTGCGATTACCTTGGCTTTTCCGGCCACGGACTGCAATACCTCGACAAACAACTGGTATTCCTCATCCCAACTTAGTGTCGGGGATTCTCCGGTTGTGCCGCACATCACCAATGTATCTGTACCGTTGTTAGCTAGATGCGCCGCCAGTTCTGCCGCTACATCATAGTTGACACTACCATCTGCTTTAAATGGCGTAATCATAGCGGTTAAAACATTGCCAAAATCTCCCACCCTTTTTTCACTCCTGATTACCCATGTTTTTATATCTTGGTGGTTCTCTATTGTAATAACCTATCTGCAAATTGCTTTCAAGTGTCATTAGTCATTTGTTATTTGTCCTTTGTCATTTGTCATTTTACTAATTACCAATGACTAATACAACTCTTGGAGAGGCTGCGCCCGAAGCGTAGCTATGCCGCAGGCTTTACGACTACGCTCAGTACAAGTGACTAATGACTAATAGCTAATGGTTTAAGTAGATTTTTCTCTACTAACAATTCGGCTATTTGTACTGCATTCAATGCTGCACCTTTGCGAATTTGGTCGCCACATAACCATAATTCCAAGCCACAAGGATGAGAAATATCCTGGCGAATTCTTCCCACTAAAACTTCATCTCGACCGGTTGCTTCTATTGGCATCGGAAAATGATTCGTTCCCCAATCTTCTACCAATTTTACTCCCGGGGAGGAATTTAAAATTTCTTTGGCTTCCTTCGCACTAAAAGGAGTCTCAAATTCTAAATTAATGGCTTCTGAGTGAGCGCGGAGTACGGGAACCCGTATACAGGTTGCAGTGATTCTGATTTGCTGCGTACCAAATATTTTTCGGGTTTCGTTGACCATTTTCATTTCTTCCTCACAGTAACCCAAATCGTTTAATGGGGAGTTATGCGGGAATAAATTAAATGCCAATGGATAAGGCAATATTTCGGCAATCGCTGGCTGTCCTTGTAGTATAGCGCTTGTTTGGGTTTTAACTTCTGCCATTGCCCTAGCTCCAGCACCACTAGCAGATTGGTAGGTTGCAGCGACGATGCGTTGCACTGGTTTAACTTTATGCAATGGCCAGACTGCCACAGACATTAAAATTGTTGTGCAGTTGGGGTTAGCAATAATGCCTTGGTGATGCGCCGCAGCTTGGGGATTCACCTCTGGTACTACTAAGGGAACTTCCGGGTTCATCCGAAAAGCACTGGAGTTGTCAATTACCACTGCGCCCTTTTCCACAGCAACTGCTGCCCAAGTTTTGGATGTGGAACCGCCTGCACTAGCTAGTACTATATCGACATTTTCAAAGGCGCGATCGCTCACTGCCTCTATTGGTATATTTTCACCTTTAAACCGCAGCGATCGCCCCGCACTCCGCTCTGATGCCAATAACTTCAAGTCAGCAACCGGAAAATTACGACTTTCTAATAATTCCAGCAACTCTGTGCCTACTGCACCAGTAGCTCCTAAAATAGCTAAACGATAGGATTTCGACAAACTTGCTTCCTCCTTATTAAGAGACTTAATCTGCAATTTCTTGGAACAATGGACAATTTAGTTATATTTAAATAGCGATCGCAGTCTGGAAATACATTTTAAATAGGTTTAAATTTTTCTTTCATTTAATATATCTTTATATATTTAATACATTTTTTTATAATGTTGCATTTTAAAATAACGCCAATTTTTTCATCAATAACTATAACTATATATTATACAATAAACCGCTATTTATCAGAAAAAGGGAGATATCTGCATTTAGGGGTTTAACAAGCATCCTTCCTGTAAAGAAACAAATGTATTGGCTACAAACTTGTTTACCAAAGATGATGAATATACTACGAGCTAAATGCAAAAAGCCAGCACAACACAAAACTGAGCTATGTGGTTAAGTGACAGATGCACTCTCGTACCACACATAACTTAATAATAGCTAGATAATAGCTAGACTCAATACTATAACTTTAATTTGAGGTACTAACCACTCTTTGAGACCAGGATATCACGGCGTTAGCCCACTGAATAATTAATTCCCAAGTTTTAGAGTGAGTCGGGGGTGAAGAAGGGAATAGCGTATTAGGTTACAGGGTAGAGGTGACAGGGTAAGGGTTACAGATTATTTCCCTATCACCTCCCCCTTAATATCAATGCCCCATTAACCAAATTGTTATGAAAGTAAAATGTCAAGTCCTTGATAATTGGCAGTAAACTGGATCTTTGCCCCAAGACAAACATCCATCCTTGGATGTCACAAGACCTTTTGGCAAACTTCCATTGCCCTAAGAGACATCAAGCTATAAACGCAAACAATTATTTTATTGCGTTTTGTGTGTACTCGGAGTATAAAATACCAGAAAACTAGAGACGAAGCATGAAAGTTACCCAGGAAAAACTTCCCGCCAGCCAAATTGGCCTGGAAATAGAGATTACGCCGGAAATTACCAAGCAAACTTACGAACAGGTCATTAAAAACTTAGCGAGTACTGCCAATATTCCTGGGTTTCGTAAAGGCAAGGTGCCTCGGCCGATATTACTACAACGGCTGGGTACAACTCGAATCAAGGCAGCGGCACTGGAAGAACTAATTCAAGATGGCATTGAGCAAGCAGTCAAACAAGAAGCCATCCCAGCAATCGGTCAGCCGCAATTGCGCTCCTCTTTTGAGGATTTGATTAATAATTATGAACCGGGAAAACCCTTGACGATTTCGGCTGCTGTGGATGTAGAACCAGAAGTGAATCTAGTGCAGTACACTGATTTGCAAGCCAAGGCCGAAGAAGTCAAGTTCGAGCCAGAGCAAGTGGAGAACACGCTGGATAAGGAACGTCAAGAATTGGCGACATTGATTCCTGTGGAAGGACGTGCAGCTCAAATCGGCGATATTGCTGTAGTCGATTTTAAAGGTTCATTCGCCAGAGTTGAGGGCGAGGACGAAACAACAGAACTAGAACCGATTCCCGGAGCCGAAGCAACTGATTTTCAGGTTGAGTTGCAGGAAGATAAGTTTATTCCAGGCTTTATTTCGGGAATAGTGGGGATGAATCCTGAAGAAACGAAAGAAATTGCGGCACAGTTCCCAGATCCTTATGCTAATGAAGAATTAGCTGGAAAAGCGGCAACTTTTACCGTGACGCTCAAAGAACTGAAAGAAAAGGAACTACCAGAAGTAAATGACGATTTCGCCCAGGAAATCAGCGATTTTGAAACCTTAGAGGAGTTACGCGCTTCTTTGGTAGAGCGATATCAAAAAGAGGCGGACGACAAAACAAAAACCAATAAGCAGGAAGCCTTGTTAACGGAACTGCTCAAGCAGGTAGAAGTTGACTTACCAGCAACCTTGATTGAGCAAGAAGTGGATGCAATGCTAACGCAAACAGCAATCCGGCTGTCTCAGCAGGGATTGGATGTGAGAAAGCTGTTTACTCAAGATATTATTCCGCAATTGCGGGAGCGATCGCGTACTGAAGCAATTGAACGCATCAAACGCTCTTTATCCTTACGAGAAATCGGCAAACGCGAATCTATCGAGGTAACACCAGAAGAAATCGCAGCCAGAGTCACAGAACTTTTGGAACAGTACTCGGAGGAACAGGACGTTGATGAAGATAAACTGCGCTCAATCGTGGAAAACGAACTGTTAACCGAAAAAATCATCGATTGGCTCTTAGAA
Source organism: Nostoc sp. DedQUE05 (assembly GCF_034530955.1). Classification (NCBI taxonomy): domain Bacteria; kingdom Bacillati; phylum Cyanobacteriota; class Cyanophyceae; order Nostocales; family Nostocaceae; genus Nostoc; species Nostoc sp. DedQUE05. The sequence goes on along the minus strand of NZ_JAVRCB010000001.1, from coordinate 288,655 downwards.
CACTCATCAGTTGAACTTGTACCGGAAGGTTCATTGAGTACTGCGGAGGAAACGGAAGACGCAGAATCAGATGCTGATGCTGATGCACCTCAGACTGAGGAAGAAAACACCGAAGCTTCTACAGAAGTTACAGAAGGATAATAAAAAATCCCACAACCATGAGTTCACCAGTTCTGAGTTAAAGTACTGGTGAAATGGGTAAGCTAAGGGAGATGAGGGAGCAGAGAGCAGGGGAAAATAACCAATACCCAATGCCCAATGCCCCATGCCCCATGACTCAGGGATGAAGTCAAAATAATTAAAGAATTAATGAATTTTCGGCAAATAGTGACACTTGTTATCACTTGAGCTTGATACTGTGTTACACGAGAGGAAATTATATGAGGCATAATGGTTAACACGTAGCTTATAAAAATTCCATTCGTTGAAAAGGCAGCATCCGCTGCTGAAACATTTGTCCTAAATAATTCTCAAAGAAAGCTTGTATGCTTGAATCGCAGTCGGGAAATTCCCCAATCAGCAACTTAAGTCGAATAAACATTAACTCCCAGTTAAGCAGCCCTAGCAACATCGTGCCGATGGTGATAGAGCAATCTGGCATGGGAGAAAGAGCTTTCGACATCTACTCCCGCCTGCTGCGAGAGCGGATTATCTTTTTAGGAACGCCAATAGACGATGCCGTAGCCAACTCAATTGTGGCTCAGTTGTTATTCCTAGACGCCGAAGACTCAGAAAAAGACATCCAACTGTATGTTAATTCTCCTGGCGGCTCCGTCTACGCAGGGATGGCAATCTATGATACAATACAGCAAATTCGCCCTGATGTTGTTACCATCTGTTTTGGATTAGCCGCGAGCATGGGGGCATTTTTGTTGACAGCAGGGGCTGCCGGTAAGCGAATGTCTCTGCCCGACTCCCGGATTATGATTCACCAACCACTTGGTGGCGCTCAAGGTCAAGCCATTGACATTGAAATTCAAGCCAGAGAAATTCTTTACGTAAAGGCTAAGTTGAATCAGCTAATGGCTCACCATACTGGTCAACCCTTAGAAAGAATAGAAGCAGATACTGAGCGCGACTTTTTTATGTCGGCAGAAGAGGCAAAAAACTACGGTTTGATCGATCAAGTCATTTCCAGGCAAAATCTTCCCGTAGCAGGGGAAAACGTCACCATTCTGAAATAAGAGGCTGGTATGGTTAAGTACGACTCCCATTTAAAATGTTCATTTTGTGGCAAGTCTCAAGAGCAGGTGCGTAAGTTAATCGCAGGGCCGGGAGTCTACATCTGCGATGAATGCGTTGACTTGTGTAATGAAATACTAGACGAGGAGTTGCTCGATACCAGTGGTGCGGCAGCACAACCAGCACCAAGAGCAGAACCACCTGAAAAACGGCGTACCCACTCTGCTAGTATTTCGTTTAATCAAATACCCAAGCCAAGAGAGATTAAAAAGTATCTAGACGAACACGTTATTGGTCAAGACGAAGCGAAGAAAGTGCTTTCAGTCGCCGTTTACAATCACTACAAGCGACTGGCAGTCATTCAGTCTAAAGCCAGTGGCAAACCTGGGGCGGATGATGCCATAGAACTGCAAAAGTCCAACATCTTGTTAATCGGCCCGACTGGTTGCGGCAAAACTCTCTTAGCCCAAACCCTAGCGAAAATCCTGGATGTACCCTTTGCCGTAGCCGATGCGACGACGCTGACGGAAGCTGGGTATGTGGGAGAAGATGTGGAAAATATCTTGCTGCGACTGTTACAGGTGGCAGATTTGGATATAGAGGAAGCGCAACGGGGAATTATTTACATTGACGAAATTGACAAAATTGCTCGTAAGAGCGAGAACACGTCAATTACCCGCGATGTTTCTGGCGAAGGCGTGCAGCAAGCCTTGCTGAAAATGTTAGAGGGAACGATCGCTAATGTACCACCCCAAGGAGGGCGCAAGCATCCTTATCAAGACTGCATCCAGATTGATACAAGTAATATTTTGTTCGTCTGTGGTGGTGCCTTTGTGGGCTTAGAAAAGATTGTAGATCAGAGAGTTGGCAAAAAAGCAATCGGCTTTGTGCAACCGGGTGAAGGTCAATCGAAGGAGAAACGAGCAGCAGACACGCTTCGCCATCTAGAACCGGATGATTTAGTAAAATTTGGCCTGATTCCAGAGTTTATTGGGCGGATGCCAATGGTAGCAGTAGTAGATCCGCTAGATGAAGAAGCACTGATGGCGATTCTCACTCAACCACGCAGCGCCCTAGTGAAGCAGTACCAAAAACTGCTGAAGATGGATAATGTCCAGCTAGATTTTAAAGCAGATGCTTTACGAGCGATCGCTCAAGAAGCTTACCGCCGTAAAACTGGTGCGAGAGCATTACGTGGTATTGTCGAAGAATTAATGTTGGATGTAATGTATGAGTTACCATCCCGTAAGGATGTGACACGCTGTACAGTTACAAGGGAGATGGTCGAGAAGCGATCGACTGCCGAACTGATAATACATCCGTCTTCACTACCGAAGCCAGAATCAGCTTAATAGTCATTAGTGATTGGTCATTAGTCATTGGTCAAAAAATAAGGAATAATAACCATATACCAGGGACTAATGACAACTGACAAAGGACAAATGACTAATGCCTTATATTAATGTTCGTGGCGTTGAGCATTACTACGAATGGGTGAAAAAACCATCCGGTTCTTTGGTAAAACCAGTGATGGTTTTCATTCACGGTTGGGCTGGTTCGGCTAGATATTGGCAAAATACTGCTGATGCTTTATCAGAGCAATTTGATTGTTTACTCTACGATATGCGGGGATTTGGCCGTTCTGGTGGGAAGCCAACCATCACCCAAGCAAGTGAAGCTGTTGCTGAATCTGATTCCCCACAGGAAGAATCAGAGGCAATCAGAGAGTTAACCTATGAATTAGAGGAATACGCTGATGATTTGGCAGCTTTGTTAGATGGGTTGCATCTCCAGCGTGTTTATATCAATGCTCACTCGATGGGCGCTTCTGTTGCTACTTTATTTTTTAACCGCTATCCCGAACGAGTAGAACGAGGAATTTTAACTTGTAGCGGCATTTTTGAGTACGACGAAAAATCTTTTAGTGCTTTTCATAAATTCGGTGGCTATGTAGTAAAATTCCGTCCCAAGTGGTTAAGCAAAATTCCATTTGTTGACCGGATGTTTATGGCCAGATTTCTACATAGTTCTATACCACATTCTGAGCGGCAAGCTTTTTTGGAAGATTTTCTCGAAGCAGATTACGATGCGGCTTTAGGAACAATTTTTACTTCAGTTAGTAAAGCTCAATCTGAAGTGATGCCGCAAGAGTTTGCCAAGCTAACAGTGCCGACTCTGCTTGTAGCAGGGGAGTATGACAAAATTATTCCAGCCGAGATGGGGCGTCAAGCCGCTGCATTGAATGACAAAGTTAAATTTGTGATGATTCGTAACACAGCGCATTTCCCAATGTTGGAAGATGCGCCAACTTATATGCAACAGGTACAAGAGTTTTTGCAAATTAACACGGCAAAACCACAAGTCGGATAACTGATGGCGGTTTTTTAGACAGTTAAATGTACCTGTGTGATACCTTGACGCATTTTGTATTGTCGCTTTAACCAAGACTTTTTAATTATTTTACGGAGCAAGGGAGCAAGTTGAATCAACAGCGATCGCACCAGTGCATTTTTTCGCAGTAGTTCGCCTTGTTTAGCTTCTTCTAACTGGAGTTGCTGGGCGCGGATAATTTCTGGCTGACGTTCTGCTTGGATGTGCAATAGTGCCATGTCAATATCCTGGTGTCCAGCTTCTTTTTGCAAAAGTGGCACAAGATGATTAGCAGCGACAATCACATCACGGAATGCGAGATTAATTCCTTGGGCGCGGACGGGAGACATTGGGTGTGCAGCGTCACCTAGAAGTAATACCCCTGGTGCGTGCCATTGTGGACAATAACCAACCACAACAGAGAGCCTAATGGGAGATTCGATGGTGTCTGCATGATTACGGAAATGCTCTGCTAGCCATGAGGGTGATAGTGAGGCAAAAATCTCTCCCCAGTTGGCTTGTTTGGAGTCAGTGTTTTCGGTTGCCGACATCACCCAAGCCAGATGTAGTTTGCCTGATTCTGCTCCGTGAAAGATTGTAAATACGCGATCGCCATTTACAATAGTACGAAACACATTATCGGCTGCAAACTCAGGGCTGGCGGCAAGTTTAAACCAGAGAATATCAATATTTTTGGGCTGACGTACCAATTCCAATCCTATACGTTGGCGCACAAGAGAATTTCTACCATCTGCCCCAATCACTAAGTCAGCAGTAAATTCTCTCCCATCGCTCAGTACTACACCTGCGACACGTTGGTTACTCCACAGCAAATCTTTGACAGAAACACCTTGGATAAATTCAAATCCATCATTGGTTTGAGCTGACGAAATCAGTGCTTTTAGTAGTGGTGGTTGTGAAACCAGTGTACAGGGTTGGGTTGCTCCCATTGGTTCATCAACTCGAAACAACTGCTTGTCCCCGATAATGAATTCCCACGCGTCGAGTTGCCGATGCGGAATATGTTCCAACAAGGCTGATATACCCATTTCCTCTAAAGCTTCTAAGCCACTGGGCATTAATCCTTCACCGCGAAATACACGATGAAAGTCTTTTGCTGCTTCAATTAACGTTACAGCAATACCACGTTTTACAAGGAGCAGGGCAAGGGTTACACCTGTTGGGCCTGCGCCCACAATCACAATCTGCACTATCCCATCCCTCCTGTATTAGTTGCTCTCAAAGATGTTGCTAGAATTATCTTGAGATTAACTTAAACCCAGTTCTCGTTTTAGTAAATTAATCGAGTTAGCGCCGATATAATTTTCAACCTTAATCAGCTTTGGTGGACGAATAATATCTTCATCAGATGCTTGCACGGCTGCTTGTACTGCCGCAAAACTAGCTTGGTCACTGATGATGACCTCAGCCCGTTTAACCATAGCCTGAAGTTTATAGGCATCTTTTGGCTGGGAAGTCATTACCAGTAGTTCATCGCCCCGCAAGCCGTGGAGGATGACTTCTGCGGCTCGTGCAATCCCGGAACTGAGGCTAACTATCCCAACACAGTTTTCTTTTGGTAGGGTTTTCAAGAGGTTGAGTTCCTTGCTGTAGTCGTAGATATCGAGAGGAATTACCCGTGCAGCTTTTGGAGCTGCGATCGCTTCCACATTACTGATAAAATACCGACTGGTGACTACTGTGGCAGAGGTGGTTTTATCTAGCACAGCTGTTAATTCTTCCATTGCTACCAACTGCACTGGAATTTTTAGCGATCGCTCTAATTCATACACCATCAACTCACCAGCACCTATATCATAAGATGGTACTGCAACCAGTACCCGCGCACTACAACGCAAGCGCCAGTCAATTTCCGCTAAAAATAACTCTCTAGCTTGGTTCAGCGTACATCCTTGAGAGAGCAGTTCGTCAAGTGCTTGCTGGACAACTTGATATGCATCAGGATTTTGTTTGAGAATTGGTGATTGCAGTCTACTACCGCCCTCATGACCTTGGGCACGAACATAAATACCCGAACCAGCCATACTTTCAACAAACCCGTCTTCCTCTAGTTGACGGTAAACCTTACTTATGGTATTTCGGTGTAAGCCCGTTTGCATTGCCAGCGCCCGTGTGCTTGGTAATTTGTAAGCAGGGGGATATTGCCGAGAAGCGATCGCAAATCGGATTTGATTAAACAGCTGGGTTGATGCGGGAATTTCGCTGTCTGGCTGAATACGGAATTGAATCATCACCAAACCTCCTGAATACTAAGTGCTAATGAGTGCTGAGTGCTGAGTTCTGAGTGCTGAGTTTTGAGTATTAAGTGTTGCTTTTATACTCAACATTTTTAACTCAGCCCTCCTTTTGTGACCAGCTACATTTGCTACATCTCAAATATGTTTATTTGCATATAAAGTTTTTCTGATACAAATTTCTAATGCACTCACTATTGGTTATTGATAATTTAATTAGAAAAAAGCTAGGCATACTGGCATAGTTATATCAAATAAACACACGGCTAATCACATAGCACTGGTAAAAATTATTATGACAGAGCAAGCAACAAGTACTACAACGATTAATCTTTTGCAAGATAATATTCAAGTGTCTGCTTATCTAGCAGAACCAAAAGAACCTGGCTCTTATCCAGGAGTCGTAGTATTACAAGAGATTTTTGGTATCAACCTTCACATTCGGGAAGTTACAGAACGGATTGCCCAACTTGGGTATGTAGCGATCGCACCGGCACTTTTTCAACGGATTGCTCCTGGCTTTGAAACCGGATACACACCCGAAGATATTGAAACGGGCAGAAGTTACGCCATGCAAACTCAAGCCTCAGAGTTATTGAGCGATATTCAACTAGCAATTGACTACCTCAAAAATCTGCCCCAAGTGAAAAAAGATGGTTTTGGCTGTATTGGCTTCTGCTTTGGCGGTCATGTCGCATATCTTGCAGCCACCTTGCCAGATATTAAGGCTACGGCTTCCTTCTACGGTGCTGGAATTACCACTCGCACACCGGGAGGCGGCGCTCCTACTGTCACCCGCACCGAAGAGATAACAGGTACTCTTTATACCTTTTTTGGTGCAGAAGATGCTAGCATTCCAGGCGAACAAGTAGATGAGATTGCAACAGAGTTAGAAAAATATAAAATTCCTCATCGTGTGTTTCGCTACGATGGAGCTGATCACGGATTTTTCTGTAACCACCGTGCCAGTTATAATCCTAAAGCTGCGGCCGATGCTTGGGAGCAAGTAAAACAACTCTTTGGTCAACTAAACTGAAGCATACGCAGCCAAGTTCGTCATTGGTCATTGGTCATTGGTGAATAACAAAGGACAAATGACAAATGACAAATGACAATCTAAACTTCAGTTGCACCATATCAAATAACAACTAATCTTCAAAAGTCATGAATTCCGAATCGAAACTTTCTCAAACAGCCAATTCGCCCTTTACAATGGACGATTTTGCCAAAGCACTAGAAAAACACGACTACCAATTTCAAAAGGGACAGCTTGTAAGTGGCAAAGTTTTCCAACTTGACCATGATGGAGCTTATGTGGATATTGGTGGTAAGTCGTCAGCTTTTCTGCCGCGCGATGAGGCTTCTTTGAGAGCAGTTACCGATTTATCGGAAGTGCTGCCATTGCAAGAGGAAATGCAGTTTTTGATTATCCGAGATCAAGATGCAGAAGGGCAAGTCACCCTTTCTCGAAAGCAGTTAGAAATTCAGCACATCTGGGAACGACTGACCGAAATGCAGGAAAATGCTCAAACTGTGCAAGTACGAGTTATGGGTGTGAATAAAGGTGGTGTCACCGTTGATATTCTTTCTTTGCGGGGATTTATTCCGCGATCGCACTTGGCAGAGCGTGATAATTTAGATGCACTCAAAGGTCAAAATCTGACCGTGGGCTTTTTGGAAATTAATAAAAACACCAACAAACTCATTCTTTCCCAGCGTTTAGCAACTCGTTCTAGCAACTTCAGCTTATTAGAACTAGGTCAACTGGTGGAAGGTAAAGTTACTGGCATCAAACCTTTTGGTGTATTTGTCGATTTAAGTGGGATGAGCGCCCTACTTCATATCAAGCAAGTAAGCCAGAAATTTATTGATTCTTTAGAAAAAGTATTTCAAGTTGGTCAGCCAATTAAAGCTGTAATTATTGACTTGGATGAAGGTAAAGGCCGAGTTGCTCTTTCTACCAGAGTTTTGGAAAACTTCCCTGGCGAAGTGCTAGAAAATTTCGATGAGGTGATGGCTTCAGCTGAGGCGCGTGCTAATAGAGCTAATAACAAAGCGTCTGAATAGTTTTGAGATGGGCTGCTTGCACAAAGTATAAATAGTGCAATTGCACCTACTGTATATGGGATTAATGGGTGAATACTGCCCAAAAATTAATCAAAAATTCAAATTGTGGGTTATTTTATTACTCCCCCTGCATCTATAAAGATGTGGGGGGATTGAAATTGGGAAAACTTTTAACAAACTTACGTTTTTTTAGTACTTTTTCAAGCTAATATATAGGGTTTTTAGTAAGCATTTTATTGATGAGAAAATAAAGACTAAAGCTATTACTAAAAAAACATTACCTATTAAGAGAAACTTGACATCCTAATAGCCTATAGCTAGTAATATGGTTAAAACAATAATTTTAGTTAGCTTTAGATAACTTTCACTTTTAACCACATAAATTCTTCTGAGTAAAACGTGTAGGCAATGCCAAAATTATGCAAGAGGTCTACCGCAGAAATATTGTGTGTTAGGATTTAAATACTTACCTACTTGTGAATTTAATTATTCCAGTTGAAAAACGCTACGATTTACCGCAAAACTTTACCCAGTGAAATTATCTAACTGAAAAATTATTTATGAATGTTACTACAGATCGGACACTTATTCACCAGAAAATATATGCGAAAGAATTACGTTCTCTGATACCACCTGAAGCATTTATTTCCGATCCAAGTAAGTTAATTATCTTGTTCATTAATCTGGCAATTTTGATATTAGGCTGGATGATAGCAGCTCGGCTAGATTGTTGGTTGCCACATCTTTTATGGCTTTATCTACCTTTAAGCATCATTATGGGCAATAGCGTTCTTGTCTTACTATTGAGTTCTCACGAGATGATGCATGGTAGCGTAATTAAAAACGCCCGGTTAACTTATATCATTAGCTTTCTAGGGCTAACAATTGGGTGGATGCCACCAACGTTGTGGAAAGCAGTTCATAATCGAGTACATCATAATCACACTAATGATTTAGGCGACCCAGATCGTAATTACTTGTATGAACAATCTTCAACCTGGGGAAAATGGATTCAGAACTTATTTGTGCCTTCTACTGAAGTCAATCCTATATGGTTCATAGTGGGAATGACTTCTGCTTGGGGAGTACATACTTTTCGCAATGTGACATCTGTGCTATTTTTCAATCATGAATCCGTCGATTATGTTCCTGCTGCATTTACAGTCAGTCCGAAAGATCGTCGAGCGATCGCAGGGGAATTATTGATGATGATCGTGATTCATCTGAGTATCCTCATCTATCTCCAATTTGACCCCATAAAGCTCATACTTGGTTATTTTTTACCGATTGCAATTGGTTATGCCGGAGTAATTTTTTATATTTATACAAATCATTTACTTTGTCCCATGACTAGTGTGAACGATCCACTAATTAATAGTATGTCTCTCCGGGTTTACAAAATATTTGACTTGTTGCATTTAAATTTTTCTCATCACACTGAACATCATATTTTCCCAGGAATGAACTCGGACTATTATGTGATGGTTAGGGATTTGTTAGAAACTCAATATTCTGAAAAGTTTAATTTATTGGATGCTGGAGAAGCTTGGCATTTGCTGCTGAAAACTCCCCGGCATTATAGAGATGAAAATACTCTTACAGATTGGTCAGGAGAAAAGTCTGTCCCCTGCCCTACAAGCGACAATTAAAAAGGTTTCTTGCGAAAATATTTTGAGTTCATAACTTTTAAATCGGACTACTACTCCCCTACATCAACAAAGATGTGGGGAATATTTTTTGTAAAGTTGCACTTGTAGTTGCCTATGAAACACTTATTTTATGAGGTATTCTCACCTCAAATACCATCACTTCTGATGCTTCCATCAGGCATTCACGTCCAGCAAGCGAACTCTTGGTAGCTTAACTCCAGTAAAATCTCTCTCCCCAGCAGCATATCGCTGCAACAACTCTTCGGCATTCATACTTCAACCCCTTCATTCCCTTTGAAATTACTTCTCTTTATCCTTATCTAATGCTTCCTGGATTGCACGACGACAAAATTCTGGAGAATCATCCTTGGTGGATAGTTCTTCCTTCATAGTTTTTGTGACACGTAAGTTAAGACGCTCACTTAAAGGTTCTTCCCTCTCTGATTTAAATGGTTTTAAATTTTCTGGATGACCTTTAGGGTTAGGCATTTATGTAGAAATATAAATATAATTTGAATCACTGGTAGGCAGCAGATTAAATTGTTTTTTGGTGGTTGCTACAACTTGCCGGAAGTACAACCACCAATATCCAATTTCAAAAATGGACACTACTATTTTATGTTCACGCGTTCCGAACTTGAAATCAAGACTATTAAAGAATTACGCGACTTGTGTCGGAGATACGGCATCAAACCAACTGGAAATGCAGGATACAAAACCTCGTACATCGTAACTCTGATGGCATTTCCACTTTTAGCGCTGCAACAAATGAAGCAAGGTAAAGGGTTAAAATTCCCTAACTTTAACGCTATTCAGGTCATCAGTTCTGCTATAGATGAGATGAATTCACCCACAGATGAGCAAGCAGCACTAATTCGGATAACTTTAGAGGGCAGGAAAATGAGCTATCCTGACCGATACGACCAGGAAAACCTGCTAAATTTGCACAAGGCTAAGATGTCGCTTGAACAAGCTATTGACTTGTTGAGCCAGTAAAACTAATCCTATTATTCTATCCCCTGCATCTACAAGGATGTGGGGGATCATTTTTAGAGTATTAAAATAAATAAGGTGTGACTATATATCGAGATATCGAGAATTTTGACAATTATAAACGCTGTAACTATTCAATTTAGGTATTTGTATGTTTCTGGTAACTGGAGCAACGGGAGGCATTGGTCGCAGAGTTGTGCGACTTCTACGACAACGAGAACAGTCTGTGCGGGCATTTGTCCGCCTTACCTCGCGCTACAGCGAGTTAGAACATCGGGGTGCAGAAATCTTCATTGGTGACTTGCTAGAGGAAAAAGATATCCAGAAAGCTAGTCAGGGTGTGCGGTATATTATCAGCGCCCACGGTTCTGATAGCGATGCCCTATCTTTAGATTACCGTGCCAATATTGAACTCATCGACCAAGCGAAAGCCAATGGCGTAGAGCATTTTGTCTTCATTTCTGTACTGGGAGCCGATCGCGGTTATGAAGATGCTCCTGTTTTTAAAGCTAAACGAGCAGTAGAGCGATATTTAGCAGCTAGTGGCTTAAATTACACTATTTTGCGCCCAGCTGGATTAGCATCTAACTTGCTGCCACTAGTAGAACGATTTCGGGAAACGGGATTGTATCTGCTGGTTGGCGATCGCAAAAACCGTACCTCAATTGTCAGTACCGATGATTTGGCAAGGATAGTAGTGGATTCTGTGACAGTTGAAGGCGCTCGCAACCAGATTTTACCCGTGGGAGGGCCGGAGATTTTATTACGAGAAGATATTCCCCGGATTTTTGGTCGGATTTTCGCCAAAGAACCAGTAATAATTAACTCACCCCTATTTCTGATTGATGGGTTACAGAGTGCATTGGGTTTATTTAATCCCCAAACCCAAAAAGCTTTGGGAACTTTTCGTACATTGCTAGCCAATGAATTTTTCTGTACAAAAGATGAAATTGCCAATTTAGAGACGATTTTTAACTTCCAATTAGAGACATTAGACAGTTTTTTGCGGCGCTATTTAGCAGTTTGAATAGTCATTAGTCATTAGTCATTGGTCATTCGTGAATAATCAAGGACAAATGACAAATGACAAATGACAAATGACAAAGGACAAAAATATATGGTAAATGCTGCTCAAGCACGTCAAACAAAAGAGCGATTCGCTAAACCGGAGGAACAACTTACTTATGAATTAGGGAAGGCCGTACAGGAATTGCCACCCCTGTACACTAGATTATTAGCGGGAACGATGAGTGCCATTGTATTTGGAGCGATCGCCTGGGCGTACTTCTCGCAAATAGATGAAGTAGCAACAGCACCGGGGGAATTAATTGCTTCTACACAGGTAAGACCCGTGACATCTTTGGGTGGAGGGTCAATTGTCGCTGTTAAAGTACAAGAAGGCGATCGCGTTACTAAAGGTCAAGTTTTGATTCAAAAAGATCCAGATTTGCAAGTAACCGATGTTTCCCGCCTAGCTAAATCTACCAGATTGATTCAAGACGATTTACAACGTTTGGATGCAGAACGTGTTGGAGGCAAAACTACTGGGACGAAACTGCAAGATGAACTTTTAAGTTCCCGCCTGCAAGACTACCAAGCGCGTCAAGCAGCAGCAGAAGCAGAAGCAAATCGTCAAATAGCACTCATCGATCAAGCTAAAGTCCGCTTGAGCAGGTTGCAAGATAACTTAGTTAATGCTAAAAGCAGCTTTGCGAATGCTCAAACCAACCTTGTGAATGCAGATAGCATCCGAATTAAAATTGAAAGTAATTTAGCCCTTGCTCAAGAAAGGGAAAAAAGCCTACGCACTCTAATTACTCCTGGCGCTGTGCCTCGTGTCGATTACCTTGATGCCCAAGAAAGATTAACTCGTGCAAAGACAGAAATCACTAGATCGCAAGATGAAGTCATCAACGCCCAGAATAGAATCACAGAGGCTCAAGATAAAGTCACATCATTAGAAAAAGATATTGCTGCTCAAGTCCAGGAAATTCGCCAAGCACAACAAGCTTACAACGCTGCACGCAGTCAGGCGCAGCGTGTAGCATCAGAACGCCAAAGCGAAATTTTGACGCAGTATAATAAGCGTAAAGAAGAACTGACAACTGTACAAGGTCAATTAGAGCAGGCGAGGAAGCAACAAGCTTTAGAAACAATTGAGGCTCCCGTAGCCGGTACAATTTATAAAGTCAAAGCCACCAAGGGGCCAGTACAATCGGGTGAAGAATTGCTGTCAATTTTGCCGGAAGGCGAAGAAATGCTTCTAGAGGTGAAAGTTCTCAACCGCGATATTGGGTTTATTCGTCAAGGAATGAAGGCAAAAGTGAAAATGGCAACTTTTCCCTTCCAAGAATTTGGCATTGTGGATGGCGAAGTTATGCAAGTCAGTCCAAATGCAATTGCTGATAAAGAATTGGGTTTAGTTTTTCCGACGAGAATTAAGCTAAATAAACACGCGGTAAATGTTCGAGGTCAAGAAGTAGAATTTACACCAGGGATGGCTGCTACAGGTGAAATTGTCACTCGGAAAAAGTCAATTTTGACATTCATTACTGAGCCTGTGACACGGCGATTCAGCGAGGCATTTTCTGTTAGGTAGGAAAGTCTGTTAGATTAGCTACAAGTAAGGGTTTAGCATTGTTCATTGGTGTCAACTTAAGCTGAAACTCCTTTAAAACCTCGTTTCCAGCCTCTGGCTGGAAATGCACTTCAATTGGGCTGCTGCCGCCAGCAAGAGAGGCGGAGCCTCTAGGACGGCATTCCCAGTCGGAGACTGGGAACGAGACACGGGCAGTATTGAACTTAACTGCAAATTGCTATAATTTTCAAGCTATACCCAAAAATTTTATTTTCTATACCGATCTATTTGTTTTTACATTCCCTCTAGTAGTTTGACAAAATCTGGATTATTCTCATCCTGATTGCTATTCACATTGATGCTACCCAGAATCTTCTCATAGCTTTGAAATTGCGACCATAATTCTGGATTTGTTGATATTTTATTACCTTCGGCTGATATCAGATATTTTGTGGTTTCTGTAATTGCTTGACCAATTACAGGGTTAAAATCAGAATTATTCCAACTATTGATATTTTCTGGTGTTAGATATCTTGTAGTTTCTGTAATTCCCTGACCGATTAGAGAACCAAAATTGGAATTATTAAAACTATTGATATTTTCTGGGGTTAGATATCTTGTGGTTTCTGTAATTCCCTGACCAATTAGAGAGCCAAAATTGTAACTATTAAAACTAGAGTTTGTCGTTTGTGTGTTATTTCCTGCGCTTTCTGCAATCACCCGACTCGCTAGAGAACTGACATTAGAAATTTTAAAACTAGAGCTTGTAGTTTGCGTACTATTTTCTGCGGTTTCTGTGACAATCTGACGTACTTGGGCATCAGTCAGGTTAGAGTTAGCACTAAGCATCAGGGCAACGATACCAGCAACGTGGGGAGCAGCCATAGATGTGCCGCTATAAGTTGCATATTGATTATTCGGAACTGATGAATAAACCTTGACTCCTGGAGCTGTGACGTAAGCGATTGGATTTGTTCCAGAGCGGTTAGAGAAGTCAGCCAAATTATTATTCTTATCTACTGCCCCAACGGCAATTCCCGACTTGGATGCATAGCGGGCGGGATAGTCTGGTGATGAGTCACCATCATTACCTGCTGCCATGACGACAATCACTCCTTTACTGCTGGCGTAGTTAATGGCTGACTCTAAAGTGCGATTGGAAGATCCGCCTCCTAAACTCAGGTTAATCACATTAGCTCCATTATCTACAGCGTAGCGAATACCTTTAGATATGGAACTATAGGAACCAGAGCCAGAGCTATCTAAAGCTTTGACAGGCATAATCTTGGCATCGTAGGCAATACCAGTGACACCGTAGTTATTATTTTCTCCTGCGATCGTGCCGGAAACATGAGTACCATGACCGTTGTCATCTAGGGTGTTGTTATTTTGATCGGCAAAGTTCCAGCCGTAAGTATCATCAACATAGCCATTGCCATCATCATCTATACCGTTACCTGCAATTTCCTTGCTATTCGTCCAGATATTATTTTTTAAATCTTCGTGGTTGTAGTCAACTCCAGTATCTACAACAGCGACAACAACGCCTTTACCTGTATATCCATGTGCCCAAACTTCCGGTGCTTTAACTAGGTCTGCTCCCCAATTATTGCCACCGAGATCGGGAACATCAGCAAAGGTATTTTGACCAATAGCTCTAGCCACTGCTGCTGCTCCATTAATCAAGCCATAACCATTAGTGGAGTTATAATTTTGAGTGTTAAAAGCATTATTAGTAGGGTTATTGCTATTTTTCGATTCATCGTTATTTCGCAACTGCACATCAGCATCGGCTGAGTTATAGCTACTACGTCTGCTGAAGTTGAGGCTGTAGTTATCTTTTGTATTAAAGCTATCTAATGAGGAGATTGAAGTGGTATTTAGCTGTTTATTTGACAATATATTGTTATTAACATCATCAATGTGCATAAATTTTTTCTCAAAGATAGCAACCGTTTTTTGACAGTTTGAAGCTTTGAAACCTTGACAATCAAAAGATTTCAATGGGTGAATAAACTTCATTCTCAATAATTACTATGGAATCTAATAACAAAATGCTAATTTTATTACCAAAAAACATTATGAAAATTACGGTTTTTATTAAGAGTAACTTTATCGAGTACATCTTAAATATTTTAGTTGTATTAATGGAGACTAAAGCAAAAATGATAATAGGATGCTATGACTCCTTTTGTTACTCTTAAAACTGCTGCGATCGCTAGCTATAAAAGTTATTTACACCACACAGACTGGAGCATCAACAAAATAAAAATAACGAATGGAGTTATGCTCCATTCGCCAAAGGCTATGCTTAAGCCGCTTTGCAAAGGTTTCTTTTTTATGTAGCTACAAGCTTTGAGTTAGTTAAATCTATTAAATGTTTGCTTGCTGTCGCTGATATAATGACCAATACAAACCCTTTTGTTGCAACAACTGTGAGTGAGTACCACGTTCGGCAATCACGCCTTGCTCTAATACCAAAATCAAATCAGCACGTTTAAGGGGAGCAAAGCGGTGAGCAATCAGAAACACGGTACGGTTGGCGGAAATTTTTTGCAGGTTTTGCAGTACTTGTTGTTCAGTTTCACTATCCAAGGCACTAGTAGCTTCATCCAAAACTAGAATCGGCGCTTGGGAAAGAAATAGCCTTGCCAGAGCAATGCGTTGTCTCTGTCCGCCAGATAAAGCTGTACCGCGTTCGCCAACATTGGTTTCGTAACCGTAAGGTAATTGACTAATGAAGTCGTGTGCCACGGCTAATCTTGCCGCTTCTACTACTTGCTCTGCGGTAATGTCAGGACTACCGAGAGTGATATTTTCCAAAATAGAACCATTGAATAAAAAGTCTTCTTGGAGAACTACACTAACTTGTTGCCGCAGTGAGGCTAAATCGGCACTTTTTATATCAAAACCATCAATCAGGATGCGTCCTGATTCAATTTGATAGAGGCGTTGTAATAGTTTAGACAGAGTACTTTTCCCAGAACCGCTACGTCCGACAATGCCAACAAACTGCCCTGGTTCAGCACTGAAAGAGATTCCCCGCAGAATTGCTTCAAAGTTCGGGCGGTAGCGGAAAAATACTTGCTCGAAGGTGATTTGTCCTTTCAGGGGTGGCAAAACTAAGCCAGTTCCCAGTTCAGCTTCTGGGGAGACGTTGAGAATATCACCAATGCGATCTACAGAAAGTAGCACTTGTTGAAGGTTTTGCCACAACTGTACTAAGCGCAAAAGCGGGCCTGTGACTCTACCAGACAACATTTGAAATGCAACAAGCTGTCCAATTGTGAGCTTTTGTTCGATGACTAACTTGGCTCCATACCAGAGAATCAGCATGGTGGACAAATTAGTGAGAAAGTCACCAATGTTGCTGCTGATATTGGAGGTGGTAGAGGCTTTAAAACCTGTGCGAATGAAGCGGGCAAATAAGCCTTCCCAGCGATCGCGGGCTACTGGTTCGGCTGCATGGGCTTTAACGGAGTGAATTCCCGTCACTGTCTCTACTAGAAACGATTGACTATCGGCACTCCGGTTAAAGGTTTCGTTGAGCCAGTTACGCAGAATTGGTGTTGCAACTATCGTCAATGTGGCAAATAGCGGCAGTACTGCTAAGGCCACAAAGGTGAGTGGAATATTATAGTAAAACATCAATGCCAGGTACACCACAGCAAAGATGCTATCTAGAATTACAGTTAATGCTGTACCTGTGAGAAACTGACGAATTTGTTCGAGTTCCTGGACTCTTGCTACTGTGTCTCCGACGCGTCGCGACTCAAAATAAGCTAATGGCAGACGCATCAGATGGCGAAATAGCTGCGCTGATAAACTCAAATCCAGACGGCGAGCTGTATGGGTAAAGATGAATAGGCGCAGAATGCCCAGTACGGATTCAAATATGGCTACGCATAAAAGTGCGATCGCCATTACATCGAGAGTCGGCAAACTCCCCTGCACCATCACTTTATCAATGACGACTTGGGTAATTAGCGGTGTTGTTAATCCCAAAAGCTGCAAGGTAAAAGATGCTAACAATACTTCTGTGAGCAATCCCTTATACTTCCAAACTGCTGGGGTAAACCAACTGAGGTTAAATTTTTCTTGCTGGGATATGAGTTCTACTTGCCACAATTGTCCATCCCAAGATGCCTCAACGATGGACTGCGGCAAGCTTTCACAAGTCCGTTCGGGATTTAGAGGGTTAGCGATAATTAAGCGATCGCCTTTAACTCCATAAGCCACCACCCAGGATGGACTCTGGGGTGAGTCAGAATTCCACAGCAATAAAGCTGGAAATGACAACTGTCGCAACTCACTCCAACTCACTTGTAAGCGCCGCAACACTAACCCTAACTTTTCTGCTGCTTCCACAACCTGTTTTGGGCGTTGTCCTCTGAGTTGACGCTGCACCCATTCCAGTTGTACAGAATTTTCTAGTTGTTGCGCCACCATTGTTAAACAGGCAGCAGCGGTATTCCAACTGGCAACAAACGGATAAATTGCAGCGATTAAATTGGCGGCTGGGAGTCCTTTTTGGGGTTGGAGGCTGTGGGGGCTGGAAGTCCCGTCTGAGGCTGAAGTTACTGAAGGAGTGCTAGAGAAGGAAAATGTTTCCCTTTGTCCCTCCATCTCTACTGGTAACGCTTGCCAAAATTCCTGAATTTGTGGATGAGAAAATTCTGCCCACAGGGCAGTATCCCAATAAACTACTATCACTTCTTTACTAGCAGCTACAGCTTTAAAATCCGCAGACAGCTTTTGGAAGTCGCCAAACCAATCCCCTGCATCTAGGGCGGCTATTGGTTTACCAATGCCTTCTTCTCGCAAGCGGACTTTCCCAGCCACAATTAAAAATTGATAACCGCGAACATCGTTTGACCAGATTTTTTCTCCAAGACGATACTGGCGGGTTTGGCACTCATTTTCCAATCGAGATTGTTGTTCGGGAGTCAGCCAGGATAGCGGTGGCTGATTCCAAGGCAAAGAAGCTAGCACTTTTAATCGTAAAGATTCATTATCCAGAGTTTTTAACTCACTTGTAACTTGACTGTCAGTTTTTGAATTTTCTCTGCTAGCCATTTTTCAAACAACTCATTTTGTAGTGCTTGCTGTAGTTGAGTATCTTCTAAAGACGCTGGTAGAAATTGTTCTACTCGAAACAAACCATAAGGCCCTTCTCCTTGGGGAGAGTCTTTGCCAACGATTTCTATTGGACCTATCAATTGTCCAGGATTGGCCACATCAATAGCTGCCCGTAATATATCCGGCATACTACCTCGGCTGACGATTCCCATCATGCCATTCACAATTCGGTCATCTGAAAGGGAATACTCTTTAGCTAGTTGCTCAAAACTACCTCCTTCTTCTATTTGGGTTTGGAGTTCGTCTGCCAATTCTCGATTGTCAACAACAATCCGGGAAAGTACTACCCGATCCAAGAAAATTTTGCGCTCAATAAAATATTCTGGGAGTTTTGTTTGTGTCACTACAGCTTTCAGCTTTTCTAACTTGTAACCAAAAGCAACCGATGTGTGAAAAGTAGCGTAATCCGTATTATTTGTCTTTAACCATTCTTGAAAACTTTGGGGGTCAGTGAGTTGATTTTTTAGTCTAAAGTCAATTATTGACTGTTCAGTTATTGCAGTGCCAATTTCAATATCATCTCTTGTTCGGATTTCTTCCTCAATTACGTACTGCCGGAGAATATCTCCAATGAACTGTCCCAATTTTCCAGACGCTTGCAGGTACTTTACTGCTTGCTCTATAGAAATTATTTGGTCATTAATTGTCAAAAATGATAAAGATTCCATGAACTAATTATGTGAAAATGGTTAATCACTTATAGTACTTTTTTATTAAATCATATAGAAATAATCTGGTTATTGATGGATAAATATGATAAAGATTCCGTGAACTAATTACATCTAAATGGTCAAAAAATTATATAGCTAGTAAATAAAATAATTTGCCACGATCACTTTTACAGTCTAACGGGGACAAAACAGGATTGAAAATATCATTGATAGCGTAGTAGTAACGGCAAATTAGTTATTTTCTAGCAATGCCCCACTTAAATAGAGTAATTATTTCTTTCCAGTCTAGTTAATGAAACTTATCCATGTCCAAGCAAGTAGTACAGATGCGATCGCACCGATTAATGTATTAAAAATATTTACTACTTCATTGGTCAGCCAGGTATACTTAGATTGCAGTGTTGCACCAATCACACTTTCTAGGTTGGTGGCAATAAATGCTGCCAGCACACACCAAGCGACTCCCAATAGATCGATTAAACCAACTCCCCAACCCACAAATGCGATCGCTACAGAAGCCACAATCCCAGCTAAAGTTCCCTCCAAGCTTACTGCTCCTTCTGTGCCACGAGGTACTGGTTGGAGTGTGGTAATCAAAAAGGTGCTTTTACCATAAGCTTTACCAACTTCACTAGCAGTGGTATCAGCCAGCTTGGTACTGAAACTCGCTACATAGGCTAGCAATAATAGGGACTGGAGACTTGTACTGAGCGAAGCCGAAGTATTGGGGATTAGCGACTGGGGATTAGATACGAAGAATCCCGAATTTATTATTCCTACTCCCAAAGCACACAGCGCCCCAGTCAAAGCCGAACCCCAGACATTTTCTGGGCCTCTTGCCCCAGAACGCTTTTCGGCAATTCCTTCTGCCTCCTTCTGCGCCATCCCGATGCGGGTAACGCCAGAACCAACCAAAAAATAGAACATTACTACTGCATATCCTTGCCAGCCTAATGTTACCCAAATTAAGATGGCCAAAAACCAGGCGTGGAATAATCCAGCAGGGGTAAGTAGCTTTTTGGGAGCAATCCAAGCTAAACCCAATAAAATTGTGTTTAATACTACTGCTACTAACCAGGGATTTACAGAATCTATTGAGGATAACATCAGCAATTAATCATGAGTAATTTTGTCTGAATATCAACAGAATAACGAATTTGTGATGCTTAGTGCTTTATTTTTGCAACCTCTCTAGGTAAAATAATATGTTTGTATTATTAACTAAATTGCGTAGGCATCATTCTGAAAGCTGAGTGTCAAACCATCAATGGTGTCTTAGATTTACGCTGCAATGATTAAACAAAATGCAAAACTTCTTTTGAGTTAGGTAAACTCTTCTCTGTAGCCGCAGAGTACAGTGGCGGAAGTATTACTCAGTCCCCAATCTTAGTAATAAGGATAAAGAATATAAGTTAATGTCAATAAAAACTGTGTCCAAGTTAACCACAATCAAAACTTAATAGCATAAATTGTAGATAGCATAAATTACTAGTATTTTTCACATAAGCTATGAGCCAAACTTTATTCCATTTAGCTTTCCCTGTAACTGACATTGCCCAAACAAAAGCATATTATGTAGATGGTTTGGGCTGCATTCCTGGTCGTGAAAACCACCATGCCCTGATACTCAATCTCTACGGTCATCAATTAGTGGCTCATGTCACAAAAGAACTTTTGACACCGCAACAAACTATCTATCCCAGACATTTTGGGCTAATTTTTACCCAAGAACGTGACTGGCAAGACTTACTACAAAGGGCACAACAACAACAGCTACTTTTTCGTGAAGAAACCAAAAATCGCTTTATCGGTTCTCCTCTTGAGCATCGCACTTTCTTTTTAGAAGATCCCTTTTATAATCTCATGGAGTTCAAGTATTATCGTCATCCAGAGGCGATTTTTGGGAGTTACGAACATACGCAAATTGGCGATAGGACTTAAAAAATTAAAAATTAAAAATTAAAAATTAAGTAATGCAAGTCTATCAAGCATCCTGGTTACTGACTGGATTTTTTATTCAGCAAGGGTAGCTTAATAGGCTTTGCTAAAGCTGCTGTGACTACTGCTAAACTCCTGGGGTCTGTTACCATCCAACGGTGTAGAGCAACTGGTACTATTACTTCGCTTCCTACGGAGATTTGTGAACTATTCGCTGGGACAATCATTAAATCATAAGGTGTCCAGATAGATGTAAAATCTAGCTGCCCCAACATTACAACATCTGAATTTAAATCCTTGAGAAAAATGCTGTCAGGGCGCATTTGTAGGCAACCAAGACGCCAAGAACCATAAGCAACCACAGTTCCATGATGGGGCGAAGAGATCGTGATAAACCGCTGCACGCGGTTAATTCCTCCCAATCTCTGAACATAGTAACGGCTGACAATTCCTCCCATGCTGAAGCCTACTAAATCTAGGCGTTGTTCTGGTGCAAAGGTAGCTGTAACATAATCGGCTACCTGCTTTGCCAATTCATCAAGACCCACATTACCATTATTGGGAACGAGATCCAGGCTATATACAGACCAACCCCGTTGTATGAGGTATGCCCTCATTTTATGGAAAACTGCCTCTGTATCGACAATGCCGTGTATTAACAAAACGGGATTGCGTTGTTGATTTTCAATGTTCATTTACAAAATCTAACTGAATTAAAGGGTGTATTTCACTTTTGTAGACACATCCTGCTCTACAAACTGAAGCTATTGCTTTTCGGATTCGATATTGTTGCAAACAAAACTGAAATGCTTCCAAAGAGAATTTGTATAAAGTTTTACAAATTAATCCGTTCGTCTGCCAATAGGCTATGACACTCTTCTTACTGGGTGAGAGCAAACTGCTTATTTAACTTCAATTGGGTATTTAACAAACAAAGAAATGTTAATTATTGTAAAGCTTGCTTTCAGAATCTTGCTCTTAGCTACAGTAAAATTTAATAATTAATTCTCGGTGTGTGCAGGTTGCAAATGCTTGCAATAGAACATTTGCCCTGTGGTTTTACTACAATGTTAATTAAGCACAAGCCTATAAGGGTTGTCACCAGAGCGAGGTGACACTAAGTAGATAATGTAACATTTTGTCGTAATTTTTAACAATTACGGTCGAGTTCAAAATATAAAAGGTAAAAGGCAGGAGTAATTGTAATGGATTTTATCAAAAAGTTAATTTCGGGTATTCAGGGTTTTCTTGGCGGTATTCTGGGTTTCATTACTGGATTGTTACCAGGGAAGAAGAAAAGCAACGGCTACTTCTTAGAATTGGACGAAGCCAAAGATGCTGCCAAAGATGCTGCTAAAGAGGTAGCATCGAACGCAAAGAAAGTAGCAGAGACAGTTACATCGACAGTTGCATCGAATGCTAAGAAAGTAGCAGAGACGATTACATCAGAAGCACCAACTCCATCTAAACCAGATTCATTGAACGGAACAAAAACTGCTGCGGCTAAGAGTAAGGCTAAGGAGAAATCAGCTAAAAATCCCAAACCAGCCGATGTTCAACTAGTCCAGACTGCTGAAGGTCTGAAAGTTGAACCGGGCAAAAAAGAAAAAGCCGCAGCCGCCAAAGTCCTCAAAGAGGAGCCAAAAGAAACTACCTTTGCACCAAAATATCTTGCTCCCTCGGCTACTAGTTCTAATGGTCGTCGTCGTCCAGGGGCGAATATGAGTGCTTATCTAGACATGGCACGTCAGATTAAAACACCTAAATAATTTATAGAGACCGTAAATTTACGGTCTCTATAGATTAAGCGTGAAGATGCAAGGTTAAGATAACTTTGCCAGTTGTAGATGGGGGAACTCTCCAAAGTAAGAGCGATCGCTTAATTTTCTCCACTACAACTGAATCTTTGAGGGTGGAGGTTTCCTCATCCAAAACTACCCGTTCTACCCGACCTTTCTTGACGGTGAACTCAAAGACGATTTCACCACTGAAGCCTGAAGGAAAGTTTAGTTGCTGAAGGTGTCGGGTTAGATCAGCAATTTCTGTGTCATCCAAGCCAGTAACGCTGATGATCTCTAACTGATGGTTGATGGCTGCGTCTAATATTTCATCTTGTGCCATCTCCTCTAAATCAAAGTTCAAAGATATCTCGACTTCTTTGGCTACTGGGGATTGTGGCGATCGCTTTTGCCGAAGAAAATCTGGAGCTTCTGCTGAAGCTGGCGCTGATAAGGTTAAGAATTCCATTTGATCCGCAAAACCACCAGCCGGAGCATTGCCAAACACTCCTTTGTAACTAACTGCTTCAGGCATTTCCACTGGCATTTGCATAGATACATATTCGCTTCCTGGTTCAACCCGCACGTCATCACTGACGGCAACAAAAGCAGTGTATTGAGAAAGTAGTTGATAAGTTAAGGCTGTTTCTGTCACCGCTTCTACACCAGCTTTAGTTTCAAAGCTCACCATCTGATTCATCAAGTCTTTGATGCAAGCACGTCCCCATAACTGGGCTACAGCAAGATTTCCTGTTTCTTCAAATTTGAGGTGAAAAGTTTTTTCGTAGTCTTTACCGCCCGCAGCAACGCCGGAAATTTGCAGATTACCTCCGACTTTATCTTGCTTCCGACCAAACAACACTAATGGTTGTTCGCTGAATAAATCAGGCGCTATTGCTGGGTAAATAACAGGCGATTCTGTCTCACCCTGCCAAGAAATTTGAATATTTGTGAGTACGGGGTTGTTAATTTGCCTGTAAAACTTTTCGGCAACTTCTTCTGTGGGTTCATCATGACGAATGATTTGGGATATTCCCCGGCCAATTTCGGCGATGCGATTTAGTAAGAAACGGTTGACTGAACTACCAGCACCAAAACTGTAAAGGCGATTTCCTGGTTGGAGGTGCTGTTGTACTTCTGCTAAAATCTCATTTTCGTTGCCGATATAGCCATCAGTTAAGAGTACAACACTGCGCAATCTTCCGACTGGTGTAGGGAAATTTATGGCTGTACGAATGCCACTGAGCATTTCTGTGCTGCCATCAGCTTGTAAATTGTTAATGTAAGCGATCGCTTTGGTACGATTTTCTGCTGTATTCGGTAGAGGTTTTTTTGATAACTGTCTGACTCTATTGGAAAAATCGATAATTGTGAAAGTATCGTTGGGATTTAACCCATTGATAAATCGCCGCATTAATTCCTGACACTTCCATAACGGATCGCCAGATTGTGAACCGGAAGTATCCACCAAAAATACAACATCTTTAGGGACAATTTGATCCGTGGAATATTCCAAAGCTGGAATCAGATATATGGCAAAATGTCCGCCGCGATCGTCGGCTTGGCTTAATACTGTGCATTGAGTTTCTTTACCAGAAACTTGATAGCGGAGAATTAAATCTTTGTTGGGAATTGTATCTTCTTTGGCTAATTGAATCCGTACAATTTGACCTGAGTGTTCAATTTTTAATTGATGGGAAGGAGAACGCACTTCACAAATTGGTAAACCTGCATCAATTTCGACTGTGACATTAATATTGTGACGCGATCGCATTCCTTCTAAGACTACAGGTGGTGTAATGCGAGAAGCATCAGGAACTCGATCTGTATCACCGCTACCATCTATCGGCGTTCCCGGAATATATCTTGGTCCCACCACCATCGGGAAAACAAATTCGTAGTTTCCCGCCTCAAATTTTAAACTTTCGGTGTAACGAATTGTAACATCAATTTGTTCGCCAGGTTTGATGTTAGCTAGAGATTGGGTAAAAATGTTGTCTCGTTCCTGTTCTAGTAGTCCGGCGGTGCGTCCTTCTTGTTTGGCTTGTTCATAGATTTGTTGTGCTTCTTCACGTTTTTTAATATTACCTTTGATGATGCGATCGCCTATTTTGATTTCCATATCATCCACCGCCGCCTCATCAGGTAACGGAAAGATATAGACTGCTTCTAAAGGCTGCGTGAAGGTATTTTCAAAGCTTTGAATGACATCAACTCGTGACAAGTTACCTGCAATTTTTGCTAGAACCTCTGTATGCTTGAGTGGAAAAACTAGTTGCTCTCCTTGAGGCGATTGAACATACAAACCGCCTAAATGTTGTTTTTTAGCACTTACTATATTCATAGAACACTCCTATTTGATTTGTGAACTTACTTTTTAAAGTAGGCAATAAGTAACTTAATTACGAATTACGAATTACGAATTACGAATTATTTAACAAACACCAGTCCACTATACAAATGAAAAGCTGAATCCCAATTAGTCTGTTCTCGACGAAACAAATCGATGTGAGACTTGATATGACTCAACATTTCTGTTTGATCTAATGTTGTATCTGCAAAAGGCGTGAAATCTGACCAGATTTTGACTTGAGGTAGTTGCTGGTCAATCCAACTTGATAAACTATTCCAATTAATTCTGATTGTATTTTGGCTAGCTTGAGGAATGATTTCTAAACCTTGCTGGAATTCATAGCCATTATCATAAAGTCGGAGAATAGAACGCCTACCAGGTATGTGTAAATCACAAAACTGAGCATAGTCTTGTGTTTGGGTTTTCCATTCCAGTTTACGGCGAGCATCAACATCTACAACTTGTTCAAAAATGGGCAAAAGTCCTACTACTCTCGCTGTGACTTCTGACCAGTCAAAGGTGAGAGAACCAAGTTGATTGACTTCGTTTCGGCAAACAACAGTAGCTTGTGGGGTAGATGCTTGGAAATGTTTGACTTGATAAACTTGAATTTGCTGAATTTGCGCTATTGTTGCCCAAAAGCAAGGAATACCAGCCTGCTGTAGCTGTTTGCCATAAAATTTTAGTTCTCCTACTTGGCCAGTGCGGTACAATCTCCAGCCACGACTTGGGAGTATTAATCGTGCAGTGTAGGGGTCTAGCTGCATAATCTGGGCGAATTTTCGAGACACTTCTGTTTTCAATTCGTTACTGAGTGGCTCTAAGACTAGTACGCCAAGTTCGGTGTTATTTGGTTCAGATTTTGCTTGGGAAATAGCTCTTTGTCTTTCTTCTAGCTCCATTTCTTGTAGGCGTCGCAAACCTTGGCGTGCGAGCGTTACTATTTTGGCGTTCCTTGTATCTCGCAGCAATTGCCGATAAATTTGTTCTGCATCTTGGCGCTTTTGGGATACTTCATGGAGCCGACCGAGATAATATTGTACCCAAGGATTTTCGGGTGATTCTTTTTGCAGCTGTTTGAGTAATTTAGCTGCTGTTTGATAATCTTTATGCTCAAAGGCGATCGCAACTTGCTCAATCATCACTTACTCTAAATACACGCTGGAGTGATGTCTCGCGCAAAAGTAATTTTGCGTGAGCTATAAATCATTTATACTTCACAACTTGCGGTAATCAAGGATAATGCTACTACTGGGGCTGTAACTGCTCTCAGGATGCGGCGACCAAGGGAAACGGGTTGAAATCCGGCTGATTTGGCATTCTCTACTTCTTGTGTTGTCCATCCCCCTTCTGGCCCAATAGCAATGACAATCTCCTCAGAGATGCTACTCAGCACTTTGTTTAAATGGGGATACTCTCCGCGAGCCTCACAAATATAACGGTGACTTGTCTGATTCGCGGTGACAGCAGTATTAAAAGCAACAGGCTCTAAAATTGTCGGCACGAATGAGCGTTCTGATTGTTCGGCGGCTTCGGCTGCGATACGCCGCCAGCGTTCGAGCTTTTGAGGACTAGGATGAAGTAAAGTGCGATCGCTCAATACTGGTGCAATACAAGTTACTCCCAACTCTGTACAACACCGCACTACTTCATCAAATCCATTGCCTTTGGGCAACGCTACCATCAGGATAATTGATACAGGTAATTCTGTTTCCACCAAAAGCGCTTCTAAAACCCGTGCTTGTTCCCCTGCTAGCTGCGCTAACCACCATTTTCCTCTACCATCCATTGCAATAAAGCGATCGCCTTCACGCAAGCGCAACACACGCCCCAAATAATGCTGCTGTTCTTTGGTGAGTAAAATTTGCCCTTGTTGAAATTGGGAGGGTGCGATCGCAATTCTTTGCAGTTGAGACATGGGATTTTGGAATTTCAAGAATATCAAATCAAAGATGGACACAGATAAATCCATCTGTGTCCATCATGGTTTAATTATTTATTCGGCTTACGAAAGATTCTGGAAGTAAACCTCTAGCGCTTCAGTAACTAACTGAGTCATCGGTTTACCTTGGCTTTCTGCTACTTCCTTCAACTTGCTATAAACCTCTTCTTTCAAATTCACCCGATGGCGCGATTTGTTTGCACCATTAGCCGTGTTAGGTTCGTAGGTGGCAGCAAATTCGCGGATGGCATCAAAACCAACGCGATCGCAAAAATCACCAAATTTTTCCTTTGATTTCCGAGATCTCTTAAAGTAAACAAAAATTGGCTCTAAGAAGATTTCTAAGTCATTGTGGTGCAGTTTCTCTGTGTAAGGTTGCGCCAGTCGAGTCTGATTTGGCGAACCCCCTAACCATAATTGGTAAGATTCTGGGGCGCTACCGACAAAGCCCAATTCTGCTAAGTAGGGACGAGCGCAACCGTTGGGGCATCCTGTCATCCTTACTACAAAATGTTCATTTTGTAAACCTACTTTATTTAAAAGGGCGCGAACCCGCTCCAAAATACCCGGTATTGCCCGTTCTGATTCCGTGATTGCCAAGCCGCAAGTGGGCAAAGCAGGACAAGCCATTGCATACCGTACTAAAGGTTCGATTTTACTAGGGTCGTCTACGATACCGTGACGGCTGAGAATGTCTTGAATAGCTTGCTTACTATCTGGCTCAATATCGTAAAAAATCAGGTTGTGGTTGGCTGTCAGGCGGATGTGTAAGTTGAACTGCTCGACAATTTCCCGCAAAGCGGTTTTCAGTTGAAACGAACCTTCATCTTTGATTCGACCATTGTCAATGGAAATTCCTAAAAATAGCTTGCCATCACCTTGTTCATTCCAGCCGAGGAAGTCGTAGTATTTAAACTCTGGCAGTGGTTTGAAGGCTTCGACTGGTTTACCGAAATATTCTTCAACTTGGGCACGGAATTTATCTAGCCCCCAATCGTTGATTAGATATTTTAACCTGGCATGACGACGATCGGTGCGATCGCCATAATCTCTCTGGGTCGCAACAATCGCTTTTACAATGTCATAAACGTCATCCTTCGCCACATAACCGATGGGGTCTGCTAACCTAGCAAAAGTTTCTTCTTTACCGTGGGTTCTGCCTAAACCACCACCAGCAAAAATATTAAATCCTTCTAATTGCTTCTTCTTATTGGTAATCACTACCAACGTCAGGTCTTGAGAATACAAATCAATCGAATTATCCCCAGGCACTGTCACGCAAATTTTGAACTTGCGGGGCATATAGTACGTGCCATAAATCGGTTCTTCGTTGTCATGGATAATTGTGCCATTTCCATTGCGCTGTCGGGCTGCCTTCACTTCTGGGGCTTCTTCAGCACTAATTGCCTTTTCCCCATCTAACCAAATTTCGTAATAAGCGCCTGTTTGCGCTGTCAGTAAGTCAGCAATATTCTGGGCATACTCCCAAGCATACTGATACTCTGGGCGATTCTTAAATGGGGCTGGTGGTGCCATCACGTTGCGGTTAATGTCACCGCAAGCTCCCAAAGTAGAACCCAGGTTCTTGACAATGGTGGCAATCGCTGATTTAAGATTCTTCTTTAAAATTCCGTGCAGTTGGAAACCTTGACGGGTAGTTGCTCGTAATGTCTGGTTGCCATACTCATCAGCTATTTTATCTAAAGCCAGATACAGCTGCGGCGGTACTAAACCACCGGGATTTTTTGTCCGCAGCATAAACTGATAATCTTTTTCCTGCCCCTTGGTGCGGTTGTCGCGGTTATCCTGCTGATAAGAACCGTGATACTTCAAAAGCTGCACCGCATTTTCAGTAAAATGGGTAGTATCTTGAAGGATTTCAGTTGCTACAGGTTCACGCAAAAAATTACTATTTTCCTTGATTCCTTCTACTTTGGAAGGCTTACGGCTAGCGATGGGGGAAGGAGCAGATTTAACCATTAGACTTGTATAGTATTCTCAATAAAGCATTAGTAGACGCCGAATCAGCACCCTTCGGCTAGTTTATCCCCGGTAATCCGGCCGGAATAATGAGGAATATTTTAATTTTATCACGGCAAAAGCTGGCTTTGTCAGTGATGTAATACTTAACAAAACCAGCTTTTTGGAGTAGTGAGTGAAGAAGTGCTGAGTCCTAAGTACTAAGTAAAGTATAAACTGACTGAGGACTCAATAATTTTTTATTTGAAGCGATAGCCAAGACCACCGTTGATGGTAACAGCAGAAGCATCACTATTTTGGTAGGCACCAAGTCCTACTTTAGCGTTAGTGTAGACGAGGAAGTTATTAGCAACTTCCGATTCAACACCAGCACCTACCACTACTGAATCTTTGTTACCTATAGGAGTTGGTGAGCCATCTTTCTCTACAAAAGAATAACCACCAGTTAAATAAGCATTAGTTCTATTAGCGATAGGCACATCCACAGAAACTTCTGGGATAATGGCACTTGTTTTATCACTCCAGAGGACATTACCGCGTGCAGAAAATGGCGTAGTTCCTAATTTCACGCGACCTGTAACATTACCACCAAATGTGGCATCATCGTTGATACCTTGTCCGCCACTGGTAACGCCAGCGGCAACACCAGCACCAACATAGCTAGCATCAGTACCCTTTTTAGTTTCAGCAGAAGCTTGACCAGCTGATAGAACAAAAGGAGCAACTATTAAGGAAGACAATGCAGAAATTGTCACGAAAGACTTGAGTAAGCGTTTCATAATTTTTACCTAAATTTGTATTTTTTACTTGTATATTCCAGGTCGAAAATAAAGTGATAATGTTCCAAATGATTCCCAATTTTTATTAAAAAATTGTTGTGGTTAATGTATAACGCTTACAGGATAACTATCCCTTAAATTGATAAATAAGCTGTTATAATTACATCTCAATGTCTTTACATTCTGTCTGTTTGTTCCCCCAATAGACGCTTTTAAAACTGTCACAATATTTGGAACTAAAAATAAGTCGGGATATGGTAAATAAAATACCCGATTAATAATTTTTGCCTACCTTTTCACAGATGATGAAGTAGGCTGTAACATCTGTTGCAACAAGCTATAGAGGGAATCTATAAAGTTAATTTTGAGCAATTCTTGTGGAGATTGAATAATGCTAACCGTTACAAAAACGTTATCTGGTTTGATGGGTTTATGTGTCGGTGATGCGTTGGGTGTGCCGGTGGAGTTTACTAGCCGCGCTGAACGAGTAAAATCTCCAGTGACAACGATGCAGGGTTATGGCACATGGAATCAACCACCAGGAACTTGGTCAGATGACAGTTCCTTAAGCTTTTGCTTGGCAGAATGCCTTTGTAGGGGGTATTCGTTGGATGCCATAGCCAATTCCTTCTGGCGCTGGTACAAGGAGGCTTACTGGACTCCTCGTGGCGATGTCTTTGATATTGGTCAAACTACCCACACAGCAATTATGCGCCTGAAACAAGGAGTTGTTCCCCATCAGGCCGGTGGTAAGGTTGAAAATACTAATGGCAATGGTTCTTTAATGAGAATCTTGCCGATGGCTTATTGTCACAGAAGCTTAACTTTAGCCGAATTGCTGGCGCGGGTGCATGATGTTTCGGCAATTACTCATGCTCATGCGCGATCGCAAATGGCCTGTGGCATTTATATTAGTATTGCAGTGGCGCTCTTGGAAGGGGCTGACCCGCAAACAGCTTATCTACAAGGATTGCAAGATATCCAAACAATTTATTCTGTCCGAGAATTTTTATTAGAGAAGCCGCATTTTGGCAGAATTTTCAGTGGTGAGATTGCCAAGGTACCAGTGGAAGAGATTAATTCTAGTGGCTATGTGATTGATACCTTAGAATCATCCCTGTGGTGCTTGTTAAATAGTTCGTCTTATTCTGAAGCGGTGTTAAAAGCTGTCAACTTAGGTGGAGATACCGATACTACTGCTGCTGTCACCGGTGGGTTAGCGGGAATTTACTATGGCGTGGAAAATATTCCTAAACAATGGATGAACCAAATTGCTCGTAGACAGGACATTATTTACTTAGCAGAGCGTTTTGCAAGGGCTGTCTACACTTAGGTTAGGAGTTAAAAGTTAAGAGTTAAGAATTATGAAACTCTAAACTCCTAACTCCTAACTCCTAACTTCTAACTCTTAAACCGTAGACAAAGAATAGACCTGACCATCAATTAGCAGTCGTGTAATGCCCTTAGCTTGGAGATGAGTCCGAGCCTTATGCAGCATTTTACTATCAGGAACTTTAATCACGCGATCGCGTTTAGTAGAAAAACGCTTGGCGACGCGATGGTTATCAAACACCGGCAGAGTTCTTTGCTGGGTTTCCAGGCTGGGAATTTGTCCCAAATCACCAAAGTCTTTCAGAGGACGGGTAATTAATTCTGAGGAACGGTCAATTACCAAATAGCAAGTTTTGGGCAAATTGGCTATCGACAGTGGTAAAACTTCAACTGATGCTTCACCTGGTCTTCTTCTTGTAACTAAAGGTCTTTGCTCATCCAGGTCATCATCATCAAAGTCTTCTTCCTCAAAGTCGTCATCCTCTAAATCATCATCATCTAAATCATCCAAATCTTCGGATTCGTCGAGCAAATCTTCGCCCAGCATGTGCGCGATAACAGCCGCTCCTGGATGTTCATTCTTTAGGGGTGGGATGGGGATGCTGACTATTTCCGGCGGCTTTGGCTCTGGAGTTTCTAATTTATCTGCTGTGACTCGGAGTTTCGGTTTTTCCGCAGCCGAAGGGCGTCGCCGCACCCGTCTACTAGCGGCGATTGACTCCGCCGTTTCCTCTGAGTACACTTCCTGCTCTACACGAATTATCTTACGTGGTAGTGGCTCAACCTTTGGCACTTCCAAGGGTTGGCTTTCGATGGGTGGAACTTCTATCTCCGGCTCTGGTTCTGGTTGACTCAGCAGTGGTAACTGCTCGTAGCTCACCTGTGCCCTTCCTTCAGGAGTTCTCGCAGCCCGCTTTAAGGAGACTAAGTATTCATACTCATCTTCTGGCAAAGTGCTTTTGAGCAGGCGACTAATTGTCGAATTACTCACACCATAGCGGTCTGCCAAAGTTGAGGTTGTTTCAGCAGTCTCTCGATATAACTTAAGAATTTCTTGCTTGTCAGAGTCTGTTAGTTTTCTCACGGTAGATACCAAAAATCTTTACTAAGCTCGTTTACGTCCGCTGGTACGCCGCGTTCGTCTTAGTGATGCGTCATATTCTAAGGCAGCGCCCATACCAAATAACACTCCACTAAACACCCAAAACACTTCTAATATTTCTCCACTTTGATAATTGGGGCCTTGGGCATATTTAAACCACATATCTGCAATGTAGAGCGAAAAGGCCGCCGCTGCAATCATTCGCCAAGACTGGGAAACTCTTCCCCCCCAAAAGGCTAGTAGCAGAGTGGTAGCAATAATTAACAAAACTACATCGCTAACTACGTAAAACCAATTCAAAATAGCGACTAGCAGTTCTGAGGGTGTTTCTTGTTGCATAGAAATCCACCATGCCAACAAACTACCGAACACTGCAATTGCTAATACAATTAGCCACTGCCATTTTTCCAGATTGATTCGCCTGGAAGCCACAGCTAAAATCATGCCTGCGCCAAGTAATAGATAAGTCAGTACAAAAAATATATCGCCCACAGACACATCCGGTTCATCTTTTAAAACTATTTCGGTATAGCCGAAAATTATCCCTCCAACGAAATAAGAAAGCATACCTAGCCCAATTAAGAGCCAAACATTCCGGCCACTGACGATTTGCGGACTCAGCCAGTTCCTCAAGCATAAGATACTGGCACCCAAATAAGCTAAAGCTTCAAAAATATTTGTGCCAATCACATACCACTCGGCTCGGCTTTCTATGCCATCGGCTCCAGGAACTTTGGCACTAAATAACAAAAAGTATAGCAGTGCCAGTACGGCCCAGCCAATATTAGCTAAGACAATGTTCTGAGTAGTGAAAATTGATTTAGAAAGGAACGAATTCTCGTAAGAGTTACTCATAGGACTTGACTATGTAGATGCACTCTGGCAGTATTTTGAGTTAAAGGACTGTATATCTAGCAGTGTGTCTATCAGGTAATACACAATCGGACACCAAAAGCAAGTGCCAGTGGCAGGAATTTTGTGAAAAAATTTCCCTGCTACTGCCATAGTTTACCCAGTGGCGATTGATTTAGCCAAGTGATAAACAGCGATCGCTCGGCTTCTGGCATATCTTCTAGCTTATAAATTACTTGTTTGGTAAAATTAGCATTGCCAAAATAGGCTTTTCCTAATCTATGCAGTTCTTGTAACAGGATAACTACATGATTTTCTTGCCAATCAGGTATTTTGGCTGTTGGCAAAGGATTAGTAGATACCAGATATTTCACTGCTTCTAAAGAAGATGCTTGGGGAAATTGTTTTTGCTTGAACACCTCCGCAATATCTTTTTCAAATAATGCAGCTTGTCTAGCACCTAAAAACTCTTCAATGTCGATAGAAACACCCTGCAACAGCAAAATACCGGCTTGGATTAAAATCGCCGTTTTGCCATGATTACCTGTGTCACTATCTAGTTGCTCTAAACGGATTTTACCCCAAACACTAAAGCGTTCTGGTTCCTCCAGCAAAACACAGGCTTTACCTCGGTTATCCGTTAATTCTCTCCATAAGGCTCTAGCTTCTTCCTCTTGACTAGCTTTGAAAACACTAATCAAGCGGAAAGTCTGCCCTTGATAACTAAGAATCGGCACCTGCTGATCCTTTTTTGGGTGCTGAATGCTTGATATTTCAACATCCTGCCGTTTGAGAATAAACATGGCACTAGCAAATAACTCCTCACAGGGGCACTCTTAATATGGAATATATAATGGCATTTGGCAGTATCGCCAAGGCTGAAATTACCTAGCATACTGTAGGAATGAGCCTCGCGATCGCCAGATTCTTCCCGAAGGTAGCCGCCCAGAGGACGTTAGCGCTAACGGGCAAATAACCCCTTGACAACACAATATATCTAAACCAATACCCCATCTGTTTCGTTTTCAGTGTAGATTGCACTAACTAGCGACTAGCATCTTAGCCTTGCTAGTGGTAAATCTGCAATTTTCGATTGCTTCTTGTTACGTCGAAACGATATAATAGTTAAGATGACTCTTTTGGGAGCCATTATTTTGTTTTGGGCGCGTAGCTCAGTGGATAGAGCAATTGCCTTCTAAGCAATCGGCCGCAGGTTCGAACCCTGCCGCGCTCGTTTTAACTCAATATGAACCTTCAAGCACCGTGAAGTGATATGATGATTTCCGAGTTTGAGGTTCGTTATTGCTGCATCATACCAAGAACAAAGGCGATATTGCTGCTACGAAAGCGATCGCCGATCTAACTTTAAAAGGATACTTAATTCTCACACCATTTGTTTGTGAGCATTTATCTTTTGATTTTGTTGCCTACAAAGACGATAAATTTTACAAAATACAAGCTAAATACGCGGGAGATAATAGAGTAGTCAATAAAACTATTTGGGTAGATAAAAATGGTACTCATCAGAAGAAGTATAAAGTAAATGACTTTGACTTTTATACTGTTTATCTGCCTGATATAGATAAAGTTGTTTATCCATCAATTAACTTTAATGGTTGCTACATAACTACCCAGATACCTAATTCAGCTACACCGTTTTACTGGTGGGAAGATTTTACAGACTTAACTGAAGCAGCATCTAAGCGAACCTACAAGGACTTTGGCGTTGATTTAACAACCAGAAAGGTTAACCCAGACTCTAGAATTCATACCAGAAAAGTAGAAAGACCATCGAAAGAAGAACTAGGAAAACTAATTTGGGAAAAGCCAACTGCACAAATTGGGAGAGATTTTGGCGTGTCTGATAAAGCTGTAGAAAAGTGGTGTAAGGCTTATGGAATAGAAAAGCCACCTAGAGGGTATTGGGTGAAGAAAGCTTATGGAAAAGTGGAAGGACAGTTAACAATCCATGACGAAGATTGAAACTTCTTGAGTCTGCTCAAAAAAACTAAATAAATGAAAACTTTTTTATATACATCAGATATTCCATCTAATCGGAGTGATGTTTTAGACTCTCTTAAGGGACTTGCGATACTGAATTTGACTAGATATAGTTGGGAGCCACCTGATAAGGCGGTTCTGGAATACGGCATTGAAGCAAAAGAAGTTTTTTCACTGACAGCCGGCTGTCTTATCATGAGCTTTGACTCAGGGCTAGTTATTGGATATGGAAGTCAACCATCAAAAAACTCAGTTATTATCTGGGTTGAGAAAAACGAGGCTGCTGAA
Source organism: Nostoc sp. DedQUE05 (assembly GCF_034530955.1). Taxonomy (NCBI): domain Bacteria; kingdom Bacillati; phylum Cyanobacteriota; class Cyanophyceae; order Nostocales; family Nostocaceae; genus Nostoc; species Nostoc sp. DedQUE05. The sequence goes on along the minus strand of NZ_JAVRCB010000001.1, from coordinate 253,406 downwards.
ACAAGTGAAGAACTAGCTGAAGAAGATAAGGAACTTTATCCAGTAGATGCAAGAGATGCAGTATACAGTAATAATTTTTGGGCTAGGTTTGTAGGACAACGTATATCAAATATAACTATTTTAAAAAGAAGCTACAGCAGCGCACTATACGCAGATATTGCAAATGAAATTGGATTACTGTTTGAGGTAGAAGATGGGAGTAGATTTATCGCTTCTCACGGATTACATGACGATTCGGATGACTTTTCAGTAATTCAGGAATCACAAATTGATAATGAAATTCGTAATCAGATCCAAGGACTTTAGAGGAGAGAGTGAAAAAAGGGTGTTGTTGAAGACTAAGATAAATATTTCTGTGGCTTATACTGAGCCTACAAAATCATAGCCAAATCATAGCCAAAAAAACAAGCTGGATATCCCAAATTCTAACCTGATAGTCAAAATCATAGTCAAAATAGTCACAAATACAAGTAAGATAATTAGCTTTTCAACATTTGAATTCCTTCAAAAGCCTGAAGCCCTTGCTTTTACGTTGATTATTTCATCAATCTAAAAAGCCCGTGACGAGGATTGAACTCGTGACCTCACCCTTACCAAGGGTGTGCTCTACCACTGAGCCACACGGGCAAAATGTAACTTTGGTTTTTAAGTTGTAAGTTACAATGCTGGGAGCTTTGCTCTTAACCCAGTCATTATAACTTATAACTTCGTAAGTGGTGGGCCGGGCTGGATTTGAACCAGCGTAGGCGCTAGCCAACGGATTTACAGTCCGTCTCCATTAACCACTCGGACACCGACCCGATTTGTCTCACGATTTAAAATCTTAGCACTATGTTTTAGAAATTGCAAGTGATTGGAAAAAATAACTTGTCGGTAGAGATCGCAACAAAACTGCGTCTCTACCATCTAGATAAAAAATACTGGTTACACGCTCATCTCCAGCATTCGTTGCATTGGTCGCAGTGCAGCAAGGCGAATATCCTCTGACATGGTAATTTCGGGAGTACGATTTTTCATTGCCCAGTAGAGCTTTTCTAAGGTGTTTAACCGCATAAACGGACATTCGTTACAAGCGCAATTATTCATCGGCGGTGCAGGAATAAAACGCTTGTCAGGAGCTAATTTTTGCATTTGGTGAATGATTCCTGGCTCTGTAGCAACGATAAATTCTTTCGTGGGGCTGCTTTGACAATATTTGAGTAAGGCGGCTGTGGAGCCAATAAAGCTGGCGTGGCGCAATACACTACTTTCACATTCTGGATGTGCGATCGCCTCTGCTTCGGGATGGGCAATTTTTAACTGAACAATTTTCTTTTCCGAGAAGGTTTCATGGACAACACAGCTACCTTGCCATAGCACCAAATCTCGTCTGGTCTGTTCCATGACATACCGCCCCAAATTCCGATCTGGGGCAAAAATAATCGGCTGTTCCTTCGGTATCTGCTGCACAATTTTCACAGCGTTGGAGCTAGTACAAATAATATCGCTCATCGCCTTGATATCAGCAGAGCAGTTGATGTAAGACACCACCAGATGATTTGGATGCGCTGCTTTAAAAGCTGCGAATTCGTCTGCTGGACAACTGTCGGCTAAAGAACAACCAGCATCCAAATCTGGTAAAAGTACTAATTTATCGGGATTAAGGATCTTTGCTGTTTCTGCCATGAAGTGAACACCAGCAAAAACAATTACATCCGCATTAGTTTTTTCGGCGGCTCTTGCTAGTTGTAATGAATCCCCAATAAAGTCTGCAATATCCTGAATATCTGGCTCTTGATAATAATGCGCCAGGATAACGGCGTTGAGTTCTTTTTTGAGACTCTGAATCGCGGCAAACAAATCTAGTGGTACACCCAGTTGGGTATTTTCTCGTTGAGCTAGTGCAGTGGTAAACACAGTTTAGGGGTGCTTTATGTTGCAAATGTATGTCCTGTGGATTCAATTATAGTAGTTTTTACCAAAAATAGTGGACGGTTGATATTTTGGGGTTGTGTCCAAATCGGGCTGAGTTTCATATCCTGGAGATAGACGGCAAGGAAAGTGGCATGACCAGTCAGAAAACTCAATCGATAAACCTCAAAATTGCTGTAGTTGGAGATATTCACGACCAATGGGAAGTGGAAGATGGCGTTGCACTCAAGCATTTGGGTGTTGACTTAGTGCTGTTTGTCGGGGATTTTGGCAATGAATCGGTGGAAGTGGTCAGAGCGATCGCATCTCTCGATATTCCCAAAGCAGCCGTGATGGGCAACCACGATGCCTGGTACACCGCCACCGAATGGGGACGCAAAAAGGCTCCTTATGACCGCTCTAAGGAAGACTGGGTACAGGAACAACTCGATTTATTAGGCCCGTCCCATGTTGGTTACGGTAAGTTGGATTTTCCCGCTTGGAATTTAACTGTAGTGGGGGGTCGTCCCTTTACCTGGGGTGGCCCAGAGTGGAAATTCGCGGAAATCTGTAAAGAACGTTACGGTGTGACGAGTTTGGAAGAATCCGCCGATCGCATCTTCAAAGCTGTTAAAAGCGCCGCTTACGAGACAATTATATTTTTGGGTCACAATGGGCCTAGTGGGTTAGGCGATCGCCCCGAAGACCCCTGCGGCAAAGACTGGCATCCAATTGGCGGCGATTTTGGCGATCCAGATTTGGGCGAGGCGATTTCTCAGGCCTTGACTGCTGGTAAAACCATTCCTCTGGTGACATTTGGTCACATGCACCGAGATTTACGCCATACCAAGAAGGTGCAGCGCAAGCCCATCTTTAGAAGTCCAGAGGGGACAATTTACTTAAATGCGGCTAGTGTCCCCAGGATTGTGGAAAATGATGGCGAGAAGTTGCGTAACTTTTCCATCGTCACCCTAGAGGCGGGTGTGGTTTCGCAAGTTTCCCTAGTTTGGGTGGGGAATGACTTTCAGGTGGCTAAGGGGGAAATTTTGTATGAGCGATCGCGTATTGTGTCGTAGACATTCGCATCCAGTAGTGCAATCTGCGTAGATAATAGGGTATAGTATTATCTGTCAAGTTTAGTGCTAACCAACAAAAGCGCCTGAATAGCGTCTGAAACTAGGATCGGCACAAGTTTGACAGATTTACTGGAGAGGTGGCAGAGTGGTCGATTGCGTCCGACTTGAAATCGGATGAGGCTAAAACCTCCGGGAGTTCGAATCTCCCCCTCTCCGTTGAAGAAAAATTAGATTTTACAAATGTTATTTACGAGGTAAGCCATTGATTAGATTTAATCTGAGCAACGGCTTAACTGTGATTTATTCTTGATAAGCGCTTATTGAATTCTTAAAGTTAGCAAGAGCTTCAAAAAACTTAACTAAAGGAATGCCGGCATAGATTCATGGATGGACTCATCTGCTTTTTCATACAGAGCATTAAGGTAATCACGTTGCCGCACGCCTTTAATGTTACTACCTCTCAATAATTGGTGAAATAAGAGTCGAGCAGAATCTTCATGTAAAAGTACATCATTTCCTTCTTGTAATTGTTTATTTTGTGCAAAATTTCTGGCTTCCATTTTGGCCTGTTCCAAGTAGAATTTGAATAATTTTACGGCTTCCTCTTCATTTCTTATAGGTGAAAGTTGAACTTCATTAGCAAGACGACCTCTAATAGCTGGAAGCATCTCACGGTAACGTTCAAGGGCATCTGTAGTTAAAGCAACCATTAAGAAAAGATATTTAGGTAGTGCATCAATTAAAGCCCGCAGAGCAGATAAATATCTTAAAACAATAGTTTTTGATAAGCTACCATTCTGTTTTTCTAATTCATCAAGAAGAATAAAAATACCCTCTAAAGTCTTCATTTCTGAACCAAAATATACAATGTCTCGCAATGCTCTTGTTTTCGCTTCTACAGTATCTAGACGAAAATTTACTCCCAGTTCAGTTTGATGAGTTTTTCTTACAGGTAATCCTAAAAGCCATTGATATGCTAAAGATAGGCGCTCATTTAGTTTTTCTTCGGAATTAATAACACTCAAAAGAGCCTTAAGCATTATTTTAATTTCGCTCATTCGCACAAATCCTAATAATTTATCAATATCATCTATCTCTTGCTTCCTCTTTGCAAGTGCATCAATTGAACGACGTAAGTAGTCTTCTCCCAAATTTTCAAATATAGACCTAATGAGCGGATCAAAAAATGGTTCTGGATCTGGAACGTATCTAATAACGAAAAAACCATGTTGAGAAAGTTTTTCACGCAAAGCATTTTCATAAGCATTCAGAAGGTTAGTCTTTCCAATCCCCTGACTAGCAGTTATTGAAATTACATGAGACTTGCGATCTGAATAAAATGTCTTTACCGCAGCATCAACTTGCTTATCTGCTTCTGTTGACATATGCGGATGACCACTGGTTTGCCCAGCACTGGGAAAAGGGTTACTCAACACACCAAACTTTTTATAGAGTAATTTAGGTTGTTCTTCTGGTGCGTTAGCAGTCGCCTCATCTGTAAATAGATTTTCAAGAGGCATTTTTAACTCCTTCTAGCTTGATACGTACAGCAGATGTACCAGGTATAAGAAAATTTCCATGATACAGATAAACTTTTTCTAACTGGGGAAGTCCGTCACTTGTCTTAATTATCCACAAATCGTGCAGTTCAAAACGAGTATCTGGAGTAGATCCTTCAGCATAGACATTGACTAAGTTTTGTTCTTGTGCTTCTTTCACCAGCTTTCTAGCTAAGATGGGATGAACAGCATATTTAATAGCTAATTCTTCTAACCAGCGGCCAGTAAGTATCCATTCTGTGTCTTCCTGTGAACGAATTGATTTATAAATCTCTACTGCTAAATTAGCAAAATCTGGTAGTTCAGGTATGTTATCAGTGGCAACAACTTTTTGGTTTTGTATATTTAGCCAAGCACAAGCTGCCTCACCTAGCTTTATGTAGGTTGGTTTCGCTTTATTTGAAATTGGTAATGTGCTATATTCAACACTTCCATTTTCATTTACATAGTTACATATTGCGTCAAATGATGGTATTTTCTTCAAATAATATAAAATTTTTATAGAATCTTCGTTCAGGATGCTTTCCCATAGAAGCTTTAGTAATTCTGTACATATAATTTTATTATCATTAAACTCAACAAATTTTCCACTATGCAGAAAATTCTTATATAAGCTATAGCGAGATTGATGTGTTAAACCCAATTTTTCTTGAGCCTCTTGATTAGTTAGCTCTCCTTTGTCTACTAACATTTTCATTAGTAAGAACATCTGATCTGGACTAAATGCATATGTCTTAACTATTGCTTCTATATTTTGGCTAGAAACTGCATCAGTCTGATCTTGGCTTTCTATGTCGGTTGATAGCGCAATAGAGGTATTATCTGTTGTTGTAGAGGATGTTCCAGAGTTAAAAATTCCCCAAAGAAGATCATCTTTAACGTGAAGTGGTTGCCAAGTATATTCCCCACTAGGTATGCCCCATAGCTCTAATGACTCGTTAGTGTTGTAATTTTGCAAGCGCAGGCAACCAAACGATACAGCTAATTCCCAAAGGACATCTGTTAGTGATACTGTATATATTTTTTGACTGAAAGGATGAAAAAGAGAGCCAGTGAGTTTTCTACCATCAAATTTAGGAAAAGAACGAGATTCAAAAAAGAACACATCCATTCCTTCAGCCATTGTCATTCTGGCTAGACCTTGATCACTAGTTAGAAGAGCTAGGGCATGATCCGGGCGAACTTGAGTTTGGAAGCGTCGTGCAGTTTCTAAAATCAGACGATCAGCAAAACTCCTAACAATCTCTTGTAGTTTAAGATTACCATCTTCAGGATCGCTACTCGGTGTCACAATACCCCGCAGGGGATCTGCACCTAAGTCACCACGTTCTATTTCTGCATCCGAAAATTCTAGACGAAGTAAAGTTCGTTGACCACCCTGGCTGAGAATATGTTCTCGAAGTGCCGCAGCAACAGGTTTGTTCTTTTTTTGACTATCTCTGCGAGTTGCAAAGTACCTATCTACCTGATTAATTATTTCCATGTGAACAATAGCTGGTACTTTTATTCTTGCCCAAGGACTAAGAAACCGACATATAAAATCAAGCCCTCCTTGGTGAATAGCTGATGTATCTGTAACAATAGTTATCGGTTTTTGCAAAGGTATTTTGCCAATAGTTTCAACATCAAAAATAGGTAAAAGTAATAATGTTCTTCGGAGTACATCCTGCAATCCTTCTCTGAAAGCCTTCTGAACTCTATCTTTACTTTGTGGATTCTCAAGAGCTTCAGTAATATTGTCATTGAGTTTCTCTAAGGATAGTATTTGCCATTCAAAACCACCAAATTTAGCTGCACAATACTCATCATATCTAGTTTCATTTTCAATATATTGCCCTCCTGGCTGTAATGTAATAGTTCCAACATTCACCCATTTGTCACGTCCAAAACAAATATCTTCACCAAGAGATATTTCAAATGGCTCCCCATCCTTACCTATTTGGGCGATACATTTTAGTGCATCTTCTTTACTAAACAATTTTAATTTCATAAGGTTATTATTTTAATGAAGGGACACATTGACATCTGGAACATTAACAAACGTATCACACACCCACTGAATATGCTGGCGTAAGGCCAGAAGTTGATGTTGACGAAGGTTGACACTATCACTATTAGATAAGCGTCCAAGCTCTTCTAAATCACTCCAAGATGATTCGTCATTAGATAATATCTCGTCTATTACTTGGATGACTTGCTTAAACTGTTCTATTCCACGCTTTTCAGGTTTTATTACTAGTGTAAACTTTTCAATCAATTCTTCTCTTAGACGCTGAGTTTGCTCACTGCTAGTCACTGAGCCAAAGGGATCTCCAAACGGTTCCCAAGAATAAATTTCTTCTTGATAGAATGTCGGTTCAACTAAAGCATTTGTGTTGGTATCTAAGTATTTTTTACCCCAGCGGCAAGGTTGCCAAAGAACAACCTTTAATGGACTTGAACTATTGCTGCTCACAAGAATTAATTCTCCAAAGTAATTATTTATGAATATCTAGATTAAATCTAAGTGTCAAATTAATTTTTATTTATGAATCATAGGTTTTAAGGGTCAAGTCACAATTCTACTGATTTTTTTGGGTATTATAATCATAATTGGAACTTAGTTAAACTTTATCAAGAGTGAGATATGATCGCCCCACTCTCTCCTTTTGCTTGCATAGTGCTATCATCTTGATAAATTCTACTTTGAGGTAAAGCGATGGCTACCCTTTATGTAAGAAATTTACCCGATGATTTGTATGCAAAGCTGCAAGAGTTAGCTGTATCTCAGCACCGTTCAATTAACGCCCAAGTCATAACTCTATTAGAAGAAGCTTTAAAAACGGAAACACAGCCAACAGAAGACGAAAAGCGAAAAAATGTCCCAAAACTCTTAGAGGAAATTCGCCTTCGCCGTGAGAGTCGCCAGACTGATGTGGAATGGCCTGATAGTACTGCCTTAATCCGAGAAGACCGAGACAGATGACTATCCCTCTCAGGTGTGTTGTAGACGCAAGTGTAGCTATTAAGCAATTTATACCAGACGATCCACTAACTCCGAAAGTTAATCAACTGTTTGCTCATCTTGCCAATCCCCAAACTGCGATCTTTGTCCCAGACCTGTTTTACATTGAGTGTGGCAACATCATTTGGAAGTATGTCCGCGCCAGACTTTATGCTGTTGCTGATGTGCCAGCAGATTTAGCAACTCTCAAAAACTTCCCCTTGCGTGTTGTCTCGACAGCTGATTTGATGGCGGATGCAGTTGCGATCGCATTAAATTATGGAATCTCTGCCTACGATGGCTCTTATGTAGCACTTTCACAGCAGTTAGGTGCTACTTTGCTGACTCTCGACGGTAAGCTGGTGAAGGCTTTAGGCACTTCGTCTTACAATGTTTCCTCGTTTAATGACTTCGAGGTTCCGCCGTTGGAGTCAATGTAGAAGCGATCGCCTTTCCTCAGCATATATTTAACCCCAAAGCATTGAATGAGGCTAAACAAATCGATACATAACTCAGAATTGGGGAAATTAAATTTTGATCGCGGACTTACTTAGTTGCAATAAAATTAGTTTGTAAAGCAGGGGATAAACCTGCTGTTTTTTAATATTCAATTGTCAAAAATGCCTTTTACTTATAACCGCACGGTTCGCTTTCAAGATACTGATGCTGCTGGAGTAGTTTATTTTGCTAATGTTTTGGGTATTTGCCATGAAGCTTATGAAGAATCTTTAGAAGCATCAAGTATTAATCTCAAAGATTTTTTTACTAATCCATCTGTAGCTTTTCCCATTGTTCATGCTAGTGTCGATTTTTTGCGTCCTATGTTTGGTGGGGACAAGTTGCTGATTAGCTTAATTCCCCAAAAAATAGGTGTTGAGAAGTTTGAAATTACTTACGAAATTACTGTGGGTGAAGTGATAGTTGCTAAGGCTATTACTCGCCATGTTTGTATTGATGCAAGTAGTAGAAGTAAGCAGGAATTACCTGATGAGATAGTTCAGTGGTTGGAGACGAACCGCAGAGACGCAGAGGACGCAGAGAGAAGAAGGTCGAGAGAGATTATGTGATGGAATTTTGGAGGAATTCTGTAGCTATTTGTTGTAACTTTTGGCGGTTAATTTTACCTTGGGAGTTACGAGGTAAGTTTTGCTGAGGAATCCAATATTTTGGAATTTTAAATTTGCTGAGTTTGTCTTTGAGTAGGGTTTGGATTTTTAAGGCAGAGATATCTGATTTTTTGGGAATGTAAATCGCTGTTAAGGCTTGTCCCCAGTATTTATCGGGAATGCCGATAACACAAATATCAGCAACCATTTGAGTGGCTTGTATAGCTGATTCAATCTCTGCTGGATAAATATTTTCGCCACCTGTAATAATTTTGTCGCTGTTACGTCCGACTATATTTAAATGACCTTGTTCGTCTAAAAAGCCTAAATCATCTACTTGGAAATTAGTTTGATTTTCTCTAGTTTTAGGATAGTAACCAAGGGCTAAGGATTGAGCATAAATGGTGATATTTCCGATTTGATTGGAATTTAAAATTTCGCCTTGCTGATTGCGAATAGTTACTTTGGCATGGGGAAGAATTTGACCACTGCTAATTTTACCACTGAGAAAATTGTCTGGTTTGAGGGTAGCAATTTGAGAGGCGGTTTCTGTCATGCCATAAGTAGGTGCTAATCGGATGCGGTGAAATCTGGCTTTTTCTAGTAGTTCATTCCATGCTGGCGCACCTCCCAAAAGTACGGTATTAAATTGTGATAGCCATTCAGTTAATTCTGGATTTTGCAGGAGGCGTTGTAACTGTGTTGGTACTAAAGATATGAAAAATTCTGATTGTTTAATATTTAATATTTGACCGGATTCTACGGCTTTAAATGGTTGAATAGCTAGTTTACCTGCGGTGGTAAAAGAGCGCATAAATTGCATTAAACCGCTAACGTGATATAGCGGCAATACACAAAATGAATTAACTTGTTTGATTTGAAAGTATTCTGTAAATCCTTGTACCGATGAGATGAGAGTTTCCCAAGTGTGGATGGCAAATTTAATTTCTCCTGATGAACCACCCGTAGGAATCATGATGCTATTGGAAATTGGGCATTGGCTATTATTATGCCCATTCCCCATTCCCCATTCCCCATTCCCCATTCCCAAAACAATATCTGGCTGTACTAAATCAAAGACTTGTTGCCATTCTTGTGTTCCCCAATCGGGGTTACAAAGAAAAACTGGACAATTAGCTGCACAAGCGGCAATAAAACTTGCTAAAAATCGTAATGGTTCGCGTTCGGCTAAGATGATTTTTGGTGGTGTTCCACACGCTGATAATTGTGTTAGTTCTAAATATAATTCTTGAGCTATTTGATTAAATTGACGGCTGTCATAACCGATAAGCCAATCATTCTGAGTTAGGTGATTAAGACAGTCTAAAGGTCGTTCCATAAACTTGAAACCACGTTTTTTCTTGTTCAAAAAAATGGTCTATGCCAAAACCAATTGCTCTGTTGTTTTGGGATAATTCGGCTGCGAGTTGGAGTGCTGCAAGTCTAGCGATCGCAGTTTCAAATACTGATGAAAATACAGTATCAATTTCATGCTGGTGGCAAAATTTTCTCAGACGAGATGGCGAGCCAACTATCCCAGGCTTGATGACAAAAATCCCTCGCCAACCTTGTTGATGACAGGCGGCGAGTTGTCCAAGTGTGGCGACAGATTCATCTAAAGCGATCGCAGTTTCATAACTCGTACTCAATTCCAACATCTGCTGAAATTGCTCAACGGGTAGCGGTTGTTCGATAAATTCAATTTCTAGGGGTAGTTCTGCATTTGCCTTGAGATTATCGCAAGTCCGCAGCCATAAGTTAGCTTCTTCATAACTGAGTCCACCGTTGGCATCTAATCGTAGTTTGGTAAAGGCTGGTAAGGTGTGTATCAGTGACTCAAAAATTTCTAGTTCATCAGCGATCGCATCCACACCAATTTTCCACTTAAATGTGCGATATCCTTGCTGCCATAGAGTTTCCAATTGATTTAAAGCCGCTTTCCCAGATGGTAATAAGGCACTGAAAGATTGGGCATTGGGCATTGGGCATTGGGCATTGGGCATTGAAAAGAATTTACTTCCCCAGTTCACATTGCCTACTCCCGATTCCCAACTCCTCATCTCATAGGCTGACTCAAAGCCAAATTGACAGGCAGGTAACTCATCTGGGATGGAGAAAATTATCTCGTCTGTGATTTCTTCTGGGAGTTGGCGACAAAAGTCTAAGGCTTGTTCTAGGGTTTCGGAACCAAACCAACTGATGGGGGCGATTTCTCCCCAGCCGAGTTTACCTGATTCATCGGTGAGACGGAGGATAATACCTTCACGAATCTCCCACTTACCGTGATTGGTGGTAAGCGATCGCAAAAACCTTCGCTGATATGGACGAAATTTAAATTGATAACGCATCAATTAGTAATTGCTAAAGTATAAATCCCAGTCCAAGCAGCAAGCAAGCCCAGAAATGCACGGCTACGGCAATGAATTTACAGTTACTAACTTTGTCCGGCTGATTGTGATTTTCTTGGACGTGGCGGCATAATTTGAAGGCAAAGGGTAAACTTACCCAACTTAGTAACGTCCAAACTGGAAAAATCCCCAATAGCACAAATAGCAAGGTGAGAGGATAAATGCTAGCAGTGAACCAAACTAGGAGTTTGGCCCCTTTTGCTGTTCCGAGACGGACGATAGGCGATCGCTTGCCTGCGGCTATGTCATCCTTAACTTGATGAAAGTGTGAGCAAAACAAAATTAAGGTTGTGGCAATCCCGACGATCACTGAAGCTGCTAAACTTGTCATTGACCAAGTTTGCGTTTGGCTATAATATGCTGCCTCCACTGCTAAGGGGCCAAAGGCAAAAAAGCAAATAATCTCGCCTAAACCCTGATATCCTAAGCGAAAGGGAGGCCCTTGGTATGTATAGCCTAAACCACAGCATAGTAAAATAATGCCGATAACAGTTAGGTCATGTTGCCAAAAGGCGATCGCTAGTATGCCCAGCAACCCCAAACCTAAACAAAAATTTCCTATCCAAAATATTAATGGCTTATTGCCTGTTAAGTTCACCAGAGAATGGTGCTTATTTTGATCGATACCTGTTTCGGAATCAAACACATCATTACTGATATTTTCCCAGGCAAGAATTAAGATTGCCGCAGCTACAAAAGTAGAAAATACTACAGTATTGAAAGTTTTAGTTTCGGCAAATGCTACTGCTGTTCCCACCCAAATGGGCATAATGGCAACGCTATACATTGGCGGTTTAATCGCTGCCATCCATAACTTAGTGTTGGGATATAAAATTTGCTTGGTAGTCATCAGTTGTGATTAATTAAATTACCGGAATATTACTCTCACTTGAGATTTTATGGTTTAAAGAGACGCTAGATATGGGTGATATACAAACAACTGTCACTTTTACTATGGCTTGTTAACCTGGTGTTGTTAATACTCACCCTCACGTTGCAGTCTCAGGCTGAAACTGTCTTATCATAGTCTGAGAACACCACAAATAAGGCAAACCCTACGCTGGTGAAATAGCAACTTAATATGTTACCTGTAAAAATACGACCACGATTAATTACACTTTAGGAAGTTAACTTAAAAAAAATTTACTATCGTTAAATCCATGACAGTTTTACCATGTCGTAGCAACTTCTTTGTAAAGCACAAAGATTTATATCAATTTCTGGTAACAGTGCAAGAAAAGTGCGTCAAAAATAATTGCAGACAAATTGTCAGTGTTTCCCAAGAAATTGATTTAGTTGACCCTTTACTTGTATTAGATAAACTTACACAAGCAAATGAAATAAATTTTTACTTTGAGGACAGAGGTAAAGGAGAAGCGATCGCAGCAATTGATGCTGTAGCAAAATTACAGATTGATGGCTCAGACCGTTTTAATCAAGCAGAATATTTTATCAAATCTTGTCTAAAAAATATAATTAATTTTGGTAACGCAAACCAACCTTTTTCTGGGCCTCACTTTTTTTGTTATTTCAGCTTTTTTGATAAAAATGCCCAAGTAGATTATCCATTTCCATCTGCTACCATTTTTCTTCCACGTTGGCAAGTAGCTGTCAAAAATCAGCGTTGCATATTAGTAACAAATATAATTATCAATCCAAATGTAAATATTGAAAGATTGTTGGAGAAAATTCAAAATAAAATTGAATTTATCCAAACTTTAGAAAATTACTCTACTAATATTGATTATTTTTCTAGAAACTTATATAAAAAATCTCTCACAAATGCTGCCCAATTTAAACGTTCAGTAGTATCTGCTTTAGAAAAAATTCAGTCTAGTCATTTAAGCAAAATTGTATTAGCAGATATATTAGATGTAAAATCAAGCAACAACTTTAGCTTAGTTAAATCATTAAATAATCTTAGACAAAACCATCCTAATTGTTATATTTTTTCTACAAGTAATGGCAAAGGACAAAATTTTATTGGTGCAAGTCCAGAAAGATTAATTAGTATTAATAATCAACAGTTAATCACTGATGCTTTAGCTGGTTCTGCACCACGAGGTAAAACCCCTGCTGAAGATGCAGCTAATGCTAATCGCTTACTAAATAGTGAAAAAGAAAAGCATGAACATTCCCTAGTGCTTAATTTCATTACACAACGCCTATCCCAGTTAGGTTTATTACCGCAAATATTAGCACCGCGATTGCGACAATTATCAAATATCCAGCATTTATGGACACCAATCAGTGCTATGGTTCCCGATGACATACACCCATTAAAGATTGTCGGACAATTGCATCCTACGCCAGCCGTTGCAGGTGCAGCACAAGATGTAGCTTGTGCCGAAATTCGTCGTTATGAAAGCTTCGAGAGAGGTTTATATGCTGCACCTCTGGGTTGGATAGATTCTCAGGGTAACTGTGAGTTTATTGTGGGAATTCGTTCAGCATTGATTGATGGCGATCGCGCCAGATTGTATGCTGGTGCTGGTATTGTGGCTGGCTCCGATCCTGACAAGGAGTTTGCAGAGGTGCAGCTTAAGCTTCAGGCGTTACTGAAAGCCTTAGTTTAAAGTTAATTACTAATCTTGTATGCCAGCTAAAGATATTTACCACAATTCTGTTAGAAACGCTCTTGAAAAAGAGAGTTGGCATATTACCAACGATCCATTTATCTTAAGATGGGGTGCAAGAGATTTATATATTGATTTAGGTGCCCAAAAGCTAATAGCAGCAGAAAAAAGCGGACAGAAAATAGCAGTAGAAGTTAAAAGCTTTATCGGTGCTTCTCCAGTAACCGAATTAGAAAAGGCTTTGGGACAATATATTTTATACTACGATATTCTCAGTCGCTTAGAACCAGACCGCCGCTTGTATCTTGCTATTCGTCAACAAACATACTTAGAATTATTTCAAGAACCAATTGGTAAGATATTGATAGAAAATCAGCGTCTTTGTTTACTCGTCTTCGATTCAGAACTAGAGGTGATTCTAGAATGGATACCTTAGATAATTATCGCCAAATAATTGAAAAAATATTAGCCGAATATGCCCAACTTCCTTACGCTCATGGAGAACTAGAAAGACAGCTAATTATTGATGAAAATGCAAACCATTACCTACTACTCACACTTGGCTGGGAAAACAAACAACGAGTACATGGGTGCCTTGTCCACGTTGATATTATCAACGATAAAATTTGGATTCAAAGAGATGGTACTGAAGATGGTATTGCTAACGAATTCGTCAGTGTCGGCATTCCTAAAGATCGTATCGTTCTAGCTTTTCAACCTACCGAAGTAAGAAAGTATACTGATTTTGCTGTTATATAAATTTTAAATACGGCGATCGCGCAAGATTGTATGCTGGTGCTGGTATCGTGGCTGGCTCCGATCCTCACAAAGAGTTTGCAGAGGTGCAACTTAAACTTCAAGCTTTACTTAAAGCCTTAGTTTGACATTCAAAAAAGGGCGTTTTTAAACAGACTATTTGAGTTGATTTTAATTATCCAAAGAATTGTAGGCTTCATTCAGTTTGGCGGCTGACTCTTCTAATAAACGTTGTTCATGAGCATTTCTTGGTAACACCAGTTGGCGCTCAATACCTTGGGAGCTAATGATACATGGAAGTCCAAGAACAACTTCACTGCCAACTCCATAGTTAAAATCTGCTCTGGCCGATACTGGAAATATCTGCTTTTCATCTCGCAGGATGGTATCAACTAACTGACAAACTACTATTGATATGCCATAGCTAGTATTTCCTTTACGTTTAGAAATGTTATAACCTCGTTTACGGGTTAACTCTGCGTACTCTTGCTGAATTTGTTCCAGCGTTGCTCCTTGTGGTATGGGAAATTCAGCTAACAAAATTCCCCCAATAAATGCATTAGACCAAACGACAAATTCACTGTCTCCATGCTCTCCAATCACATAAACATGAACGTCTTGTTTACTAACGTTCAGTCGCTTACCAAGTTGATATCTTAGTCTAGCAGTATCAAGAACGGTTCCCGAACCCAAAATTAGATTTTCTGCTCTAGTAGAACTGGCGATCGCAATCCGTGTTAGTACATCCACTGGATTGCTAACGATAAGTACGATTGAATTCGGTGCAACTCGATCCAATTCTTTCATCGTCGAACGCACGATCTCTGCATTATCGTTCAATATATCTAATCGGCTTTGTCCTTCTTTTTGCCGCACCCCAACAGTCACGACAATCACATCAGAATCAGCTAAATCTTCATACTGATTTGACGCTATAATTTCCATGTCTTTAAGTAAAGGAATGGTGTCTTCAATATCCCATGCTTGCCCCTCAGCTTTTGATAAAGTTCGGTCAAAAAGGACGACTGTTACACATTTACCGAGTAGCACTAAAGCATTTGCTACATTTGCACCCACATTACCCGCACCAATAATACCGACCTTGGATATTTTGCTACTCATGCCAAATCTATTTTTTTGTAACTGGCCTGATAGGTTAATGTTAACTCTAGAACTAACCGTTTCGAGTCAAGATTCTTGAAGCGATCGCTTCGTCTCAAAGATTTGATATGTTGACGCAAGAGAGAATTGATAAGTGTTTTGTGTTCGACACCCTGGAATTGAAACCAAGCTATCATATCTGGATCAATCTGAATTAAGTTCTGTGCTTCAGTTGCTGGCAATCTCAACATTGCCTTCTCGAAAAACTCATCGTTTAATAATGGAATATTCAGAATAATCAACATCGTCATCTGACATCGATTTCAATGCTTCCCAATTAGCATGTGAGATATTGTTCAAATCGTTGGCGCTCATTATGTTTTAGTTTCAGTATCGTAGATGCTTTATGAAAATCGAAGTGGTAAAAGCTACTCAACAACAGAAGTCAGTGCTGTGTAATTTAATGGAACTATACCAGTATGACCTGAGTGAGATAGAAGCTAAAGATGTAGATAGCTGCGGCTTGTTTGGTTATCAATATCTTGATTACTATTGGACAGAACCTGAGCGACATCCATTTCTAGTTAAAGTTGACGAGAAACTGGCAGGGTTTATACTTATTAATCAGCACACCTATCTTTATCAAGATAACAATGCTATGTCTATTGCTGAGTTCTTTATCCTCAAGAAATATCGAAGTCAGGGTATTGGTGAACAGGTAGCTACTCACATTTTCAACCAGTTTCCCGGCTGTTGGGAAGTACGGCAGACTGCTTTGAACTTAGGCGCACAAGCTTTTTGGGGTAAAGTAATTAGTCAATACACTAATGGAGCTTTTAACGAGGTTTTCTTAAATGATGATCGATGGCATGGCTCAATTAAAACTTTTGACAACTCAGATAAACTATTAACATAAAATATATACCGATTTATCTAGTCTATTTATAGTGAGACTCATTGATTCGATTACCGCATCATATTCTGTATATAAAATCCAAGTAAGCCACCCAATATTAAAATAAATGTATTACTAATCAACCCCAAAATATTAAAGCCGTTATAAACATTGAACTTAGCTGCTGATGAGACTAATTTTTGTAAATTGGGAAAAACAAATGCTAAAGATACAATTGCAGCAGGAGTAACACAAACTATAATTACATCCTGGAGAACTGTAACTTTGTTTAAATTAGCTCTGAGAATGACGCAAATAGCTGCAAATGAAATTTGTACGATAAAAGGAATAAGATAACCAACAATCGACCAAGGATTGATTAGTAATTCACTTAATGTTTCCCAGAAATTGATAAATATATTTATAAAAAAGGCTAAAAATGTTAAGTAAATATGCATCATTACATAGAAGATAATAGTAAATTCGTAAAATATGCATAAACTTATGCAAAGTAGTAATCCGATTGAAAAATCTAAAAGCAATGGTTCAGTCATGAGTTTTTTTAAATGATGATTGATGCCATGTCTCAATTAAAAATTTTGATAACTTAAATAAACTATTAATATAAAAAATACACCGATTTATCCGGTGTATTTTTAGCGTTACTAAAGCCCATAATTTGGAGAATCTTTTACACTAAATCCTGATGAGTAAAAGCTTTAGCATTCGCCCCGGTGTAAGTAGCCACAATATGACCATCGCCAGTCATTTGATATTTATATGTAACTAATCCTTCTAAACCAACGGGGCCGCGGGGAGGCATTTGTTGCGTACTAATTCCTACTTCTGCACCGAAACCATAGCGGAAGCCATCAGCAAATCGGGTAGAACAATTGTGGAATATATTCGCTGAATTTACTAGTCCAAAGAAAGTTTCAACAGATGCTGGATCTTCAGAGATAATGGCATCGGTATGACGAGAACCATATTCGTTAATATGTGCGATCGCATCTTCTATAGAGTCTACAATCTTTATCGATAAAATAAAATCGCTATATTCTGTTTCCCAGTCGGTTTCTGTTGCAGGTACAATGTTAGGTAAAATTTTCAACGTGCGTTGATCGCCTCTTAATTCCACATGGCGTTCTTGCAAAGCCTCAGCAACTTTTGGTAAAAATTCTGCCGCAATCGATTGGTGAACTAGCAAAGTTTCAATTGCATTACAAACAGCAGGATATTGCGCTTTGGCATCGACGGTAATCGGAACTGCTTTAGAAATATCGGCAGCTTTATCTATATAAAGATGACAAATTCCATCAGCGTGACCTAATACAGGAATTCGTGTATTTTCTTGCACAAAGCGCACAAAGGAATTAGAACCTCTGGGAATAATTAAATCCACATATTTATCTAACTTCAAAAGTTCTAAGGTTTCTTCTCTAGTTGTGAGCAACTGTACCGCATCTGGATTAACAGTAGTTTGCGATAATCCTTGTTTAATAGCTTTAACTATCGCTTCACAAGAACGTACTGCTTCCTTTCCACATTTAAGAATTACACCATTTCCCGATTTGATTGCTAAAGAAACAATTTGAATCGCCGCTTCTGGACGGGCTTCAAAAATAATCCCCAAAACACCTAAAGGACAGGTGATACGCTTCAAAACTAAGCCAGTGTCAAGTTCGCGGTGAATCTGCACTTTACCAATTGGATCGGCTAGCTTACCAACATCTCGTACCCCAGCGATCGCATCTCTTAATTTATGTTCATCCAACTGCAAGCGCTTATAAAGTGGTTGGGGAATTCCTTCGGCAGTAGCAGCTTTACAATCAGCAATATTTGCTTGTAAAATTTCATCTTTAGATGATTCTAAAGCTTGGGCGATCGCTTCAAGTGCCTGATTTTTTGCCTCAGTGGAGAGAATCGCTAGCTTACTTGCAGCTTGGCGAGTTTGTCCGGCGATCGCAGTTAGGGGAGAAGCAATATCAAAAATAGTCATAGTACAAATCTTTACTTTTTCCTCATCTTATCAATCTCAGGTTATGTTCATCATTCGTCTTCCTCCAATCGGGTGAACCATTTGGGTAATCAATAATTACTCTAATCGGGTGAAGTAAGGCTGGGTTGAAAACATGTATTCTCTAAATATCAACACGGACAAAGAGGTAGTAAGTTTACCGCAGCAAAAATATTATAAGTATTATTACAGGTTTTATTTGAAAGTCTTAAACATGATTTATGCGTTCCCCAGGCTAGAGAGACATAGTAATATATGTTTCTCTAGTCTTTTACTTAAGTAAATATTTTATACTGTTATTAATTAAATTTTTACGAAATTGCAGTGACATCGCTGGATCTATTGAGTATTGATAGATCAAATACCACTCCTTTAGTAGGGAGATCCTATGTCATTGCAATCTGCGTTAAATGCCTTAAACCAAAAACGTTATCAAGAAGCGGCTGAATTACTCGAACAATTCTGCCGCGATTGCGCTGAACACAATTCCTCAGATTATCTTTCAGCACAGATGTGGCTGATGAAAGCTTATCAAGCCATAGGCGAAACCGAAAAAGCCAAGGCCGTGTGTCAAAAGCTAATCATGAGCGAAAATCCCCAGGTTCGCAGTTGGGCAGAACAAGCCAATCAATCCTTGGGCCAAACACCATCTAACGTTAGCCGAAAAGCTGGTCGCGCTGCTACGACTGGGATGAAATTAGCGATGGGGGGAGTGGGTGGTAGTTTGGCGTTAGCTTCTGGTGTCACCATGACCTTGCTGTTTGGCATGGTGTTGGCTTTAGGTTTGAGCTTAGTATTTATTTTGGGTAGCGATAATCCACTCCAAGGATTAGCGATCGCAATTGGTATTACCCTAGTTTTTAATATCGCCGCCTTTTTCATATCTCCATTCATCATGGACTTAACTCAAGGCTGGCTTTACCAAACTCGCTGGGTAGAGTTGGCAGAAGTTGAAACCCTCAGTCCAGAGACAGCTAAAGTTATTCGCCAAGTCTGCGAGCAGAAAAAGCTGAAAACGCCGCGCTTGGGAATTATTAACGACCAAAACCCCACGGCTTTTACTTATGGCTCATTGCCAAACAGCGCTCGTTTAGTCGTCAGTCAAGGACTTTTCACATACCTCGATGACGATGAAATTGCTACCGTCTACGCTCACGAATTGGGGCACATCGTCCACTGGGATTTTGCAGTGATGACAGTAGCTTCTACCTTAGTACAAATTTGTTACTTGATTTACAGTACAGCCAGAAGATTTGGGCGTGGTGGTGGCGATAGCAAAATTAAAGATGCGATGCAAACTGCTGCCCTAGTTGCCTACGTGTTTTATGTCGTCGGTACTTATCTAGTGCTGTACCTCTCCCGCACACGAGAATATTTTGCTGACCACTTTGCAGCCGAAAGTACGGGTAATCCCAATGGATTGTCCCGCGCTTTGGTGAAGATTGCTTATGGAATTTTAGAAGAAGGTTCGCGCACACAAGAACCCAGCCGTTTAATTGAAGGAACTCGCGCCTTGGGTATATATGACCATAAAGCCGCCGCTTCCACAGGAACCGCCTACCGCATTGCATCCGATACGCAAAAAATCGGTCGCGTCTTTCTGTGGGATATGTTTAACCCTTGGGGCTGGTGGATGGAGTTAAATTCCACTCATCCCTTGACAGGGAAACGAGTTCGTGCATTGAGCAACTATGCCGAACAATTGGGTTTACCGACTGAGTTTGATATGGGGCGAGTTATTGGAGAAGGAAAAACTCTTAATAAAAGTAGGCTTTACGGCAACTTCTTTTTAGATGTTGTATTGTACGGTGCTGAAACAATTGGTTTCTTCGTTGGCTTAGTAATGGGTGTGATTTTGTTGTCAAGTTCGCAAAACACAGGTTTAGTATTGGGTGCGCCACTAATTGGCTTAGGGATTGGAATTCTCATCAAAGCTTTGGTGATGTTCCCCGACTACAAGCAAGCACCAAAAACCGATATTCTCACCTTGATGTCAGACCCTTATGCCAGTCCGTTACGCGGACAACCTGCAAAACTTGAAGGTCAACTTATTGGTCGTGGCGACGCTGGTTATAAATTTGGTTCCGATTTAAAAATTCAAGATCGTAGCGGAATGCTTTATCTGCATTACGCCTCACGCTTTGGCCCTATCGGCAATTTCCTGTTTGGGATGAAGCGAGTCCAAAGCTTGATAGGCGAACAAGTTGGGGCTGTAGGTTGGTTCCGTCGAGGTGTTGCGCCTTGGATGGATTTAATTCAACTCCAGAGCGAAAATGGCACTATCGTCAACAGTTACCATCGCTTCTGGTCATTCATCCTTGGCGGTGGATCGATTATCCTGGGAGTGGTCTTGATTATGTTTTTGAGCCGCAGCTAGCAAAGTTTCTAGGCTGCTGTCAAAGCATTTCTCAGTCCATCCAAGCTTTAATTTGTCAGGAGGTGGTTAGTAACTGCCTCCTTTTTTAATGCCACTTATAAATTCAATTCACGAAAACCCTGATATATATAGATTTACCATAGTGTTTTTTATCCTCACCTATGCAAATCTCATAGTTTACTACTATAAGCCTACCGATTTGCAGTATATTTATTCTAGGTGCAAAAATAGATGGCAGAAGCCACAAACTCTATCGAGATTATTGCAGCTGTTAAGCCATTACTATTTCATACCGTCGTCTTAGCAAAGATGTCCTTAGGTATATTAGAAGTATCTACTCAATATGAGTGTGACCCAGAGTTTGCAATCTTTTAAGTCTAGAAACTACCGTCTATTTTTTGCTGGTCAAAGTTTATCTATGATTGGTAGTTTTATGACAGAAACTACCTGTGCATGGCTAGTTTATTCTCAAACAGAATCAGTAGCTTTACTGGGCTTAATTGGTTTTCTGAGCCAGGTTCCTAATTTAATAGTTAGCCCTTTAGCTGGTATTTGGATAGAGCAGTTTAATCGACGTAATATTTTAATTACTGCGCAATTTATCATGATGATTCTCTCGTTAGCTTTAGCAATTTTTGCTTTCAGAGGAATAATCAGTATTTGGCAGATAATTTGTGCAAGTATATTACAAGGTTTACTCAGTAGCGTTGAGATACCTGCTCGCTATGCTTTCATAATGGACATAATTGAAACTAAAGAAGACATTAGTAATGCAACCGCTCTCCATTCTTCTTTACTTAGCGGTTCGCGGATTATAGCTCCGGCGATCGCAGGAATTATAATTGCTAGTCTTTCTCCTGGACATTGTTTTTTAATTGATGGTATTAGTTACATTACTATCATTACAGCTTTATTAGCAATTAAAATTAACAAACTAACAATAGTACGCCGGAATTATCAAAATAACATTTGGTGGAATTTAAAAGAAGGTTTTACATATGCTTATAACTTTTTGCCTATTCGCTCAATCTTACTATTGATAGCATTACTCAGTTTTTTTGGAATGCCGTATCTAAGAATTATGCCTGTTTTTGCCATTCAAATTCTTCAAGGAGATTCCACTACTCTGGGTTTATTAACGGGAGCGTCAGGACTGGGGGCATTATGTGGTGGCATTTATTTAAGTTCCCAAACAAATTTAGTTAGGCTTGGTAAAATTATTGCCTTTGCTCCGGCTATATTTGGTATAGCATTAATTACCTTTTCATTGTCGAGAAGCTTTTGGTTTTCTTTAATGATAGTTCCAATAATAGGTTGTAGCTATATTTTAGAGTATTCATCTAGTAATTCTGTTTTACAAATAATATCAGATAATGAAAAAAGAGGTCGGCTCATGGGTATATATAATATGTCCGTGATGGGAATCATTCCATTTGGCAATTTATTTATAAGTGGATTAGCAAGTATATTTAATGCAACAAATGCTTTAATTTTTGGAGGCTTGTGTTGTATTCTTGGTTCAATTATTTTTTGCAATATGTTACCAGAAATTGAAAATTTATTGCACCCAATCTATGTCATTAATATGGAGGACTGATGAGCAGATCGAAGCAATTAAAACTAGGTGCTTTTATGCGCCCAGTAAGCATACACACAGGCGCTTGGCGCTATCCTGGGGCTTTGCCTGACGCTAATTTTAACTTTCCAGCGCTGAAACGATTCATCCAGAAACTAGAGCAAGGCAAGTTTGACGCATTCTTCATGGCAGATCATTTAGCAGTGCTGAATATGCCAGTTAACGCTCTGAAACGCAGCCATACTGTCACCTCTTTCGAACCTTTCACCCTACTTTCTGCCCTTGCCAGCGTCACCGAACACATCGGGCTGGTAGCCACCGCTTCCACGACCTATGACCAGCCTTACCACATCGCTCGCCGCTTCGCGTCTCTCGACCATATTAGTGGCGGTCGCGCTGGCTGGAACATCGTCACCACAGCCAATCCAGATGCAGCGCTCAACTTTGGATTAGAAGAAGAGATAGAGCATGATGAACGCTATCGGCGGGCTAGAGAATTTTATGATGTTGTCACGGGTCTTTGGGATTCCTTTGCTGACGATGCGTTTATTCAAGACGTAGAAGCAGGGATTTATTTTGACCCTGCAAAGCTTCACGTTCTGAATCATCAGGGAAAATATCTCTCGGTGCGAGGGCCATTGAACATCGCCAGACCTGTCCAAGGCTGGCCGGTAATCGTTCAGGCAGGCGCATCCGAAGCCGGACGGCAATTAGCTGCCGAAACCGCCGAGGCTGTGTTTGCACCTGCGGGTAATCTGGAAGCTGGCAAAGCTTTATTTGCAGACATTAAGGGACGGGCGCGGACAATTGGACGTGACCCAGACAGTATAAAAATCCTTCCAGGTGCTTTAGTCGTTGTGGGGGAAACCGTTGCCGAGGCACAGGCAAAGCGTGTTTATTTAGATAGCCTCGTACATTATGACAGTGGAATTTCCAGCTTAAATAGTGCGCTTGGCTACGACGTTTCAGGTTTTGATCCAGACGGCCCCTTGCCAGAAATCCCACCGACTAACGCTGGTCACTCTTCACGAGAAAGAGTAATATCCCTAGCGCAACGTGAGAATTTGACGATTCGACAACTGGCGCAACGTGTTGGCAGTTATGGCGGACTGGCTTTTGTCGGCACACCCCAAACCATCGCTGATGAGATGGAAAAGTGGCTGTTTGAGGAAGGCTCTGACGGTTTCAACATCATGTTCCCTTATCTTCCTGAAGGGTTGAACGATTTCGTAGATAAGGTTGTGCCAGAACTCCAACGCCGTGGGATTTTCCGCAAAGAGTATGAGGGTACAACGCTGCGTGAAAATCTCGGTCTGGCGCGCCCTGCTAATCGCTTCTTCCAGACTAGTCTGGTGTAAACTGCGATCGCGCTAGTATCACACCTATTGTTTCTTTTTTTTACCACTTGCATCAATAGCACCGTCATCCTCGCTGCTTGATTTTTAAATTAGCTTGTGGTAAAGTTCGTGCAATTATAATCTACTGTAATTTGGTCGAGTTGCAGTAGATTGTTTAGATGAGAGAGTTAGCAAACAAAGTCTAACCGCAAAATAAAAAATTTCCCATCTTGAACTTTTACATCATTCCAAAATCAGTTTTTTAATTAAAGCCTGTATTTTAAACCCCAGAAAATTGGTAATACATCATGGTAGCAATATCTAGAAAACGCAACTTTCTAATTTTATTAGTAGCTGGAATATTTACTCTCTCCACAACTTTAGTAAGTTGTAAAGCACCAGATACACGAGAAAAGGCAGCAGTTGCAGCTCCTAGTGGCATTAAGACAAAATTATTAAGAATTGGCTATTTTACTGCTGCGGATATCACCAAAAGTAGACAAGTTTTAGAGAAACGCTTGAATCCCTTGGGTATTCAAGTGCAGTGGGCGCAATTTACAGCTGGGCCACAGCTTTTAGAAGCAATAAATGTCGGCAGTTTGGATGTCGGTGCTGTTGGTGAAACTCCACCCATATTTGCCCAAGCAACTGGTATTCCTTTTGTTCTTCTTGCTAATACTATACCGGGTAGTGGTGAAGGTTCGGCGATCGTAGTACCGGAAGACTCCCCCATCAAAACTATAGCTGATTTAAAAGGTAAGGGAATTGCCTTTCAAAGAGCTACCGCTAGTCAATACTTTGTGGTTAAAGCTTTACAAGAAGGAGGACTAGAGCTAAAAGATGTCAAACATCTCAATCTGATAGCACCAGAAACTCGTGCAGCATTATCGCGTAAAAGCATTGATGCAGCTGTGCTAAGTGACCCCCACCTGGCTATATTTCAGAGAACGGAAAAAGTTCGGATTCTTCGTAATGCTAAAGGACTTTCAACCCAAGGAGGCTATTGGATAGCTGCACGTAGCTTCGTGAAAGAGAACCCTGAGCTAATAAAAATTGTCCTTGAAGAAGTCTACAAATTAGGCAATTGGTCTAAAGCAAATACGCGAGAAGTTGCCGAAATTGTCGGGCGTGATACCAAGCTTGATTTACCAACCTTAGAAACAATAGTCAAGCGTCGGCGTTTTGGCATCAGACGGATTACCGATAAGGTTATAGCAGGACAGCAAGAGATATCTGACTTGTTCTATAAGCAAAAATTCATCACTAAAAAGATTAATGTCAAGGATGTAACACTTACTCCTAAAGAATATGCTGCTATACTCCCGTCAGAAATCAAGCCCTGAGCATTTGCAGTGAACATTAAGCCTGAAAAAATTGGCAACATATCATACTAACAGTATCTAGAAAACGCAACTTTTTAATTTTCTTGATGGCTGGAGTATTTACCCTAATTTGTAATTGGGGAAAAGGGAACGAGGAACAGTTTCGTAGGGTGTATTATCGCTGTTCTCGTAATGCACCACCAAGATTTGCGGTGCATAGGGCTAATTTCTATAATCGCATCCTACTAAACTATGAATCAATATCAAAATCTAAAATTCGATGACAGACGAGAGAAGTCACTTAAGAACCACTTTTAATCAAGTAGCACTGTTGTATGACCAAGTTCGACCAGGATATCCAGAAGCGCTTTTTGACGATGTGGTGTCTCTTTCAGAAATCACTCCAAACGGAAGGATATTAGAGATTGGTTGTGGTACTGGTCAGGCAACTGTGCCCTTTGCCCGCCGAGGTTATCGTATACTCTGTATTGAGTTGGGTGAGAATCTTGCTACGGTTGCCCAAAAAAATCTGGCTGCTTATCCGCAAGTAGAAGTGCGTAACATCGCTTTTGAGGATTGGGCGATCCAAGAAAATGCTTTTGATTTAGTGATTTCGGCGACTGCTTTCCACTGGCTTGACCTAAGTATTGCTTACAAAAAAACGGATCTTGCCCTCACATCTAAAGGAGCGATCGCACTATTTTGGAATGAACACGTATATAGTGATGCTAGTAATGGCTTCTTTGAAGAAGTACAGGAGCTATATCAAACTTTAGCTCCTCAACTGGTTAAAGACGATGAGCCTCCTTTGCGCGAACAGAAAGTCCCTAATAAAACAGCTGAGATTGAGCAAACAGGTTTGTTTGGTGAAGTAATTTATCGCTCTTATCGATGGGATGCAACATACAACAGTGCAAGTTATCTCAATCTCTTAAATACTTACTCCGGTCATATAAATTTAGATCGCATTACAAAAGCGCGTTTTTTTGAGGCGATCGCTGAATTAATTAATACCAAATTCAATGGTCAAATTACTAAAGGTTACTTAACAACTTTATACGTAGCCCACCGATTGTAATCTTATTTAAATCATTTTGCAGATATGATTAAACAGTTATAGCAAGGGACTGGGGACTGGTGACTGGGGATTGGGTGAAAAGTCTTGTTGTGTCTAAGTTTTATCATCTGTTAATGTCCTAACCACGAAGGCTTGTGCTATACGTTTTGTAAGGGGGACTGTTACCCCAACACAAACACTTGTTGTATATGAGATTTTAAACCCCTTGAGTAGGATATTCAGTTTTCGGCTCCTATCACAGCTAACTCGTCGGAATTGCAAACTCTGTTCGATTTCATTGCTATAGGAGCAAGTGAGGGCGATCGCATCCAGCCTTCAGCAACGCCCACAAAATTAATAAACAGAAGTCAACAATTTATCGATCGCAGCCCGAAACGCCGTTGCTGCACCAGCGCTCATATCACGAGGAGCGCAGATGCGATTTCTTAAATATGCGAAAGTAATAGCACCTACAGCAGCGAAGATGGAATCAACGCTGCTATTTTTACCACCAGTCCTTCCACCTGGTAAAGTTGCACCATTGGCATGAATGAGATAATCAGCTAGTTGTCGCAGGTGAAAATCAACAGCGTCCTTAACTGTGGTAAAATCACCATCTGCGGCTATTGCTTGGACTCCAGAATTTTTGATAATATCTGCGATCGCAACTTCCCGATTATCGCTCAATCTCTCAGCCGCTTCGGCACGATATTGAATTTTTTCACTATCTGCCACATCCAGAGGTAAAGGATTTCCAATCGGTTCTACACCCCATCTGCGACGCAACAATAAATTATTGGTGATATTATCCGACTTCACCCTGTGATAAGCAGGACGCTGATTAAGTGCATCAAACCAAGCATTAATTCGAGGAAAGCGAGGATTTCCTTTAAGGTGATATCCCCGATACACAGGTAAATTAGCCGCCAATCTATCTAAATGGGGGCTATAGAGAATGTCTACTAAGCTAAATGTACTGACAAAGTAGGGGCCGGGGTATTTAGCCAAAGCTTGCTCAAGTTCATCTAACTTCGCCTCAAACGCTGTTTGTAAGTTAGCCAACTCATCAGCATCTACAGGTGCTTCTCTCAGAAATTTGTAAGCAATCTCTTTAAAACCGTTAGTCTCAGCTTCTTCAACCAACTGCCTAGCAACAGCGTTTTCCTCTGAATTCTCAGGCAATAATGCTGGATGTGGAAACCTTTCTTCTAAAGCCAAGAGAATATCTTTAGATTCATATACTAAATTACCCTCAATTTTGGCTGCTGGGACAAGGGTTGTGGGAACTAGGTCAGTGTACCATTTAGGTTTATTACTTAAATCAATAAACTCCGTTGCAAAGGGAATTTCCTTTTCTTCCAGAGCAAACCAAACTCGTTCGCAGAAAGGACACCAGGAATTAGTATCTCGATAAAGCAAGACTGGCGGTTCTGCGTTTGGCGGAAGTTTATGTAAACTGCTGGGTATTGGTGCAGTAGAAGGAGATTGTCCTGTCCTCTTTACCCTACGCGCAGAGGTATTTTTTCTAGCAGTTTCTAAAACTTCTTCCCAAGTTGATACTGTGTTTTGAATAGACATTTTTTACCTCGCTTTACTAGGAATGCCGGAAAACACAAATAACTGTTGCTCTTTAGGTGCAGCCAAGTTTTCACCAAGGTATCGATGAAGACCAACACCCATATCTCCTGTAGCCGTAAGCTTGAAGTTTACTTCCTCAAATCCAGATGCACTTAAAATTTTTCGTACATTGTCAGAGTAGGTAATACCGTTGGAGTGTCCACGAGTCCAAATGACAAAAGCACCCGGTTTACTCAGAAAACTCAGGTTATCTAGTAAGCGATTGAGTTCAGCTTCCTCAAGATTGCCAAAGACACCACACACAATCACAATATCTGCTGGTACTGCTCCTACATAGTTAGTGGCAAGAGTTGCATCACCATTGATAATCTCAATTTGCTTGGCTAAACCCAAAGACTCTATAGTTGCTCGTCCACGCTCAACTAGATTTGAATTTATTTCAACCAGTCGTGCAGAAACATTCTTCGCACGGGCGTGATTTTTTAAAGTTCCTAATAAATCTCGTCCATCACCCGCGCAAACACTTACGACACGGATAGTTCCAGATGGCGACGCATTCAAGCTGTAAGCAATATATTCCTGCACGATTTCTAGACGCTGCTGCAATTTTGGCTCAGTGTCGTATAGGTCGTGCCATTCATACCAATCTTTTGGCATAAGGCGTGATTCCCGTTTGATGCACACTGTGTAGTTAAAAACTACGATTACTGTATCAACTAACTGTAGTTTATAGATAAAAGCAGAGTATCACAGACATTTAAATAAAATCAAGTCTTATTCCCTGTTATGCCTATTTTCTGAGCAAAACTGATGTAGGCTTTAGGATTGTAAAATTAAGAAGTCAAAGCAATCGAGGTAGTGAGGTGCTAATGACATATCCAGAACTGCGCCAAAACGATTGAACAGCAACTAACTCAACTACCACCCAATCAGCTATCCCTGGTCAGTGACTTTCTAGATTCCCTTCAAAATAGAGACAGTAGTAGCGATCTCGCCCACTCCGTCGGTTAGCTACGATGAAACGAGGAAGCAAAGCCGCGGATTTGTTAAAGTTTGCAGGAACATGGCAAGGCGATGATTGAGAAGAGTGCCTTCAATCCTTTCATAACAATCTTTTGGCACAAGGGATGATTACTATGTAATCTAAACTACGATTAATTTATCAATTAAATGTAGTTAATGCCTGAAAGCATGGTAATATAAGACTTTAGACGCAATAAAGTCTTAATTCTTTTAGCTGGGTTGGAAATGCGTTTAATCCTGGTAGATAGACTTGATGAAATCGGCGTAACTATTGATTGATTCTAACTAAGATCGCCATGAACCCTAGTTTTTTAACTGCCCATACTCCAACCACGATCGCTATTGTTGGCGGAGGTTTTAGTGGTTCTCTAGTCGCTACCCACCTATTGAAAACTGCCAGTCAACCCCTCACCATTAAGCTGATTGAGCGTAGCGATCAAATTGGCAAGGGAATCGCTTACAGCACAGATACCAACTGTCATTTGCTGAATGTATCGGCAGGTAACATGAGTGCATTTGCTCACGATCCAGGGCATTTGTTACGTTGGCTTCAACACAACCGAAATGAGTTAACAGTATTTTTTTCAGAAGAAGTAAATGCCAGTACCTTCATACCTCGTAAGGTCTATGGTTTATACATTCAATCGGTTTTAGCAGAAGCAGAAGCCACAGCGCCTAGTGATGTGCGACTAGAACGCTTCACCGATGAAGTGGTAGGGGTACAGCCTGAAGAAAAAGGCGCAATGATTTCTCTACGTAGTGGTCGCTGTTTTGCCGCAGACAGAGTTGTGTTGGCATTGGGGAACTCACCTTCTGCACCCCCCGCCATTCAAAACGCAAACAGTAATGATGATTATCTGCGGAATGCTTGGTCAGCCGATGCCTTAGCAGACCTTGATGCTGATGCACCTGTGTTGCTAATTGGTACGGGACTGACGATGGTGGATATGGTTTTATCTCTGAGCGATCGCCAACATCGAGGTAAAATTTATGCTGTGTCCCGACGAGGATTATTTCCCCTAAAACATCAAGCGGCTCAACCTTATCCCTGCTTCTTGACGCTAGAAAATTCACCAAAAAGTGTACGTGGCTGGTTACGTCGGCTACGTGCCGAGGTGGAAATTGCTGCTACCCAAGGCTACGACTGGCGAGCTGTAATTGATTCTCTGCGTCCCATAAATCAGAAAATCTGGCAAAAACTACCGACTGAAGAACAGCAACGTTTTTTGCGTCATCTGACACCCTATTGGGATGTGCATCGTCACCGCATTGCCCCAAGGGTGGCGGATGTTGTCACTGAAATGCTGGATTCTGGTCAACTCACCATTGCTGCCGGGCGGATTAGGGAATATCAAGCTTTGCCGGATAGTGTAGCTGTTACCGTGTGTCAGCGCAAAACCCAAACTAATAATATCTTGCACGTCCACCGGGTGGTGAATTGTACAGGAGTAGCAGCAGATTATCGCCGATCGCCTCATCCTCTGATTACTGATTTGCGATCGCAGAAATTAATTCGCCCCAATACCATCGGTTTAGGATTAGATACAGATACCCACGGTGCTTTATATGCAGCAGACGGTAATGTTTCGACGCTGTTTTATACCTTGGGAACTCCGCGCAAAGGCGACTTGTGGGAAACTATCGCTGTACCAGAATTACGAGGACAGGCGCAGGAACTATCTAAGACGTTGTTGCAATCGCTACCAGTGCGTGCGCGCCCTATTCCAACGATGCCTTTGTTAAGCGATGGCAGTGCAGAGATACCGCAATCAACTTTTCTATTTCGGCAATTTTTTGACCCTGCAACTAGTAGTTATACTTACTTAATTGGCGATCGCCAGACAGGAGATGCTGTTCTAGTCGATCCTGTATTAGAGCAAGTTGACCGCGATTTGGAATCATTGGATGAATTGGGATTAAAGCTACGCTACTGTCTAGAAACTCACCTCCATGCCGATCATATTACAGGGGCAGGCAAACTCAGGCAAAAAACAGGCTGTGAGGTGATTGTTCCCCAGAATACTGCTGTGACAAAAGCTGATCGCTCCCTTGTCGGTGGCGAAATCCTAGAGGTGGGATCGGTAATCATCGAAACAATTTCTACGCCAGGTCACACCGCCAGTCATATAGCATATTTAGCGAACAAAACCCATCTGTTAACTGGTGATGCCTTATTTATTCGTGGTTGTGGACGCACAGATTTTCAGGGAGGCGATCCTGGAACTTTATACGATGTAGTGACACAACGCTTATTCACCTTACCAGATGATACTTTGGTATATCCTGCCCATGACTATAAAGGACGTACAGTTTCCACCATTGGCGAAGAAAAGCGGCTTAATCCCAGATTTAGCGATCGCAGTCGTAGTCAATTCATTACCATCATGAATAATCTCAAATTGAGTTATCCCCAAAAGATGAATGCAGCTGTACCTGCGAATGAATACTGTGGTGATTTTATTCCTCAAGAAAGTTTAGACCAAGCTACAAGTTCGACAACAGATGAAGAACAGAAACAAATAGAACTCACAGTTATGACTAATACAGAAATTTACAATGATTACTTTGCTATGTATATCTAGAGCAGATTAAGCTTCCCCGCACGCTTCGTGACGGGGATTTCTGAAGAGTCCACAAAAGAACTTAAATTCTGTTTAAGTCCTGTTACTTCAAAGCACAATTCATGCCAATCACCCAATGGCTGATAACCAATTTCCTGGTAAATATGATTAGATATCGGGTTTGCTAAATCTGTAGATAGGAAACAGAATCGATATCCCTGGTTCAATAAAGTCTGACTCAAAGCTGCTACGCAAGCACTAGCGTAACCCAGGCGACGATACTTTGGTGGTGTGTACACCATATTTACTCGCGCACCATTGGGCGTTAGTCCACCACGACAAGCAATTGAAACCGGGACTTTATCCTGCCAAAGATAAGCAGTACCTTCCTTCAACCGATGTTTAGCCCAGCGTTCTGCTTCTGAGTCAATCTCGCCAAGGGTTTCTAGAGAAAAAGCTTCATACCAGTTTATCAAAAGTGTGCGATCGCTTTCTGTTGCTTGTCGTAAATAACCTGTAGCTGCGGAAATATGTCGTACTTTTTCCAGTTTAAAGGTACGCAACGCTAACTTTAATTGGTAAGATTGACCAGTTAAAGAATGCCAAGCTGAAGCAAAGGCTTGGGCTTCATCTACGGGAGCATTAACTCCCGTCAGTGATGGATAGGAAACAGATAAATTTTGAGCAAGTAGCTCTACTGCTTTCAAATCTTCAATCTGTGAGAGTAATAATGGGCGGGGTGGCGTTCTAATTGCTACTGCGACAATATTATTATCTATTTCCACAGCTGCCAAGTATGGAGTTTCTTCATAGCGTTCAGGATTGTGAATCAAGCTATTGCTAATTCCCAGCAGCAGACTATGGATTGGTTCTTGATTGAGCAAATAATCTTTCACCCAGGTATAAAATTGATTAGCATCTTGAAATTCATGAATTTTCATTTTATGTCATTACATTTAATTGTTGGCAATTTGTCATTGTGAGTGCAACAACAAAATCACAAAGTTATTGAGATTGGGTAGAGCATCAGCCAGATATTGCCATAAATCAGATAGTAAAAGCCTTTAAGGGACGCTCATGTTATATGTTGCCTAAAGAGTTCCCGCAATTATTAAAATTGCCTAGCCTATGGACTAATAGTTATTTTTACTTTACTGCTGGACAGGTTTCGGCAGATGTTATCAAAAGATATATCGAAGATCCACATCACGGATAATATTTACGGCGAATAAATTCGCCTATTCGCCTTCCTCAACTGCCTTAAGTCAAGTGGCTTCCGTGCTATTCGGCGATTTTCTTGTGAAAATCAAAATTTTTCTACCCAAGGTCGCAATTCAACTTCCCAAGTCCAAGCATTGCGAGGTTGGTTCAGAATGTTCAGGTAAGTTTGAGCGATCGCATCTGGATCGAGTAAACTATCTGGCCGATCGTCTGGTTCTATCCGGGTAGCAGAACGAATTCCTCCATCAATCACAAAATGCGCCACATGGATATTCTGAGGAGCCAATTCACGGGCAATGCTTTGAGCCAAACCCCGTAAAGCAAATTTACCCATTGCAAACGGTGCAGACTGAGGATAACCCTTAACACTGGCGGAAGCACCTGTAAAAAAGATCGCTCCCCCACCCGCAGCTAACTGACGTTTTGCTGCCGCTTGTGCTACTAAAAAGCCACCATACGCAGTAATTTCTAATGTTTTGGCAACATCGGCTGGGTCAAGTTCCACAAATGAACCCCGAACGCGCCAGCTAGGATTATACACAACTAATGTTGGTACTCCTAGCTTTTGTTCGACATCTGTAAATAGTTGTTCAACTTCATCTAGTTGAGAAGCATCAGCAGTAAAACTGACGGCTCCAATTTCATCAGACAATGCTTTGAGCTTATCAATTTGTCTTGCTGCTAAAGCAATAGTAAAGCCTTCTTTTGCCAATAAACGGGCTAGTGAGGCACTGAGTCCACTACCAGCCCCAACAATTAATGCAATATTTGCCATACCCTCAAGTTCTCCCTTGTGATTTGAACCATAATTTGACCAAAGGCTTACGAAATACTTCAAAAGCAGTTAGGACATTCCCCCTTTTCGAGCTTGCTTGTGATTGAACCATCTGCTACCTCACATGTAGTTTTTTATCTGATGTAATATTTGTGTATCTAATACATAATACGGTAAAACTATTGACTTAGCGTATTTTCCAAGCACAGTTCTTAGGGAGGGTTTCAACCTTCTACCTGTTCTATCTCTACACCCGTTCCTTGGTCTAATTCTATGAACTTTGGCCCGGCGATCAGAACTACGATCATCATTAAAAGACTCGTCACCATGATGATGCTCACCACGCTGGGATCTTCAAAATTACTTGTAGCTACTAATAATGCTGCGGCAAAATTACGTTGAGCTGTTCCTACTCCTAGCACTCGTTGGGTATCGATACCAGGACCGCCCAAAAGATAACCTACGCTAAAGGAGAAGACTATGAAAACAGCACAAACGAAAATTGCACCTGTTTGTAATAAGCCAATGATATCGTTAGTGTGAACTATCAGCCTGACTACTAAACCTAAAAGTAATCCAGCATTAGATAATTTGAACAAAATCGGCTGAATAATGGGAGCGATCGCACTCAATTTTGCTTTGATGAATAACCCAATGATCAATGGGCTGACCATCATTAACAATAAGGGTTTGGCAATGTCCCAGGAGTTAATTTGCACACCTTCCACCACTAAGGGCAGTACAATCGGCATATAAAAAATTGTGCCCAGCATTAGCAACATCATTAATCCCACCGAGAAAGCTATATTGCCTTTGACTATGTGGGCAAGTTTAGGTAATGCTGGAGGCCCTGATGCTACTGCCATAATCAGTAAGCCATCTCTTAGTGGTTCGCTTAAATGTACTACTTGTAGTAACAAATATACAAAAAGTGGCACTAGCACAAAATTTGTTAGCAGCGATGATATGACTAAACGGAGGTTGCGGAGTGGTTCCCAAATCTGTTGTACGGTGAGACTTAACCCTGCACCCAGCATGGTGAACACGATAAATGTGAAAAGTGCGAGTTTATCGATTAATGACAAGATTTCGTTCATGATTTTTTTTCACGCAGAGTTGCGGAGGGGCAGGGGAGCAGAGGAGCAGGGGAGCAAAGGAGCAGGGGGGCAGGGGGCAGGGGGCAGAGGAGAATAACCAATGCCCAGTGCCCAATGCCCAATGCCCAATGCCCAATGCCCAATCCTTATTACTTCAATTCCAGGGTGACTTGCTGTAAGTTGCCAGTGAATGCAAAGGGTGTTTGGTAAGTATTTACCGCAGGTGTGCCAGTATCTTGACCAACATCAAAGGTTTCATCTAAACCAAATCGGTAGCCTACGGTTTTATCAATGCGACCTTCGGCAACCTGTTGATCGTTGATCGAGAGCTTACCAGTACCACCTGCTCCCGGAGCGCCACCATCATAAGTAAAGTCAAATTTGATTTGGGATTTGCCGATCGCAATTGGTTGGGAAGATTGAATAATTGTGTGATCGCTATTTAACAAGTTGTAAGCAAAGGTGGGTTTACCTTCTTGCAAGAAGAAACTCCAACCCGCAAAACGTCCGCCTTGGGTAACTAAAACGCCTTCAGTACCAGATGAAGCAGCATCCACATCGGCAGTGATGCTAAAGGAGCGATTCTTAATATTGGGAGCGCTACCTTCCGGAATCCCTGCAACAGATGTGTAATAAGTAAAGCTATTGCGTCCTGTGATTAGGTTGGAACGGATTTTGACATCAAACCGTTGAAGTAAGCGATCGTCCAAGGGTAGAACTTTGTATTTCTTTGCTTCCTTCAGAAATAGATTTTGCAATTGCGCTAATTTGTCAGGGTTCTGCTTGGCTAAATCGTTGGCTTCACTGAAGTCTTTAGTAATATCGTATAGTTCCCAATTATCTTCATCGAAGGTAGTTTTCGAGACACGCTCCCAAGGTAAGCGTCCATGACGGGCGGCTGCTACCCAACCTCGATCGTAAATGCCACGATTGCCAAACATCTCAAAATACTGGGTTTTGTGATGGGATGCTACAGCAGGATCATCAAAGCTATAGACAAGGCTAGTACCTTCGATGGGTTGTTGTTTTACACCGTTGACTACCTCTGGTTCTTCAATCCCCACAGCTTCTAGAATGGTGGGAGCAATATCAATTACATGATGGAATTGGCTTCGCAGTCCACCACGATTTTTGATGCGTTCGCCCCAAGCCACAACTAAACCATTGCGGGTTCCGCCGAAGTGAGAAGCAATTTGTTTTGTCCATTGGAAGGGGCTATCCACTGCCCAAGCCCAAGCTGCATGAAAATGATTGAAGGTTTTTGGCCCACCTAAATCATCAAAAGCCGCGAGAACTTCTTGAGGACTTTCTGCTACGCCATTAAAGACTTTTAATTCATTAACACTACCTGTTAAGCCGCCTTCAGCACTCGCACCATTATCGCCAGCGATGAAAAAGACTAAGGTGTTATCCAATTCACCCAGTTGATCGATCGCGTCAATGACTCTACCAATTTGTGCATCGGTATGGCTGAGGAAACCTGCAAATACTTCCGCTTGACGCGCATAAACTTTCTGCTCGGTGGGAGTGAGGGAATCCCAAGCCGGGAGTTCTGCTGGGCGAGGAGTCAGCTTAGTATCGGCGGGAATTACACCAAGAGCTAGCTGACGAGCAAAGATATCTTCGCGTAATTTATCCCAACCTCGATCGAATTTGCCCTTGTACTTGTCGATCCATTCCTTGGGCGCATGGTGTGGGGCATGGGTAGCACCAGTGGCAAAGTAGGTAAAGAAGGGTTTATCAGGAGCGATCGCTTGTTGGGTACGAATCCACTTAATCGCATGGTCTGCTAGATCGGGGGTGAGGTGATAATCAGGGCGATCGCTTGGTTTCTGAATATGTTGGGTATTTTCCACCAATGCCGGACTCCATTGATTGGTATCACCGCCCAGAAATCCATAGAAGTACTCAAAACCTAAACCTGTCGGCCAGCGATCGAATGGGCCTGCCGCACTGGTTTCATAGTCTGGGGTATTGTGCCATTTGCCAAAGGCCGCTGTGTTATATCCATAATCTCGCAATACTTCCGCGATCGTTGCCGCACTTCTAGGTAAAATCGCTGTATAACCTGGATAGCCTGTGGCTAACTCCTCAACCACACCTGTATTCACAGAATGATGGTTGCGTCCCGTGAGCAATGCGGCTCTGGTAGGAGAGCAGAGTGCTGTAGTGTGGAATTGGTTATAACGCAATCCCCTTGCTGCTAGACGGTCTAAATTAGGCGTATCGATCGAGCCGCCAAAGGTGCTGGTTTGCCCAAAACCGACATCATCAAGCAACACCAGCAACACGTTTGGTGCATTTTCTGGAGCCTTAATTGGTTTGGGGAAGTCTGGTTCGGATTCTTTGTAAGTAATGCCAATTTTGCCTTTAAAAGATGGTTGGGGTAATGGCAATTTGTCGCCATAGTCTGCCCAAGCAGGTAGAGGTAAGAGACTAGAAAATATTAGCGTTAGGGCTGTCAAAAAGGCGATCGCGCCAGAAGTTAACTTCAGAGATGCATACAAAGAATCTCTCTTGTGAGGATCAGTCATACAATTTTGGATTTATAGGTAGTGTGCTGTCAGGCAAATTTTTAACTAGCCGAAACCCGATATGAGTAGTTCCCGTATCGGGTGATTCTGACTCCCGCGCCGCCGGACGGAAGCGACTACAGTAATTAGGAGCGCAGAGATACGATCCCCCCTTGATGACGTGTAACTCTGGTTGATCGGGCTTGTTGGGATCAAAGCTTTGATTTAAGGCAATAGGATTAATTTGATCGGATTTGCGATCGTGTCCGACTTGATAGAAATCGGTAGTCCATTCCCACACATTCCCGGTCATGTCATAGAGTCCATAACCATTGGGTGCAAAAGAACCGACGGGAGCAATGCCCAAGTGACCATCGGCTTTGGTGTTGAAAAAGGGAAAAATTCCTTGCCAAGTGTTGGCTCTATGTTCAGAATATTCATTGCCCCAAGCATAGATTGCACCATCCAAGCCACCACGCGCGGCGTATTCCCATTGGGCTTCGGTGGGTAGGGATTTTCCTGACCATTTGGCGTAGGCTAGGGCATCTTCGTAAGCTATGTGAACAACTGGGTAGTTGGATTTGCTAGCGATTGCACTGTCTGGCCCAAAGGGATGTTGCCAATTCGCACCAGTAGTCCAATGCCACCAACTCAGAAAGGAAAGCTTGACATCGGGTTTTGCTATCTCAAATACTAAGGAACCCGGTAATCGCTGCTCATCGGGTAAATCGGGAAACTGTTCTTGAGATAAGGGACACTCTGCAACTGTCACATACCCTGTAGATTTTACAAATTCACCAAATTGTGCATTTGTTACCTCATATTTATCAATACAGAAGTTAGTCACCGTTACATCTCCAGGCGATCGCTCCTCCACAAAACTGGAATTATCAGACCCCATTTTGAATGTTCCTCTTGAAATCATTGCCATACCTTCGGGACAGGGATTGACTGTGGCTGCCAATGCGGTTGTATTGATGAATAAGAGTGCGATCGCTATTCCCGAAATGAATATTAGTGTGAGAAAGTAATGTTTTTTCCCATCTCTAATATTCTCAATTTTGCTAGTTATAATTGAATGCCTGTAGTTCATCAATAAGATTCAACTTTGCTTCAAACTTATATATTTTGGTTTTAGATGAAAAATTCCCTTTTCATCATAGTTATCAGTAAGTTATTTTTCGCATTACATTATTTATTGGGGAAAAATCTATATTTTAATCAATAAATTTTAAGAAGATTTTAAAGGTTTGATACTATGCAGAAACTGTTAACTCTAAACTTAGGTTAATTTACAACAAAGATATTCATTTTTGCTAAAATACTAAAAACCGATTAAGTTACCGATGTTTTATTCAATATTGATAAATTACATCTTGTGAAAAGATAAGTCAAGCACTATATATATTTAGCTACGAAAAAGCTTAACACTACCTCAGTCAGATATTGGTGTAGCCCCAAAACCAGTTTTGATAGTCTTCTTAAACCCAGTTTTTTCGTAAAACTGGAGTACTTCCTTGGTTTGCCTTCCACTTAGGAGCATTACTTTGTAACAATTATGACTCCATGCAGATTGTAACGCAATGTGAGTTCGACAAGCCCTTTTTTGACCTCTCCCCCAACTCCTCTCCGACACGGAGAGGGGAGCCAAAACTGTAGAGGGACAAATTATTTGACCAAAACAACAGATTTTTTGTCAACAATCCAAATTCTTCTATATTGCTTGTTCAAGCAACTTCTATAGCTTCATATCAGAAAGGCTAAAAATCAGATTCCTCTAGAGCGAAGCTTACAAGCTTGAAGAACTTGACAAATTATTTATCGCTGTGGTCAAATAATTCGTCGCAGTAAAGCGAAACGCGAAAAATACAGTACGCGCTCCTTAAGCGCTATGTCCTGCAAGGTAAAATCAGTGTTAAGTACAAGAAAGATGCTATAAAAAAAGATGCATTACGAAAACACTATCTTTTTATAGGGGATGGTGCTAATAATCCTGATAAAGCACCCAAAGAACCAGTTCCAAGAGCGGTTAGAAGTTCAGGAATGTGTTTGTTGCCCTTTGCTTGTAGACCAATTGCACCTATAAGGCAAATTAATACTGTAGAGGTCAGTGTACCAACAATCATGCGGTAAATCCAGGGGTCTGTTTGTATATAGTTTTGTGGCAGATTAAAAGTATTATTTACTGCCTCAGCGTTTTGTTGTACACCTTGCTGACCTTTTGAATCATTGAGAGTTGATGGTTGTTTACTTTCCTCAACTAAAGACTGTGTTTCGACTAAAGAGTTTTTTGCATTCTCTGTACTCATAGTTAGTGCATCCTTTTTATTTAATAAAAATAAGCATTGGAAGTTTTCTATAATTGTTAATCACATTACGATTCCTCTTTTTCGGAAAAGTAGAAACAATCAGCAAAGTTTTTTGGCACTCAAGTAAGATCGCCCCTCTGTCCCTTGTGCCTCGATCGTTGGAGTGGGCTTAATTTTGGGTTTAAACAGGCTCTAGTAGGTTAGCTGTGGATTTATTGGCATCGCTGTAGGGGATTGTAGGGTGTGTAGTATGAGCGATCGCGCCCAATACTCAATGTCTCACTCCAAGATAAGTAATAAGCCATCTGAGTAATGGTAGTAGTCGGTTTTATCGATACAGTGGTCGAAAGTATGATTTCAGTTAACCACCGCCAGTCAATCGCACACCTGCTATCATTGTTAACCCAGATTTACACTTGCCCAGATACCCTTACCATTAGCAATGCCGATAGTTTTGCTGATGTATGGGCTTCTTCATGATGAAAGAGAATCTAGCCATCAACGTTTTCTAAAGTGGGTTTATATTTTTGTAGCTAAAACAACACTAATTTTCTGGTTTTTTACTTACAACACGGAGTTTGTGGTTTGCTACCTGCGCCTAATCTAATGCCAGTTGCTCTGTCTTCAAACCTTGAGAGTGAGCTTTTCCACTTGTTCTGTGCGGTATTAAGGATAAATCTTTAACCGGACACTAGATGATAAATTAATAGTGCTGACCTACTCAAACTGATTTGAGTTAATCCGCAAATACACGTATGCAGCTAGATGAATATTAGATTAGTAGATAACCGAAATATTACTGTAATTTTTGAAGGTTTTTATATATGTAAATGGTTGATTTCAGAGGATATACGGTAACGATAACCAAAGCGATCGCGGTACTTTAATTTTAATAAATCTTATATTATTCAGATTAAAAAACTCAGAAAAGATGACGAAAACAGAATGTAGAAGCTCAAACTAATAATCAATTCTAGTCTAAAACTAGTACGGTAAAATCTGACAAACGCCAAACGTAGTTCTCCTTGAGAATATGAGAGCCACTCTTTAGGTGTATACGCATCTACAAAAGGTCTGAGGCTAAAAACCTCTTCTTTCGCACTTCAGGCTTTGGTGAAGACTTGTGCAATGTGTAGGTTTTTATGATGGAATTTTTAAATAATTTTTTCTCTACTAGCCAGTTTATTCCCCACGGACATTGCTATCTCTGGAAACCAGGATTGGTGTGGTTGCATCTGATTTCAGATGTGTTAACTGGACTTGCTTATTATTCAATTCCAGTGATGCTGGTTTATTTTGTCCGTAAACGGCGAGATATGCCTTTTGGCTGGATATTCTTAATGTTTGGTTCATTCATCGTTGCTTGTGGCACAACCCATTTAATGGATGTATGGACGCTTTGGTATCCTACCTATTGGCTATCAGGGTTAGTCAAAGCTATCACCGCTTTCGTCTCCGTATTAACGGCTCTAGAGCTTATGCCATTAATGCCGCAGGTGCTAGCTTTACCGAGTCCTGCTCAACTAGAGGCTGCAAACTACCAACTAGCAAAAGAAATTGCTGAACGCATACGGACTGAAGAAGTGTTGAGGGAAAGCGAGCAACGCTGGCAATTAGCTTTGCGAGGCAATAATGATGGAATTTGGGACTGGAATGTTAAAACCAATGAAGTTTTCTTCTCGGCTCGCTGGAAAGAAATGCTCGGTTACGAAAACCACGAAATTTCTAACCATTTAGATGAATGCGTGACACGAGTGCATCCGAACGATATTGAGCGGGTGAAACAAGCGGTTCAAGATCACTTTGCTCAGAAAACACCGTTTTACATTACCGAGCATCGAGCTTTATGTAAAGACGGCACCTATAAATGGATTTTAGATCGAGGGCAAGCACTGTGGGATGAAAATGGTAATGTAGTACGAATGGCAGGCTCACATACTGACATTACCGATCGCAAGCAAGCAGAGGAGACACTAAATAGCCTACTTAACCAATTAGAAAGCAAGGTTGAGGAAAGGACAGCAGAGTTAACAAAAATCAACGAATCGCTACAGACAGAAATTACTGAACGCCAGCGAATAGAAGAAGCATTGCGAGAGAGCGAACAGCGATTTCGGGCTGCATTCCATCAAGCTGCTGTTGGCATTGCCCATGTCGCAATCGATGGAAGCTGGTTGTTAGTTAATCAGAAGCTTTGCGATATTCTCGGTTACACACTCGAAGAACTACAGTTGTTAACTTTCCAAGATATTACTCACCCGGACGATCTTAACACTAACCTGAAATATGTTGAGCAGATTTTAGCAGATAATATTCAAACTTACTCGATGGAAAAGCGCTATTTTCGCAAAGATAATTCCTTAGTTTGGGTTAATCTCACTGTGTCTTTAATGCGCGAATCTAGTGGGGAGCCAAAATATTTTATTTCTGTGGTCGAAGACATTAACGAACGGAAAGCCGCGCAGCGCGAACGCAAGCAGTGGGAGGAGCAAATTCAAGCATCACTATTAGAAAAAGAGGTGTTATTAAAAGAAATTTATCATCGGGTCAAAAACAATTTACAGGTTATTTCCAGTCTGCTAAACCTGCAATCTGCCTATATCAAAGACAAAGAAGATTTAGTAATATTTCAAAAAAGCCAGCAACGGATTGCATCAATGGCTCTGGTTCACGAAAAATTGTATCAATCTCAAGACTTAGCAAGGATTAATTTTGGTGAATATATTCGAGATTTGGTAACAAGTTTATTTACTGCTTATGAAGTCAATGAAGATGCGATCGCTTTGACAATAAATACGGAAGATTGTATTTTTCTCGGTTTAGATACAGCAATTCCTTGTAGCTTAATTATCCATGAACTTGTATCTAATTCTTTAAAATATGCATTTACCAAAGGTAGTGATGGTGCAATTAATATTGAAATAAAGAAAATAATTAATAATAATTTAATGCTAATAGTTCGTGATGACGGGATTGGCTTACCACCAAACTTTGATTTTAAAAAACTTGCATCATTAGGATGGGAGTTGGTGGATGCTTTAACCCATCAGTTAGCAGGAAATATAAATATTACAGGCTCTACTGGAGTAGAGTGCCAGTTGACATTTCCTTTAATATAAATAGACAATCAATAAAAGATGACAAGCGCAAAAATTTTAGTTGTGGAAGACGAAGCTATTGTTGCTAAAGACTTACAATATCGGCTTAATAAATTTGGTTATATAGTGCCTGCTATTGCTTCTTCAGGAGAAGAAGCGATTAATATAGCAAGAGAAATATCTCCAGATTTAGTTCTGATGGATATCAAGCTTAAAGGCTCAATGGACGGGATAGAAGCTGCTGAAGAAATCTATAAGCGTTTGGATATCCCAGTAATTTATTTGACTGCTTATGCAGATGAAAACACATTAGAACGAGCTAAGATAACTGAGCCGTTTGCTTACCTGCTGAAACCTTTTAAAGAAAGAGAACTACAAACAAATATTGAAATAACTTTGACTAAGCATGGTTTAGAAAGGCAATTAAAAGCTAATAAAAAATGGCTGGATGCACTTTTAAAAAGTATCAGCGATGGTGTAATTGCTAGCGATTTACAAGATGTAATCACTTTTATGAATCCGGTTGCGGAAAATCTGACTGGATGGAAACAAGAAGAAGCGTGTGGTAGAAATTCCTCAGAGATATTTAATATTGCTAATGGCGAAACTCATAACTCTATTGAAAGTCCGACTATAAAAGTTCTTCAAGATGGTATTATAGTTCATCTCCCCGCAGAAACAATTCTGATTAATAAAGATGGTGCAGAAATACCAATTGATGACAGCGCTGCACCAATTAAAGATGACAAAGATAATATTACAGGCGCTGTATTAGTGTTTCGAGATATTACTGAGCGCAAACGAGCGATTGAGGCGCGTCAAAAGCAAATTGAGCAAGAAAAACTTGTGGTGCAATGGAAGGAGATAAATCAACTAAAAAATGACTTTTTGAATTTAGTTTCTCACGAACTGCGATCGCCTCTGAGTAATATCAAGATGATGATTCAAATGATACAACTA
Organism: Nostoc sp. DedQUE05; assembly: GCF_034530955.1. Taxonomy (NCBI): domain Bacteria; kingdom Bacillati; phylum Cyanobacteriota; class Cyanophyceae; order Nostocales; family Nostocaceae; genus Nostoc; species Nostoc sp. DedQUE05. The sequence continues at coordinate 210,235 of NZ_JAVRCB010000001.1, read as the reverse complement.
TCTAATAATACTGAGGATGCTCAACGCTATCTAAAATTAATGGAAAGCGAGTGCGATCGCGAACTAGAATTAGTTAACGATCTACTAGACTTACAACGGCTAGAAAGCTCATCCTATCCAGTTATTACACCTGATGCGTTGCTCTTACAACAGTGGTTACTTTGGATTATCGAGCCGTTTCAAATTCGTGTTCAACAACATCAGCAAACTCTACAGCCGAATCTCCCTGCAAATCTCCCGCCGCTATTCTCAGATAGCATTAGCTTAGAACGCATTATAGTAGAATTGCTCAATAATGCCTGTAAATACACACCTGCCGGTGGTGAAATTGTCTTAAGTGTAAGTCACAATTCCTCGGAAACACCTGCAAAAACAATTATTACTGTTAGTAATTCAGTAGAAATTCCGGTAATAGAGTTACCACGAATATTTGATAAATTTTACCGTCTACCCAATGCAGATATCTGGAATCAAGGTGGTTCGGGTTTAGGTTTATCTATAGTCCAGAAATTAGTGGAACAATTGCAAGGAAACATTCAAGTAGAAAGTGGCAATGGATGGACTACATTCACTCTTACATTAATTGATTTATAGTACTCAATAATCCAGAAATTGCTATAGCAATCCTAAATGAGATTGCGAAAATTTTTGTTATGCTTGTCCTTAGTCATTTGTCATTACAAAGGACAAATGACCAAGGACAAATGACTAATAACTGAACTTGATATGAGATAATTAAACCAAATTATTAAATATCGAAAAATGTCATTAACTATATCTTCTACACCTCAAGGTTTTAGTGCATTCATCACGAATTTGGGAATACGAGATACAACTGATGATTTTGTATTTATTAAATCATCAGTCCCTTGTGTTGCAGATGGAGTTTTCACTCAAAGTCTTTTTGCTGGGCCAAGTGTTACTATTAGCCGCGATAATTTAAAAGATTCACAAGCACAAGCAATTGTCGTTATATCTAAGAATGCAAATGTAGCTAATGGTTCGGTTGGCATCGCTGATGCTCAAGAAGTTCTGCAATTAGTTGCAACTGAAACTGGAATTGCTGCACATAATATCGCGATCGCTTCTACAGGTGTAATTGGCAGACGTTACCCGATTGAAAAAATCCGGGCTGGTTTATTAGGATTGGGCAAAAAATTGACTGATGCTGATTTTCATGCCGCCGCTCGTGGTATTATGACCACCGATACAGTAGCGAAACTAGCTACACGACAAATAGGAAATGCCAAGTTAGTAGGAATTGCCAAAGGCGTTGGCATGATTGAGCCGAATATGGCTACTCTTCTAACTTTCTTTTTTACTGACGCTGCAATTTCTGCAAATAGCCTTCGTTCTATTTTTCGCTCTACTATAGATAAAACTTTTAATTGCTTGAGTGTAGACACTGACACTTCTACTAGTGACTCTGCTGTGATTTTAGCTAATGGAATAGCTGGTGAAGTTTCAGAACCAGATTTTGCTAGGGCATTGCAAGAAGTTGCACAGGAATTAGTGTTGAAAATTGCACGAGATGCAGAAGGTGCTACTAAAATAATTGAGGTAACTGTAGATTCAGCGATTAACTATACACAAGCTAAAACAGTAGCGAAAGCAATTGTAAATTCCCCATTAGTAAAAACTGCTGTTTATGGAGCAGATCCGAATTGGGGAAGAGTTGCTATGGCGATAGGCAAATGTGAAAACGAACAGCAAATAAATCAAGATAAAGTTGTTATTAGTTTTGATAATGTGAAAGTTTATCCTAGTAGCTTAACTAATGAAAATCTAGAACAGTTACGGCAAATTATGTCTCAAGATAAAGTAGATATTCATGTTAGCCTTAATATTGGTGATGCCTCTGCAACTGTATGGGGTTGCGATCTTTCAGAGGGTTATATAGAAATTAATGGTAAATACTCAACTTGATTAGACTTGTTGCACAAATGCAAAATTTGCCCTCATCCCCCAACCCCTTCTCCCAATTTTGAGAGAAGGGGAGCGAATTTAAAAGTCACTCTTGAGTTGAGGAGTAGGTTGCCACTGGTTCATCAAATTTTTCCTTTGAATCTGTAGTATTTTAAACGAGATACTGTATGTAAAAAATTATTATAAAACGGTGGTTAAACAAAAATATTTTTTATAAACCTAATATTAATAATAATAAATATTGGAATGTTCATCAGAAACATTGCGACATTCCTGACAAACATTGCAATATTCATGGCAAACATCACGATATTAATACGAAATATTGCAACATAACTAATTAGGCGGACATTATGTAATATAATTTCCGCCTAATTACCCATAATAAAAGAACCCCACCCCCAACCCCTCCCCGCCTGCGGGGAGGGGAGACAAAGCACAGCTTTGGCGGGGTGGGGTTCTTCGGGTTTAATAAGCAATCAAGCGGACATGATATTACAGCTATTTTCAGCTAAATAGACCGCGTGGTAGGGGCGCAAGGGCTTGCGTCCCTACAACAGATGTGGTTCAAATAGATGATTTCTGCTGTAATTACAAACCGATTCGCTCACAACAACTTATCTGGTGTAATTGGCAGATCGCGAATCCGCTTACCTGTGGCATGATAAACTGCATTAGAGATGGCAGCCGCTACCCCCACAATCGGCAGTTCCCCTAAGCTTTTGGTTCCTAGTGCATTCACATAAGGATCGGGTTCTTCAATGAATTGCACTTCCATATTGGGGATATCTGCATGAACGGGAATTAGGTAATCGGAAAGGTTAGCACCAACTATTCTGCCTTGATTAGGATCTATGACAGTTTTCTCCATCAGCGCCATACCAATTCCCCAGGTAATTCCGCCGATAACTTGACTCCGCGCTGTCTTGAAGTTGAGAATTCGCCCAGCATCATAAACGCCTACGCAACGTCTAACTTTGATTTCTCCTAACAACTCATCAACTGCAACTTCGACAAATATCGCACCAAAAGAATGTTTGGCATATTGTTGGCTCTCTGGATTGAGTGAGGATTCTTCTGTAACTTCTAAACTTTCTAATCCATGACGGCGCAGAATATCGGTGTAGCTGTCTCGCTTTGATGAGTCTTGTTTTAAAAATATTTGCCCTGACTCAACGGCAATATCTTCTGCTTGCAAGCCGTAAAGCAAAGAATTAGAATCTTCGATCGCCATTTTAATTATCTTATCCCGTGCGGCGATCGCAGTTTGATGCACCGCCGGCGAAACACTCCCAACGGTAATTGAGTTCCCTGTAATCGGGGCTTTGGGAAGATTAGTATCACCTAATTCAAACTGCACTGGTAATCCCAATACTTCAGCAGCTACCTGCGTCATCACTGTATAAGTACCTGTACCGATATCTTGAGTACCGCTTTGTACTTTCACTTCTCCAGTGGCAAAAATTTCTACCTTGACTGATGCAGTTCTGGCATTGGTAGGAAATGTCGCACTTGCCATTCCCCAGCCAATCAGGAAATGATTGTCTCGCATGGAACGGGGAACTGGATTGCGTTGTGTCCATCCAAAAATTTCTGCCCCTTTTTGATAACATTCTTTCAGGGATTTACTTGACCAAGGTAATCCTTTGTGCGGATCGATATCTGCATGATTTCTTAATCTTAGTTCAATTGGATCGATATTTAAGGTGTATGCCAATTCATCCATTGCCGATTCTAAGGCAAACATTCCCGGCGCTTCTCCTGGCCCCCGCATAAAGGTTGGTGTGCCGGCGTTGATCCGTCCCAAACGGTATTTAATTTCCAAATTGGCACAGGCGTACATCATGATTGTTGCTGCACCCACTGGTTCGGCAAAGTCATCAAATACGGAAGTTAAAGATGTCCCAATTTGCTCAATGATAGTTAGTTTACCTTCTTTGGTTGCACCTAGTGTTAGCTGCTGCTGAGTTTCAGAACGGTGGCCGCAAGCAGTGTACATTTGCGATCGCGTTAGCACTACTTTTACAGGGCGTTTTACCTGACGAGATGCGATCGCTGCTAAAATCGTATGCGATCGCAGCAGTGCTTTACAACCAAATCCACCGCCTAAGTATTTGGAGATGACGCGGACATTTTCTTCGGGAATATTCAGAATAGATGCAATTCGGCTTTGGGTTGCAAAAACGCCTTGAGTGGTTTCATAGAGCGTCAAGTTATCTCCCTCCCACATAGCGATGGTTGCAGAAGGCTCTAGGGGATTATGATGTTCTACTGGCGTGCTATAAACTTGCTCTACCAAGACATCTGCCTGTACTTTCCCCGATTCAACATCCCCTCTAGTGATTTTAACTGGCATCATCCCAAAAAATATTGATTCGGGTTCAAATAGCTCTGTATGTGCCATTGTGACTGTCGGAATGGCTTCTTCGTAGATAATTTTTATCTTACAGGCGGCAGTTTCGGCTTCTTCTAAAGTTTGGGCAATTACAACCCCCAGATGTTGACCATCGTAGTAGATATTATGGTCTTTTTCAGTTGACTGAGGTTGTGGAGGCCCAAAGAAAGGTATTTTTACCAGAGATGGGGTTTGCTGGTAAGTAACGACATCTAGCACACCAGGGGAGACTGCGGCTGCGGATGCGTCTATTTGGATAACTTTACCGCAGGCGATCGCGCTTTGAAAAATCACTCCATAAGTTAAATTCTCGATTGGCACATCGGCTGTGTAAGGTGCTTCTCCCGTTACTTTCAGCTTACCATCAACGCGATCGAGTGGTTTCCCAATAATTTTATTCATATCAATTAATTATTACTCCTCTTCCTTGTCCCCTTGTCCCCTTATCCCCTTGTCCCCTTGTCCCCTTCTGCCACAACTGAGAGTGCGCGTACCAAAGCGCGTTTGACTAACTCAATTTTGAATTCATTATGCGTTTGCGGTTTTGCTTCTTTGACGGCTGCTGCTGCTGCGGCTGTAAAGATATCTTCGTTAATTTCTTTCCCTTTAAGAAATTCCTCAGCATCCCTTGCACGCCAAGGTTTGGGTGCTACTCCCCCAAAAGCGATACGTGCTGATTTTATCGTGTCTTGTTCTATATCTAAAGCAACAGCTACGGAAACGAGAGCAAATTCGTAAGAAGCTCGATCCCTTACTTTTAAATAATGTGATTTATATGCAAAATCTGCAACTTCAATAGCAACAATTAATTCTCCAGGCTGTAATAGAGTTTCTTTTGCTGGTGTCTCACCTGGTAAGAGATAAAAATCATCAATTGAAATTCGCCGTGATTGTTCTATTCCTTGGATGCAAAGCACTGCATCTAATGCCGTCAAAGCTACAGCTAAATCGGAAGGATGAACGGCAATGCAATGTTCGCTAGCTCCGAAAATGGAATGCATTCGATTGTTACCTGTAATTGCCGAACAACCTATACCGGGAGTGCGTTTATTACAAGGAAAAACCGGATCGCGAAAGTAACCACAGCGGACTCGTTGCAGTAAATTTCCGCCCACTGTTGCCATATTTCGCAGTTGCGGTGAAGCGCTTTGTAATAAAGCTTGGCTAATTACCGGATAACATTCCTGAATTTTGGGATGAAAAGCTACATCGCTCATTCGAGAAATCGCACCAATGCGGATTCCTTGAGGTTGAAATTCAATATTTGCTAAGGGCAAACTATTAATATCAATTAATATATTCGCTGTTTGGACTCCATCTTTCATTAATCCCAGTAAATCTGTGCCCCCAGCAATAAATACAGCAGTTTTCTCTTGCTCAACTATTGCGATCGCCACTTCTTCTGAGGTAACTTTAGCATAACTAAATGGCTGCATCTTGCTTTTCCTCTAGCACATCTCGAATCGCCGCAATAATATTTGGATATGCTCCACAACGGCAAAGGTTTCCACTCATGTTTTCTCGAATTTCTGCTTCAGATTTTGGTAATTCTTCTAATATCATCCCTACGGCTGAGATAATTTGACCTGATGTACAGTAGCCACATTGAAAAGCATCATGGGTAATAAAGGCTGTTTGCATAGGATGGAGTTTCCCATCTTGTGCTAATCCCTCAATTGTGGTAATTTCAGCACCGATGTGCATGATTGCTAGAGTCATACAAGAGTTAATTCGCCGATTATTAACTAATACAGTACATGCACCACATTCACCGCGATCGCAAGCTTTTTTAGTCCCCATCAAACCCAGCTTTTCTCGCAGTGCATCTAGTAATGTCACACGAGGTTCTATCTTCAAGGAGTAAGATGTATTATTAACATTCAGCGATAATTCTACTTCTTCTGAAGCGAATATTTTCACTTCCTGAGTCAGTGAGTCTGAAGTTCTTGAAGCTAAGGAATTTTCTGCCATGTCTCATGTAGATAATAATTACATCATTTACTATACTAGCGATAAAAGTCTGCGGTTGTTATAGCGTTACTTCCTGACATTTAGAATCGAAGGTAACGGCAATAACGGATGGTAAAAGGCATAAATAGCTAACCTCTCAAGCAATCACTTGTGGGTAATTTACAATCAGCGGCAATGAACTCACTTAAACCAATACATACAGAAGCTGCTTTAAATTTCATCCAAACTCTTTTTCACAATTTTTTTGAATATGAAAATAATACAGTAAGCTTAGTGACCTTACAGGAAGTTTATGAAAATTAAAAGTCAAATTTAATGAATTTATCGCTCAAATAGGCGTAACGGTATTTATTTGCGTTTGTCGAATTAGGAAAAAATGCTGAAGCGTGCAGTTTTTGTTACTCCCAGCAACCGCAAAACAAATTCAGGGTTGATTCTTAAGGAAGATTGACTAAAAAACTATTTAGGAGTCAAAGTAATAACTGTGGATCTAGCTAAAAGATAAAGTTGCCTTCAGACATGGAATAAGTGTATATATTCATGGGAATATTCGGCATTCTGACTTAATAATATGAACACAAACACTCAGAAATTCTCTCAACCCATAGTAGAGAAAGTTGCTATTGTCGGTGCTGGCCCAGGCGGTTTGGCTGCTGCGATCGCACTGAGAAGCCAAGGGATAGAGGTGCAAGTATACGAAAAAGCCCAAGAATTTCGTCCGGCGGGAACTGGACTAGGGCTAGCCCCTAATGGCTTGAATTCTCTAGATGCGATCGCGCCGGGAATTGTCGAAACCCTCAAAAGTTCGGGATGCGAGGTTCACCACACGGTTTTAAAGAGTATTCAGGGAGAAACAATCCGAACTAACGCCACTAAATATTTAGAGCAATACGGACAACCGTTATTAACTATTTGGTGGTATCGTCTACAACAAGTCTTAGCATCGAGATTGCCGTCTGATATTATTCACCTCAATCATCGCTGCATCGGCTTTGAGCAAGATGCAAAGGGTGTGAAAATTCATTTTGATGGCAAAAAATCGGTAGATGCAGATTTGCTGATTGGGGCTGATGGCGTTAACTCTGTCATTAGAGAAACTTTATTTGGCGAGGGTAAGCCTAATTATATCGGTAGTATGTGTTGGCGTGCCGTCATTGAGTATCGCCACGAGCTATTTAATGACTATGACCTAGTTTTTGCCAAAGGCAATCAACAGTTTATGTACCTTTTGAATGTGGGTGGCGGCTATACCAGTTGGATTAGTCGCAAGTTCTCGCCTGAGTACTCCCTTTCGCACAGCGCTAATGAAGTGAAGTCTCGTATTCTCAATGAATTAGCCGACTGGGATAAATCCTTTCGGGAGGTGGTAGAAGCGACACCAGCCGAAGAAATTTGGGAAGGGCCGATTTGCGATCGCCCACCGTTAACTCAATGGAGTCAAGGCAGAGTCACTCTCTTAGGCGATGCCGCTCATCCAATGGCGCCTGCAATGGGACAAGGAGCCAATACCACTTTTGAAGATGCATACCAACTACGAGAGTGTTTTTCTGATTCAGCTAATCTGCAAGAAGCTCTGACTAGCTACGAACAGTGTCGCATCGAGCGGACAAAACTCATTCAAGCTCGTAGTGCCTTGGGTGAAATGCGGTACTACGACATTAACACCGTGGCATCTACTGGGCAGACGCAAGAGCGGCAAATGAGTATGAATGATGATTTTCACAAATGGGTGTACGACTTTAAGCCATCTGTAAAAAGTTAAATTCTAGTCTGGTATTAGTAAAGTTACTGCGATCGCAACTACTGCATAAACTTAGAGCAAGCGCTAATCTTATCGAGTAATTTGAGACTAGCAGAAGTAACTGTTTTTAGTCAAGCCCTCAAACACAATAAATTCGTTGAATAATTGAGAATTCGTCGCACAAAATCAATATAACTTAATCAAAGTGTTAATTTTTATGAAAAGCTAATAGCTATCCAATACAGTTCAGAATGAGCAACAAAATCCAGATGTAGAGACGCGATTTATCGCGTCTTGAAAAACCATTATCTACACGAATGACCTTTAACTCAAGCGTATTGGATCGCTATTAGCTTTTTGGGATAAATTGAAGTATTAAATCTCGCTTTGGAGTTGCTAATTTACCCCTATTTCCGGTCGAGATGAAGCGCAAGTAATCAGTTTAACGTCTAGTTTTCACTTCCTGAAAATTCTCGATTGTCAAAAAGATTTCTTCATCAGCTATTTGACTATTGTAATCGATATTAATTTTAGTTGGATAGCCAAGTTTAGCATTGTATTCTACATCCAGGTTGAATGCCTTACGGTTGATAGCATCTTGAATCACATTAAAGAGTTCGGGAATTGTGTCATATTTTTGAAAGAATTCTGGATTAACTGGTTGACCTGTAGCTACAGAAGTGACTGAAATTGGTTGACCATTACGTACTTGAATAACTACTGGCCCTCTAGCATCTGGTATGCAGAAGCAACTGTTGCTAACCGTAATGCGATAGTTAGAAATATTTGCCTGCTCCCACAAACGCTTATTAAATTTCAATCGTCTTGAATTCAAGCTATTATTCGTTTGCGTTTGATATTGTGCTTTCTCTGCACTAGTTTCGGATATAGCTGGTAGGTTCATACTTAGAGAAAGCAATAGTGTTGCACTGATAATGATAGGTAAACGCATATTAATCGATTTATTAGGTTACAAAATCTTTCTATTATTAGAGTACAACAAAATTTAAGTCATTTACAATATTGTGTTTAAATATATTTTATTTTTCATTAAAGTTCATCCATAATCTGACTTTCAAGACATAAATTAGGAACTTTTTCGGAATATTTTTGATCGCCTAAAATTGCCTCTTTTTCCAAAGCAATGTCTACGGCTGACTACGCCTTTGCAGCCTCGTACTTCATGCAAAAGAAAACTGCTGTATAATCCTCCCCATATTTAAAGTATGAGGAGGATTCAATTATCTTTAATTAGCAACATTGATGATTGCTAATTAGAATTTCACTGTCAGCTTGCAGACATGCCTTAGCTTCTATGGATTTTGAGAGATGTTTACGCAACGATCTCAAAGTTTGTCGCTGATAATAATGGTGGGGCTGTGAATTGATTGTTATCGTTATCAATGTTGGCAAACAAACTACCTGTCCCATAGCCTGGTGATGTCAAGTTTTGGTTGAAGAACAAGTTGCCAGTTCCAAGACTGTAAGTAATGAGTCCAGAGCTAGTTGCAGCGGCTGCATCATTAGCTACTATCTTAATTTGGGACAGATTATTGAGTCCGGCAAAAGTTGTCTTATCGAGGACAATTTTATCGCTGAAGTAGCTGAAGTCAGTAATTTTATCTACACCGAGATCGGCACCATTGTACCCAGCACCGGAGTTGAATACAAAGCGATCGCCACCAGCACCACCAGTCAGAATGTCATTACCTTTACCACCTCGTAAAATATCGTTACCAGCATCTCCATAGAGTAAGTCATTGCCAGCACCACCATAGAGAACGTCATTACCCTCACCACCGAAGGCTCTCAACGTTGTCGCTGTGCCACTACCATCCAGGAAGTCATTGCCAGCCCCGCCTGTGAACCATACCGCATTTACAGAAGTTCCTGACAGGTTGTTGACATCAAGGGTGTCATCACCGCCACCACCATTGATTTCAAACCTTTCTGCACTGTCTACAGTCAGAGTAAAGGGAACCAAGTTCAGGCGATCGAAGATTGCCCTGCCTTGAGCATCTTGTTGCAGGCGGAAGTTGTCTCCTACACCCGCGCCGTTGACCTCAACCACGTCATAGCCTGCATTACCACTGATTCTGTCGCTACCATCACCATTGTTCCAAATCAGGCGATCGTTGCCGTATCCACCAGTGAAGGTGTCATTGCCGCGATTTCCAACTATGGTATCGTTCCCGTCCCCACCAGATAGAAAGTCGATACCATCGCCACCTCGTAACAGGTCATTATCGGCATCACCATAAAGGTTATCATTGCCAGTACCACCTGTGAGACTGTCATTACCCTCACCACCGAAGGCTCTCAACGGTGTTGTTGTGCCACTACCATCCAGCACATCATTGCCAGCCCCGCCTGTGAACCAGACTGCATTTACAGAAGTTCCTGACAGGTTGTTGACAGCGAGGGTGTCATCACCACCACCACCATTGATTTCAAACCTTTCTGCACTGTCTACAGTCAGAGTAAAGGGAACCAAGTTCAGGCGATCGAAGATTGCCCTGCCTTGAGCATCTTGTTGCAGGCGGAAGTTGTCTCCTACACCCGCGCCGTTGACCTCAACCACGTCATAGCCAGCGTTACCGCTCATTCTATCGCTACCGTCACCATTGTTCCAGATCAGGCGATCGTTGCCGTTTCCGCCGATGAAAGTGTCGTTACCACGATCTCCGATTAGGGTATCCTGTCCGTTCCCACCGGATAGAAAGTCGATACCATCGCCACCTCGTAACAGGTCATTACCAGCATTTCCAAAAAGGCTGTCATTTCCATCCAAACCATTGAAGTTATCAGAAGCGGCATTACTAATACCTACATCTGCTCCATTAGTCGGGCCTGGGCCTGGAATCCAAGTTACTGCCATGATTAATACTCCTAATTCTTAATTTATCTCAGCGAACAATGAGTTACTAATACTTCATTTTTAAGAAATGTTTGGAAGTACTAGTTTCTCTCTATGAACTAGAAAACTTATAGTTTTTAGCTGCTAAGTATTAATCAGAGATATTTTCTTGTTTTATGCAAAAGATTGGTTTTGTAAACTTTCTTCACTAGGAATTTTAGAGACATACCTGACTGTATCCTGACTTTTCACGTCATTTGAAAAAGAAAGAGTAACTCGTGAATGCCTTTAGCAGAGTAGCTTTCAACTGATTGAACGATTTTCGCTAAAGTTCAAACAAATGTAAGTAACGTTGAAGAAATGACGACATTAAATACTAATCCGTATTCGTATTGTGACTTTGCTGACAACTGCTTAATTCGTTGAATAGCATTAATAAGTGGGTGTTAATATGTAAAATATGGTAAGTTTTTGTTCAAATATTTATAAGTAGCAGTGATTTCAAAGCACTTAATAAAAATCGATTTATTCAATCATTAACCTAGAATTTTGTTTAAGTTTGAGCATTTGTTATTACATTTACTCTCAAACAACTATTTATCCAATGAGTAAAATGTAATACTTTAATCTGATTCAATATTTTGGTTCTAGAGTTACGTATAGCAAGGGACTGGGGACTGGTGACACTTCGACAAGCTCAGTGCATCGCTGGGGATTGGGTGAAAAGTCTTGTTGTGTCTAAGTTTTATCATCTGTTAATGTCCTAACCACCAAGGCTTGTGCTATAAATTCGGCGGCTTATATCGTGTCCGCTGAATTGCCCATAATAAAAGAACCTCACCCTGGTTTTGCTAGGTAAAGCCAGGGTGAGGTTTAGAAGGACTTTTGGGTAATCAGATTACTTGTGTATACACCGTAAGCCTAGTAGGGGAGAGTCCACGCAATACGATTTGGTTAAAGACCGACCATTATTGTAGAGACGGCGATTCATCGCGTCTCCTGGCTTAACCGAACAGTATTTAAAGACCACGAAGGAATTACAAGTAATTTACCGAAGATGATATCATTCCCTGGCTGTCAGGCAGGGAATGAGAGAATACTAACTCGCGGCTAAATTGCTCCAACCGACGTAAGGTAATTTTGTCGCTGTTGCCCGAACTTGGTCAGCATTCGCCACCAACTGACCGCAAGCATCCCAAGTTCCAGAAATAAATGTGCTTCTTGTACCTTCACCGATCGCAACTGAAGCAATATAATCACCAATTTGCACTTGCAAACTTTCCAAATCCACTGTCACGGCGGCTTGGGGATTAGCAGTGACTAAATCTTGCAGTTGTTTAACAGTTACAGCATCGGCTGTCAAACAAGGTATACCCATTGCCACACAGTTACCGAAAAAGATTTCGGCGAAGCTTTCACCAATTAAAGCTTGGATTCCCCATTTTGCGATCGCTTGAGGTGCATGTTCCCGTGATGAACCACAGCCAAAGTTACGGTTGACTATTAAAATATTCGCGCCTTTGTATTGGGGTTGGTCAAAGGGATGTTCGCCTTTAAGTGCTGTTCGGTCATCGATAAATGCGCCTTCACCTAAGCCATCAAAGGTAACGGCTTTCAAATATCGCGCCGGAATGATGCGATCGGTATCTATATCATTACCCACTAAAGGTATACCGCGCCCTGAAACTGTTTTAACTTCACTCACCATATAACTTGACAAAGGGATTGGGGACTGGGGACTGGGGACTGGGGACTGGGGACTGGGGCAAAGGAGAATAATTCATAACCAATGCCCCATGCCCAATGCCCCATGCCCAAAATTACAGCAACTCACGTACATCAGAAACTTCGCCTTTAATCGCAGCCGTGGCGACCATCGCCGGACTCATTAATAATGTCCGACCAGAGGAGGAACCCTGTCTTCCTTTAAAGTTGCGGTTGGAGGAAGAAGCGCTGATTTGTCTTCCTTGCAGCTTATCGGGGTTCATGGCCAGACACATGGAACATCCTGGTTCGCGCCACTCAAATCCGGCTTCCTGAAAGATTTTATCTAGTCCTTCAGCTTCCGCCTCTTCCTTCACCCGTTCCGAACCGGGGACAACAAAAGCTTTGATTCCTTCGGCAACGTGGCGACCTTTGGCGATTTTTGCCGCTTCTCGCAAATCGCTAATTCTACCGTTGGTGCAACTACCAATGAAGCAGACATCTATTTTAGTCCCCTTGATCGGTTGACCGGGATATAAATCCATGTAGCGGTAAGCTTCTTCGGCAATGAATCGGTCTTCTTCTAGCAGTTCTTCTGGTTGAGGTACTGACTGGTTGACACCGATACCTTGACCGGGAGTAATCCCCCAGGTCACGGTAGGAGGAATTTTTGCAGCGTCGAATATCACTACATCATCATATTGGGCATCTGCATCGCTCTTGATTGAGTCCCACCAAGCTACTGCTTTATCCCAATCTGCATCAATGGGTGCAAAATCTCTGCCTTTGAGGTAATCGTAAGTGACTCGATCGGGATTGACATAGCCGCATCTAGCACCGCCTTCGATCGCCATATTGCAGACAGTCATCCTCTCTTCCATATTCATTTGCTCAAATGTCGTACCGGCAAATTCGTAGGCATAACCCACGCCACCTTTAACACCAAGTGAACGGATGATATGTAAAATTACATCTTTGGCGTAAACACCAGGGTTGAGAGTGCCGTAAACTGCGATTTTGCGGACTTTCAGTTTGGATAAGGCGAGGGTTTGAGAAGCGAGAACATCCCGGACTTGGCTAGTACCAATACCAAATGCGATCGCACCAAATGCTCCATGACTGGAAGTGTGACTATCTCCACAAGCGATCGTCATTCCTGGCTGAGTCAGTCCGAGTTCGGGAGCGATGACGTGAACTATACCCTGGCTACCAGAACCAATATTGTAAAAAGTTATGTTATTTTCTTGACAGTTATTTTCCAGCGCCTGAATCATTTCCTCTGCCAAGTTATCGGCAAAGGGACGCACCTGGTTTTCTGTGGGCACAATATGATCGACTGTGGCGACGGTACGCTGTGGAAAGAGTACTTTTAGACCTCTTTCGCGTAACATAGCAAAAGCCTGGGGACTGGTTACTTCATGAATTAGGTGAAGCCCGATAAATAGTTGCGTCAGCCCTGAGGGAAGTGTACCAACGGTGTGTAAGTCCCAAACTTTATCAAACAGGGTACCTTTGCTCATACGTCAATCAATATTTAAAGAGTCCGGTCTTAAATAGTATCAAAAAAAAGTCTTGGTTTTTACAGATTGCTTCATATTACTTACAGCTTTGGGTAAGGTCGTGGGGAATTGAGGGGTGAAGTTTAAACGCAGAGGCACGCTGAGGTAAGCGCAGAGGTACGCAGAGAATTCGCGATGTCATTCGATCGCCTTTGAGGCAGAAAAAGCGAAAATTCTCCGAAATATTCAGATGCCAAGATGTAAATAACTTTATCCTTTTCCACAAGGATATGTTAAGACAATACCAGATTATTGCACTACCAGGTTATGTCCATAGATTTACGGGAATTTTATCAGGCTAGCGATCCCAGCAGAACTCTGTTTGTCAACAATAGCTCTGATGGCAAGTATTATATAGATTTTTCCTCGGTACGAGGTGGTGATATTCTGGGCAAGCTGAAGCAGAAAATCACTTTTTTTAAGCCGAATGAACCCACTTGCACTTTATTTACTGGGCATATTGGTTGTGGGAAATCTACGGAACTATTACGGTTACAGGCAGAACTGGAAAAGTTAGGTTTTCATGTGGTCTATTTTGAATCCAGTGACGATTTGGAAATGACCGATGTCGATATTGCTGATGTGCTGCTAGCGATCGCTCGGCGGGTGAGTCAAAGTCTGGATAAAATTACTTTGGAGTCACCTAACAAGTTTAATGAGTTGCTGCAAGGTGCTTGGAAAGTTTTAAACTCCGAGGTGACGGCGGGAAAAGTTAAGCTTCCGGTGGTGGGGGATGTCGGTTTATCCGCAGATAAAGATAAGTTTTCTCTGTCTGTGGGCATTGGGGAAATCACCGCGAAGATGAAAAATGACCCAGCGCTGCGAGAAAAACTCAATCAGTATTTAGCACCGCAGAAAACTAAACTGCTGGAAGCGATTAATCAAGAATTATTGGAACCTGCGATCGCAAAACTCAAACAGCAGGGTAAAAATGGTCTGGTGGTAATTGTCGATAATCTTGACCGCATAGATAATCGTGCCAAACCTTGGGGTCGTCCGCAGCAAGAATATTTATTTGTCGATCAGGGTGAGTTTTTGACGAAGCTGAATTGTCATCTCATCTACACCATGCCCTTATCTTTGAAGTTTTCCAATGATTACGGAATGCTGACTCAGCGTTTCCCAGAAGACCCCAAGGTGTTACCAATGGTTCCTATACAATGGGCTGATGGCAACGTTCATACACAGGGAATGTCACTCATGCAGCAGATGGTGCTTGCTAGAGCTTTTCCTGACATGAAACCAGAGGAGCGTTTAAGTAAAGTTACCGAGATTTTTGATAGTGCTGCTAGCTTAGAGCGTTTATGTCAAATGAGCGGTGGTCATGTGCGAGATGTGTTGAGGCTGCTGAATACCTGGATTATGGAAGAGATGAGTCTTCCTCTAACCCGTGAAACCCTAGAGCAAGTTATTCGTTCTCGGCGGAATGAAATCATGTTGCCGATTTCTGAGGATGAGTGGCAATTGTTACGCCATGTCAAGGAAAGGAAAAAGGTAAGTGATGACCACGGATATCAAAAACTGATTCGCAGTCGATTTGTGTTTGAATATCGCGATGGTGGCGAGTCTTGGTTTGATGTTAATCCGGTTTTGGCTGAGGCAAGAGAGTTGAACGTTTCTTAAGGGTAGGGTGTGTTAAGGCTTCCGTAAAGCACCATCTTCGGTTTCGGCTGCGTTATGCTTCGCGGTACACACCCGATATCTGCTATTCGCCCTAGCTATTTAATCCAAAATCCAAAATTCCAAATTGGTATGACAGATTTACAGCAACCTGAAAATGAAAAGGGACTGCAACAATTAGCTTGGGCGATCGAATCCTCCGTGGGACAGTTTAAGCTGATATTGGCCCGGTGTAATTATGCCAGCTTGCGCGATCGCTTAATTTCCAGACTGCAAGAAATTTGTCAAGTCGAAATTCGTGTCTTGACGGTGCAGCAATCGAACAAGACTCTTTATACTGCGATTCAAGAAGAATTCGGCGCAGAAATGCCAGCCTGTGTGATGGTTGTCGGTTTGGAATCCGTGCAGAATTTGCCTGTGATGTTAACTTCTGCAAATCAGGTGCGGGAGGAGTTTCGCAAGAATTTTGCTTTTCCCTTAGTGTTGTGGATTGACGATGAAATCTACAAGCATCTAATACAGCTGGCGCCAGATTTGGAAAGTTGGGCAACTACGAGAAATTTTGCCATATCAACACAGCAATTAGTAGATTTTATCATCGAAACGGCTAATCAATGGTTTAATAATAACTTAAAATTTAGCTTCGATGTATATCTTAAGCTGGAAAATGAGTTAGAAGCAGCGCAAAGAGATTTAATTAAAAAGCCAGATATTTATAATTTAGATATTCAAGCTAATTTAGAATCTCTATTAGGTTTTGTTAAACAGATAAATAATCAAAAAGATTCGGCGTTAGAGCATTATCACAAAGCTTATAAGCTTTGGCAGCAAAGTCATAATTTAGAAAGGCAGGCAAAAGTCATCGGTGAGATTAGCTTTTGCTATTATCTCAAAGCTTTGAAGCATCAAGATATCAATTGTCAAGATGGGCAGACAACTTGGCATTATCTTCAAGAGTATATACATTTTATTAGCCAATTTAAAAGTCCAGATTTAATTGCTGACGCTGTAGTGAAGTTCGGTGATATTTTGCGAGACCTGAAAAAGTGGGAAATATTGCAGAGTCTTTCGGAACAAGCTTTAGTAATCCATCAAAATAACAAGCAGCCAAGGGAATTAGCCAAAGATTACGGTTTTTTAGCTGAGGTGGCTTTGGCTCAAAAAAACTGGATGAAAGCAAATCAGTTAGTCAAGCAAGCATTAGAAGTTTTTACAGCGATTCCAAATCAGGAATCAGCTAATATCTCAGGGATTTTATCTGATATTCCTGAAAAGATTTTAAAATCAAAAGACTTGAGTTTATATCAATTTATTTTAGGTCGTTCTCAATACCATTTAAGTCAAATTAAAGAGGCAACACTCAGCTTAGAAACTGCTAGGGATGTGGGTAATCCCTTAGAAGATGTCAGGCTTTACTTGGATATTATCAGGTTTTTGCAGCAGCTTTATTTTGAGCAGAAAGAATATCTCAAAGCATACAAAATCAAACAGCAACGGCGTTCCGTTGAACAGCAATTTGGCTTGCGGGCTTTTATTGGTGCGGGTAAGTTAGAAGCTACAAAACAGGCATTTGTCGAGACATTGCGCTTAAATTATCCCCAAGGAAATATTGCCCCAGAAATTGCTGCATCTGGTCGTCTGTTGGATATAGAACGTTTAATCGAACGCATGGGTCGCCCTGATTATAAGTTGATAGTAATTCATGGGCAATCGGGTGTAGGCAAAAGTTCCCTGGTGAATGCGGGACTGGTGCCGGCTTTAAAGAATAAAGCGATCGGTACTCAAGATTATTTGCCGGTGGTAATGCGCGTTTACACCAACTGGGTGGAAGAGTTGGGGAGGCTTTTGGGGAATGAGGGGGATGAGGGGGACAAGGGGACAAGGGGACAAGGGGACAAGGGGGATGGGGGAGAGTTAAAACTTCAAGTTTCGACCTCTGAACTCGGAACTTCGACCTCAGAAGGTCAACTTTCACCCTCAGAAGGTCAACTTTCACCCTCAGAAGGTCAACGTCGAGCCTCAGAAGGTCAACGTTCACCCTCAGAAGGTCAACGTTCACCCTCAGAAGGTCAACTTCCACCCTCAGAAGGTCAACTTCCACCCTCAGAAGGTCAACTTCCACCCTCAGAACTCAGAACTCCGCAATATTTGATATCCAGACTCAAAGAAAACGAACAGCGTAACCTCCGCACAGTGTTAATTTTCGATCAATTTGAGGAATTTTTCTTTGTTTACACCGAACCTGCACAAAGGAAGCAATTCTTTGAGTTTCTGGGAGAGTGTCTGAATGTTCTATCGGTGAAAATTATCTTATCGCTGCGGGTAGATTACATCCATTACTTGCTAGAGTGCAATGATTTGTCGAGTCTCAAGATTATTGGCAATGACATTCTCAGTAATAATGTACTTTACAAGTTGGGGAATTTCTCACTTGCTGATGCCAAGTCAATTATTCAGCGTTTAACTGAAAATACTAGTTTTCACTTAGAACCTGCTTTAGTTGAACAACTGGTACAAGATTTAGCCGGAGAATTGGGTGAAGTTCGTCCCATTGAGTTGCAGGTTGTGGGGGCGCAACTGCAAACAGAGAATATTACAACTCTGGCAGAATATCGGCAACGCGGCACAAAAGACGAATTGGTTAAGCGTTATTTGCATGAGGTTGTTAATGATTGCGGTGAAGAAAATCAGCAAGCAGCAGACATATTACTGTATTTGCTGACGGATGAAAAAGGAACTCGCCCCCTGAAGACTCGCGCTGAGTTGGAACGCGATTTGTTCGCATACTTCTCGGAGATTTCCCCAATTTCCCTTAAAAAGAGGGGCTTCATTCTTTCTACCCCCTTTTTAAGGCGATCGCCACAGGCGGGGGGATCGAAAACTAGGGCAAAACAAGCTTCTGAAATCAGCAAATTAGATTTAGTGTTAGAGATTTTTGTTCAATCCGGCTTAGTGGTTTTGCTACCAGAAAACCCCGCCGATCGTTATCAACTGGTACATGACTACATCGCTACCTTTATCCGCCAGCAACAAGAACCGAAGTTAAAGCAGGTGATGGCGGAACTGGAAAAGGAACGAAAAGAAAGAAAACTGAGTGAGGCGAAACTAAATAACTTTCTCAAACGCACCCTTTTTAGTTCCATCGCCGCAGGTTTAGGATTTACTGGATTGGTAGCGACAACATTTCAGTGGGCAGTAGAGGCAAATGTTAATCAAATTAGCGCCATCAATAATTCTTCTCAAGCTTTTTTTGCCTCTGGACAATATTCAGATGCTTTAATAACAGCCTTAAGGGCAGGTAGCAAACTCAAGCATACAATTTGGGCACAGCACAGAAGCGATCTCTTAATGCAAATCGTGTTAACTTTACAGCAAGCGGTTTACTTACAGCCAAATGAGCCAAAAGAAAATCGTGCGATCGAGGTAAATACTTTAGAAGGGCATAGCAGTGCGGTCAATAGCATTGCCTACAGCCCTAATGGACAACAGTTAGCCTCTGCTAGTGATGACAAGACGATCAAAATCTGGGATGTCAGTAGTGGTAAACTCCTCAAATCCCTTACTGGTCATAGCGATGTGGTGAATAGCATCGCTTACAATCCCAATAAACAACAATTAGCTTCTGCTAGTGCTGACAAGACAATCAAAATCTGGGATGTCAGCAGTGGTAAACTCCTCAAAACCCTTACTGGTCATAGCGATGTGGTGAATAGCATCGCCTACAGCCCGAATGGACAACAATTAGCTTCTGCTAGTCGGGATAAGACGATCAAAATCTGGGATGTCAGCAGTGGCCAACTTCTCAAAACCCTTACTGGTCATAGCAAAGAAGTCATTAGCATCGCCTACAATCCCAATAAACAACAATTAGCTTCTGCTAGTGCTGACAAGACAATCAAAATCTGGGATGTCAGCAGTGGTAAACTCCTCAAATCCCTTACTGGTCATAGCGATGTGGTGAATAGCATCGCTTACAATCCCAATAAACAACAATTAGCTTCTGCTAGTGCTGACAAGACAATCAAAATCTGGGATGTCAGCAGTGGTAAACTCCTCAAATCCCTTACTGGTCATATCAGTGGAGTCTTTGGCGTGGACTACAGCCGTAATGGGAAACAGTTAGCTTCTGCTAGTGGTGATAACACCATCAAAATCTGGGATATCAACAGTGGTAAACCCACTAAAACCCTTACTGGACATAGCGGTCTGGTCTATAGCGTTGCCTACAGCCCCAATAAACAACAGTTAGTTTCTGCTAGTTGGGACAAGACCATCAAAATCTGGGATGTCAGTAGTGGTAAACCCCCTAAAACCCTAACTGGTCATAGTAAAGAGGTCAATAGCATCGCCTACAGTCCCAATGGACAGCAGTTAGCCTCTGCTAGTGATGACAAGACCATCAAAATCTGGGATGTCAGTAGTGGTCAACTCCTGAAATCCCTGGCTGGTCATAGCGATAGGATCATTGGCATCGCCTATAGCCCCAATGGACAACAGTTAGCTTCTGCTAGTGATGACAACACCATCAAAATCTGGGATGTCAGTAGTGGTCAACTCCTGAAATCCCTGGCTGGTCATAGCAGTTCGGTCTTTAGTGTGGCTTACAGCCCCAATGGACAACAGTTAGCTTCTGCTAGTCGGGATAAGACCATCAAAATTTGGGATGTCAGCAGTGGTCAACTCCTCAAAACCCTTTCTGATCATAGCCATTGGGTCATTAGCGTCGCCTACAGTCCCAATGGACAACAGTTAGCTTCCGCTAGTGCTGACAACACAATCAAAATCTGGAATGTTAGCAGTGGTCAACTCCTCAAAACCCTTTCTGGTCATGGCAGTTGGGTCATTAGTGTCGCCTACAGCCTTGATGGACAACAGTTAGCTTCTGCTAGTGCTGACAACACCATCAAAATTTGGGATGTCAGCAGTGGTCAACTCCTCAAAACTTTTACTGGTCATACTGATGCGGTCAGAAGTGTTGCCTACAGCCTTGATGGACAACAGTTAGCTTCTGCTAGTCGGGATAAGACTATCAAAATCTGGGATATCAACAGTGGTCAACTCCTCAAATCCCTGACTGGTCATACTGATAGGGTCAATAGCATCGCTTTCAGCCCCAATGGACAACAGTTAGCTTCTTCTAGTGATGACAACACAATAATTTTATGGGATTTGGATTTTGATAATTTATTAGACAGTGGTTGCAATTTGCTGAATAATTACCTCATTGCCCATCCAGAAGTGTTAGAAGAGTTGCAATCATGCCAAACGCGATCGCGGTTGGCGCAAGGCGCTACAGTATTAGTTATCCAAGGTGAGAAGTTAGCGCGAAATGATGATATTAGTGGCGCTGTGGAAAAGTTTCGCAAAGCGCAACAGTGGGATAATAAATTAAAGTTTGATTCCCAGGCGAGAGCGAAAGAGTTGGCGCAAGGCAAGACAGACCTAACCCCCAGCCCCTTCCCTCGCAGGGAAGGGGAGTAAGAAGGGGAGTATAGCCTCAAAGCCTCTCTCCTAAGAGGAGAGAGGTTTGGAGAGAGGTCAAAGGTGCTATAAATAATCACAAGGTGGAAGGATGGCATACAGCGATTTCAGTCTTGCCAAGGTGAAAAAGTGTTTTGATTTAACACTCGATGAAACTCGGAATTTATTTGTTAATACAAAACCTGTCACACCATCAGAAACTCTCAGAACGATTTTAATAGATTACATCCCTTTAGCAACTGCAATTTCAACCGAAAAAGCCAGGTCAGAGTTTTTAATTGCACCAATCCTCGCAGAGGTCAGACGATTATTAAATAATAAAATCTCGCTGTTCTCTGGAAATGAATTTAATGTTGATGCAACTCAAGGCTTACAAGGTTTTTGCGATTACATCATCAGCAATTCCCAGGAGCAATTATTTATTTCTGCTCCGGTAATGTTTATTTTTGAAGCGAAAAAGGAAGATATTATCGGCGGTCTGGGTCAATGTGTAGCGGCAATGATTGCAGCACAACTGTTCAATCAAAATCAAGGCAATGAAGTTGGGCGGATTTATGGATCGGTTACTAGTGGAACTAACTGGAAGTTCTTATTTTTAGAAGATACGACTGTTTATATAGATTTGACTGAGTACTATATTAAAGAAGTTGATAAAATTTTGGCTATTTTATTGCAACCTTTTCAGCCTGTTTTAACTCCTGTTTGAATATATAGTAGGTACTGATGTAACTTACCTGGTTAAGATTAAAAATTTGCTAAAAAATAAGAGAAGTTAAACAACTCATCCACCATTATCATTATTCAATTGATATGAGTCTATATTGTTTAGTTCACGGTGCTTTCCAAGCCACCTGGTGTTGGGATTTGCTAATTCCCTACTTAGAAACACAGGGTCACAAAACTGTAGCAATGGATTTGCCAATTGAAAATGCATCTACTACTTTGTCCCAACTTGCGGATGCAGTAATTCAAGCACTGCCAAAAACTGATGATGATATTGTGTTAGTCGGTCACTCAATGGCTGGTACTATAATTCCCTTGGTTGCAGAAGCGGTAAAAGTGCGTCAACTAGTGTTTGTGGCGGCGCTACTTCCATATCCTGGAGTTAGTACACTCGACCAATTTTCTCATCGTCTTGATTCTGATACGCTCAAATCATTCAATTACCAGCCAAAAGAGCCAAGTAAACTCCAACAGTTCTACGATGAGCCTGATATGTATGAACCAGCTTCCGTAGGCAAAGATTATTCAGACGAAGCAGTATTAAAGGAGTTTTTCTTTCATGATTGTCAACCAGATGTAACACAGTGGGCAATCTCGAAAAGTCGTTCGCAACAATCTATGGCATATATATTTGAAACGAATCCTCTAAAAGCTTTGCCGCATGTTGAACGTAAATATATTGTTTGTACCAATGACCGGATAATATCTCCTACATGGTCGCGCTACGCTGCACGAAAGCGCTTAGGAGTCGATGCCATTGAGCTTGCTTCTGGACATTGCCCACATCTGTCTCGCCCTGAACTTCTCGCCTCAATATTAACTAGTGATTAATTTTTTGAGCAATCCAAAATCTTTTGTCCAAGTGGACTATCTTAATGGTGCGTTGGCGCAGCTCAACCTAGGCATCGCTCATAATAAATAAAGCCCCATAGATATAAGAGAGGTTAAAGATGCTAAATGCAGTTGAGTTTAAAGCAAAGATTCAAAATGGTTTAATTCAGATTCCTGATGAGTACAAACAAGAACTTGGTGAAGGAGATGATATTAAAGTAATCGTTTTGGTGACGAAAAAATCATCTAAAAAAAGAGACATAATTGATGAATTAACAGAAAATCCTGTTCAAGTGGATGGTGTATTCAGCCGTGAGGAAATTTATAACCGATAATGATGAGTTCTGGTACATCTTTTATTGATACAAATGTTTGGCTTTATCGTTTATTTGACGATAACAAGATGGAAGTTACAGAAAGAACAAGAAAGCGTAATATTGCTATTGCAATTACAGAAGCTGAAGGAATCATCATTAGTACACAGGTTGTGAATGAGGTTGCTGCCAATTTGCTCAAAAAAGCAGCCTTTAACGAAGGGCAAATTAAAGCTGTGATTCAGTCGCTTTATAGTCGTTGCACTGTAGTAGAGTTCAATCTGACTATTTTTGAATCTGCATCAGATATCCGCAGTCGATATAATTTTTATTTTTGGGATAGTCTAATTATTTCTTGTGCGCGATCGCAAGAGCAAGTATTCTCTATTCTGAAGATATGCAAGATGGGTTAGTAGTCGCTGGTCAATTAGAGATTGTGAATCCATTTAAAAAAGGCTAAAAACCGCATCTAAGCTGTCTCTAGCCTTTTTTTACTTAATGGGCAGTACCAGACTCGAACTGATGACATCCTGCTTGTAAGGCAGGCGCTCTACCAACTGAGCTAACCGCCCGTTTGACTAATCCTTAACTAATATAGCAAAACATTTCGCATTGCGCTAGTAGTTTCAAGAAAATCTTTTTTTCTCTTATACTGACTCAGTATTCAGTCACTCAGGATTTAGGATGCCCTCTGGTCGGACGCACGATCGCATTACTATGTATGCTCTGCCGTTGGTGGCGAGCGTTACTTTCTGGCAGACTCGCAGTAGCAATGCAACTTTGTTGGTTGCAGGCGGGTTTCTCTTTGGCGGACTGATGTTTGGCCCCGATTTGGATATTTACTCTGTGCAATTCCAACGCTGGGGTTTCTTGCGCTGGATTTGGCTACCTTATCAAAAAAGTCTCCGACATCGTTCTTTTTTATCCCACGGGCCGATTATTGGCACGATTCTACGGATACTTTATCTGGGATGTTTGCTGGCAATTTTGGCAATTTTCGTTTTGGCGATCGCTCAAAGGTTATGGAATCTCAGTTTTAGTTGGCAGGATTTGGGACAAACTGTGGGGCGATCGCTCGTGCAATACAATACTGAATATATCGCTTTGTTTTTGGGGTTGGAACTCGGTGCGATGAGTCATTCTCTCAGCGATTGGGGGGGATCGGCTTATAAACGGTTTAAAAAGCAGGGGGTTCGGGGGCTGCTTCCTAGTGGCAAAATTAAGAAGCGGAAAGTGAGGGGTGGTAGTCATCGGGCGAGAGTGAAGAAATAATTTTTTTAAACGCAAAGGAACGCTAAGGGAAGCGCAGAGGTACGCAGAGGTATGGAAAAGCAAGAAGAGATTTTGGGGGCGTTGCAGGAGTTGATTGAGGTGGTGGCGAAGTTGCGTGAGCCTGATGGTGGTTGTCCTTGGGATTTGGCTCAAACTGCGGAAACGCTCACGCCTTATGTGATTGAGGAGGCTTATGAGGTGGTGGATGCGATTAAGAGTGGGGATAAGGGTGCGATCGCAGAGGAGTTAGGCGATTTATTATTACAGGTGGTATTGCAAGCCCAAATCGCTAGTGAATCTGGGCAATTTTCTCTCAAGGAAATCGCTCAGGGGATTTCCCAAAAGTTGATTCGCCGTCATCCTCATGTGTTTGGTGATGTGTCGGTGGCCAGTGTGGATGAGGTGCGGCAAAATTGGGAACAAATCAAAGCTGCGGAAAAGGGCGAAGCATCTCCAGACGCGCAAAAATTTAGTGCTAAACTCGCTCGTTATGGACGTACTCTTCCCCCACTGACGGCGGCGATGAAAATTTCTCAAAAGGCTGCTGCGATCGGGTTTGAATGGGAAAATATTCAGGGTGTTTGGGATAAGTTTCATGAGGAGTTGGGAGAGTTTCAACAAGCTTTAGCTGAGGAAACACCCGAACGACAAGAAGCAGAATTAGGCGATTTACTATTTGCCGTGATTCAGTTAGCGCGTTGGCATAATCTTGACCCAAGCACCGCTTTGCAAGGCACAAATCAGCGCTTTGTCCAGCGATTAGAAAAAATGGAGGCGGTTGTTGACCGTCCCCTTTCTGATTACAGTTTGAATGAATTAGAAAACTTGTGGCAACAGGCAAAAGCTCAACTGGCGAAAGAAGGGAATAGGGAATAGGGGATTGGGGATTGGGGATTGGGGATTGGGGATTGGGGATTGGGGATTGGGGATTGGGGATTGGGCATGGGGCACTTGTACTGAGCGAAGTCGAAGTATTGGGTATTGGGCATTGGGTATGCAGAAGAGATAAAGGTAGACAAGGAAGAGGGAGAAGACTTGGGAGAGACTTGTTCAATAATTCCTCCTTGTCCCCCTGCTCCAACTCCTAACTCCTAACTCCTAACTCCTAACTCCTAACTCCTAACTCCCCTGCTCCCCACTTCAAGATTTTTCAGCATCAAACCACTTATCATATAGCGATTGATAAGTGCCATTTTCTTTGAGACTTAGCAAAGCCTGATTAATTGGTTTGCGGTAGGGACTGTTGTTGGGCAGAATGATACCGTAGCTTTCTTCACGCAAGATACTGCCAACAATTTGTACCTTTCCTTTGCCTTCATTGGCAGCATAGAAGAGGAGTACAGGCGCATCAAACACTACGGCATCAGCTTTTTTTGTTTGCAGAGCATTGTAAGCTTGCTCAATCTTGGTAACTTCTAAAACTGAAATCTTATGTTCTCGTAGGTATGTAGCGGCTGTGCTACCCGCAGTTGTAGCCACTACCTTGCCGGGTAAATCGTCTATGCTCCTGATATCACCCTGAAGCTGTTGCACTGTCAAGGAGGTAGTAGCACTGGCTGTAAAGTAGGCAGCAAAAAGTACTCCGATGAACATCCAGATAATACCTACTAGGCGTCCCAGTACTCCCTTGGGCATTTCATCAGCTTGGGTTGCTAGGGTGGCAGCTGACCACCAACAGGCTTTGAAAATGCCAGGAAAGTATGATTTGGGAATCATCCCATCTTTGTGATGACGCTCAGATAACCAAATAATGTGGGCTGCTACGATAATTAACACCAAGGCAACGCCTATTACTTGCAAAAGGCTACCGGAGAAAAACAATTGCAAAATATTTGGGAAGGCACTGTTGTTGCTTTCTGGGTTTCTCACCATAATTTGCAGCCCCCCAGCAAAAATAGGTAATGAAAAATCAAAGTTCTGCTCGCGTTCGGCTGTAATCGAGATGGCTGAAATTCCCAAGTTGGCTTTGCTTTCCTTAATAGCCGAAAGCAGTTGCGGCACTGTGGAATATTCTATAAATTTAGACTCTACACCTATTTGGTTAGCGATTTTGCGCCAGAGGTCGATACTGAATCCTGATAGCTCACCTTTGTTTGATAGCACAAAGGGCGGTATAACTCGTGTCGCTACTAATAACGGTTGTTGGAGTTGTGGTTTTTGGGCCACTCCTGAGGACGCCATTAATAACAATGCCAGGATTCCACCTATTAATCCTATGCAGGTATACAGTGCTAAGGAACGCTTGATTTTGTTTTTCGGGTCATATCTGCCAATTAGGCGGTTTTTCCCAGCCATAAATTGGCGAAATCTACTAGCGATCGCATTTATCATCAAAATTCTCTCGGGGTTGTGTGCATAATCTATTTATCATGCCCACCCTATATCAAAGATCGCGTTCATCATCTCCCTAATACCAATTTTTTTCAGATTTACGGCTGGTAATGTTGCTGTAAGCATCAGTCCCCCTTAAGCTATAAAAACATTTGCTGAAATCTACCTAATATGTTTCTTGCTGTACAACACTGTAGGTAGATTTCTTGATGAATTGTTTATTTTAGAATTGCAGGTGGAGGTTGTAGACAACTTTGTGTCTAACTCAATTTGTAGAACTCGCGTTGTCAAGACAAACCTCTATCTTTTGAGTAATAGTTTTGAGATCGGCTTTTAGCGTACATTTGGGTTTATAATTGCCAGATATTTTATCTAACATGCGCTTCTTAGTCTTTGCAAAGTGAGCAATTATGGATGTGGACGATTTTAGTCAACAATTAGAGACATTGCGCTCACGGGTAATCGGATTAGTGCAAAGGACTGGTAGTGAGCCATATTCACAGCAAGAGCTAACACTAGAAGCTTTTGAGGAACTGCAAATCACTTTGGAAGAACTAAAAATCGCTTCCGAGGAACTACAAGTAACACGAATCGTAATAGAGAAAGAGCGTCAGCGCTACCAAGAATTATTTGATTTTGCGCCTGATGGTTACTTGGTAACTGATACATTCGGCACTATCCTGGAAGCTAATCGTGCTGCTAGCATACACCTCAATGTTTTACAGCGATTTTTGATTGGCAAACCGCTACTTACTTTCATCGCCCAGCCAGATCATCAAGCTTTTTTTAATTACCTGACTCAGTTGCAGCAGCTCGACCGAGGTGGAGAATGGGAAGTGTGTTTACAACCACGAGAAAAAATCTGTTTTGATGTAGCTTTGACAGTAGTTACCGTTCGCAACGAAAAAGGTCAGGCAGTTGCTCTGCGCTGGCTAATGCGTGACATTAGCCAGCGTAAGCATTTAGAGTTGCAGCGCCAGCAATTATTTGCTAATGAGCAAGCCGCCCGAATTGCAGCCCAAGCCGCAGAAAAACGCTCTAATTTTTTAGCTGAAGCAAGTAGTGTATTGGCATCTTCCTTGGATTATCGCATTACCCTAACCAGCGTCGCGCAATTAGCAGTGCCTACTCTTGCCGATTGGTGTATTGTGGATGTCATCGAAGATAATTTGCCAGTCTTCACTAACCCAGTCATCGTTGCATCAGAACCAGCCAAGGAAGGATTGATCCGAGAACTTCAACAACGCTATCCAATTTCTATTGACGCTGATTACGGCCCACCGAAAGTTTTACGGACTGGTAAGCCGGAACTGGTTACAAAGATTCTTGAGTCTTCATTACAGAGAAAGTCCTCGAACGAAGAACATTTCAGTTTGCTGTGCCAACTCCAACTTAAGTCTCAGATGGTAGTACCATTGTTAGTACGCGATCGCAAGCTGGGGACAATTCTATTTGCGTCTGCACAACCAGGACGCCATTACACTACTGTAGACCTAGAAATGGCTGAAGAACTTGCTCAACGAGCAGCATTCGCCATTGAAAATGCCCAGCTTTATCAGCAAGCCCAAGAAGCTAACCGCATTAAGGAAGAGTTTTTAGCGATCGTTTCCCATGAACTTCGTACACCCCTCAATTCTATGCTGGGTTGGGTTCAACTAATACGTACTCGCAAATGGGATGAAGCAACTACCTCTAAGGCATTGGAGATAATTGAGCGGAATGCCAAACTTCAAAGAAAACTGATTGAAGATATCCTGGATATCTCACGCATTGTACAAGGACAAATTCGCCTAAATATCCGTAAAATTGACCTTGTGCCGATAATTCAAGCGGCAATTGAAGCTGTACTTCCCACATCTGAAATTAAGGATATTCAAGTTGAATTTAATCTTGATTCTTCAGTTGGTCAAGTTATGGGCGATGCCGAACGCCTGCAACAAGTTGTCTGGAATTTGCTCTCTAATGCCGTCAAGTTTACACCTAACGGGGGGCAAGTTGAAGTACATCTGGAACAGGTAAACTCAAATGTCCAGATAACTGTCTCTGACACAGGTAAGGGAATTAGTACTGACTTTCTACCTTATATCTTTGAGCGTTTCCGTCAAGCTGATAGCACAACTACTAGAGCAGACAATGGTTTGGGGTTGGGGCTAGCAATTGTACACCATTTAGTAGAAATGCACTCAGGCAGAGTCTGCGCAGTTAGTGAAGGGGAAGGAAGGGGAGCAAAATTTACAGTGTTCTTGCCTCTGGTAGAACCGCAACCAGAACAGTTAATTAAAGAAAGTCAAGAAAATGTCGAGAATCTCTCAATACTCAACGGCTTGCAAATACTTGTTGTCGATGACAATGCCGATACGCAAGAGTTAATTGCCTTCATTCTTGAAAAGTCTGGAGGGCAGGTGACGGCAGTTAGCTCAGTAGGTGAAGCTCTAGAAGCACTAGAACGATTAAAACCAGATGTTCTAGTCAGTGATATCGGAATGCCAGATGAGGATGGTTATTCCCTGATTCGGAAAGTGCGGGCGCAGGAAACAGAGCAAGGGGAGAAGATTCTAGCTGTAGCACTAACGGCATTTGCTAGAGAAGAAGAACACAGGCTAGCTCTGGAAGCCGGATTCCAGGTTCATGTATCCAAGCCAATTGAGCCAGAAGAGTTGGTGAAAGTGGTAGCGAACCTGACCAAAAATAGCAAACAAGTTTAATGCACAATTAAGCTTTTGGTAACAAATGAGTACGCCGAAATAACAAATGGGTACGCCGAAATAACAAATGAGTACGCCGAAATAACAAATGAGTACTCCGAAATAACAAATGAGTACGCCGAAATAATAAATGAGTACGCCGAAATAATAAATGAGTACTCCGAAATAACAAATGAGTACTCCGAAATAACAAATGAGTACTCCGAAATAGCAAATGCGATCGCATCTGTAGTAGAAGTAGATGCAGACAGGCTTGCTCAAATGCTTCCACCTTTTGACGTAGAAATGCAGCATGAGCCAATTCGCCTATGTGGGGCTTGCTATGGTAAAGCACCTCGTCACCGAAAATGAAACACCACATGAAATTGGAGTGTAAAGCTATTAAACTTAAAAGGGTAGAGTAAGTTGGCTTCTTTCTCTACACCTGCAAAATTAGAAGCATAAGCTTGCCATAGCGGCAAACTTTTGAGTAAAGTCACAGACGACAAATAATTAGTCAGTGTACAAATAATGGACGTAACTGGATTCGAACCAGTGACCTCTACGATGTCAACGTAGCGCTCTAACCAACTGAGCTATACGTCCTTAACCACTTTGGACTGTCCCAAGTATACCATCTGAGACGTATTTGGGACAATGCGAAATATTAAACCAATAAATCATAGTGGCTCCATACAGCTTAAGTTTTCCTTTGGCGGTAAAAGGTACACTTTCAACCCTATACCCGGTGGGCAATATGGCGATAAAAGGGATATGGCCACTTCTCAGGCGATCGCCACCAGGATACAGAATGATATTCTGGCGGGACATTTTGACTTAACCCTAGACCGCTACAGGTTAGCGCCTAAGAACACCAAAGAAACCCCTAAACCAAATAAGCTACTGGAGTTATGGGATCTTTGGGTGGCTACTTTAGAGTTATCAGAGGCAACTAAGGCTAATCATTATCGCTGGATACGCACAATGATCGCCAAGGCTAACCCAGGATTAACCGACATTGATTGGTTAACTAAGTCTAAGTTATCACCCAGGACTTATAAGGATCGCCTGAGTTTTGTTAGGTCTTGTTGTAAGTGGGGATTAGCTAAAGGGCTGATAGAGATTAACCCCTATGAGAACCTAAAACTACGGAAAGCCGCGTCTAGGGAGATTAAGCCCTTTAGCTCCCTAGAGATTAGACAAATAATCCAAGGGTTTAACGACTTATTTCCTCATTACACAACCTTTGTAATATTCTTACTGGCTACAGGGGTACGGACTTCAGAGGCGATCGGTTTACGCTGGTGTCATTTGGATTTCTCAAAGGGAGAAATAATCATCAAAGAGTCACTACCTAAAGACCTGTGCGGTAATGGGTATACCAGAATCAGAAAAGAAACTAAGACAGGAAACATAAGATACTTATCAATGCCTGATGATCTTCAGTATCTACTTAGCTCTCTTAAACCACAAAAAGTAGATCCCGACAGCTTGGTTTTTAAAACCCCTGAAGGTTGCATTATCGATGCTGATAACTTCCGATCGCGGCATTGGAAGGCAGTACTTAAACACTGCCAGATACCATATAGGAAACCCTACACCACTAGGCATACAATGGGTAGCCACGCAATCGAGCAAGGCATCCCTGTAACAGGTGTGGCGTACCTTTTAGGGCATAAGAATAGTCGTATGGTAATAGAAACCTACGGACACATGGTTAACCGTCCCGACCTACCTAATATTCCTATTAAGTAAATACAACCATCGATGGCTTAATCTCTCAGGAATCCTGGGAGATTTTTCTATGACTACCAAAATACTACTTAGATTGTTTAGTGTTTAAGACATATCTAAAATACAGTGATATTACTGGTGTAGTCATAAACTAGATAGACTACTATGAATGTATAGAGTTCAGGAAGGGAAATGAAACACATAACGGTACGGCTGACAGATGAGGAGTATCAAAAGTTACTAGAAGCCCAATTAGCATATAGTAATACTCAGGGGCAAACTATATCACTTAATGCATATATCAAAGCAAAGATTCTCCCACCTGCCGATTTGACCTAACTGTTACTTTCCCAAAGCAAATACCAGAGAAAGTTAACGGCTTCCTCTGGCAATCAAACAATATTTGAATCTTAGGAACATAATATCATGTCTACTTCAGTATTACAAGCTCCCTCAGCATCCATCCCAGCTACTTGTAAGGCCCATATCCCTGTAGTTGAAAAAGTTCTCGATAGAATCTTAGAAGCTATGGAAGCGGCTGGCTGGGACTGGGACGGTACGATCAACAAGGTGGATGATTTCTACAGGTCAAACCCCAATGAGATTGGGGGTGATTGGGGTAACTTGACCCCTAAGAAGAGGTCTAGAGTAATCTACGTTATGTACATTTATGCCATCTAGCCGCCCACGGTAGCCCTTAGTCCTGAGCGATCGCATTATGCTCAGGACTTATAAGTATGATGGTTTGTCAACTTGACTATGTTTGTATATCACTGTGACATACAAACAATGACAAAAGCTAAGACCAAGGCTTCGCCTTCTAACCCTACAGACCTAGATACCAACCTTACAGATACAGAAGGCGCTAACCTTGACCCCAGGTTAACCCAAATCATCCATCTGTATACCTTGGGGCAACACGAATATGATGGTATCCGCGATTATCCTAAGCTGGATAAGTTGGACTTTGCAAGTGAACTGGAGTACTGGATCTATCTGCAAGGATTTGAGGGTGCTATTTATGACCAATCCTTCAAGCCAGAACTAGATGACCCTGAACTATTGGAGTACTCCGAGGGTAGCTATTATCGCGGCTGGAAACTCAGAGGTAAAGAGTACATTCAAGAGGGCTACTGGATCATCAGATGGACTAATAGCCTCGGTCAGACCGGAAGAACCAAAGTAAACGCATAAGGCGATCGCAGCTATGAAAACCAAAAGATTGCTTATCACCCTGAATGATGAACTCTACCAGCAACTACAGAACTTGGCTAACCACAATGGACTCTCTATGGCCGCCCAAGTTCGGTACTTTATCAGCCAAAGTAGACTTCCAGAAGTCACTAGTGCTGACTCAAATATTTTAGGTCAGCATTAGTACCAGAATAACTGTAAAAGGGTTAACCCTACGTGCCATTTATGTAATAAATGTGCCAGTTACTAATGACATCAGGATACTAACTATGGTATCATTAATACATTACCAGCTAAGAAATACGACATACATCACGATGGCTAATATGACCCTGAGATTGCCTGATGACCTAGATTCACAGCTTAAGGCGCAGTTACAGGAAAAGGGCATTAGTAAGCATCAGTTAATACTGAATATACTTAGGGAAAGTTCAGGGATGTCCTTGGAAGACACCGAGCTAACCCAGAATGCGATAAAAGAGCTTCAGGATCAAGTCTACCAGTTACAGAAACAGGTAAAGGTATTAGCTGAACACGCTGGATATCCGTTCGGGACTTTCTAAGTTAACCCAGCTAGACTTTTTAATCCAACTATCCCGCCTATCTCTGCAAAAGTAGTTATAGGCGAACTTGGCTATTATTAGCCACCCATAGACTCATACGGATGTTTCATTATCTTTAGATTTTCTTAAGGTTTCACAGGGTAACTCAGGACTACCCAGAGGCTAGAACCCTGATTCTGCTGTTAATATCCAGACCTGACAGTTTTATTAGTAGTAAGGTCAATGGGGATTACAGAAATGACTAGGACACTAAAGGTTAACTTCCGTGCTAATGAGCAGGAAGTGGTAAGGATTAAACAGCTTGCGGCGATCGCTGGATACTCGCAGTCAGAATATATCAGGTTAGTGGCTTTAGGGTTCCCAGTACAACCCATAGAAACCAAATAGGGCAACCAGTTCGCAGCTAGTTGCCCAAAGTTCGATATTCACAATAAACAAAACCGGGCTAAGTGCCCAAGGATTAAAATAATGGGATTCCGTAAAGCATCTTTAGGTGGATACTCTAGTTCCTCTAATGAGGATTATAGCTCAGACACGTATACTCAGTCAAGCTTTGATGATGATAGCGCCAATGGTGATGAGCTATTAGCTCGGTTGAGTCCCATAGACTTTTTTGCACATACTCAAAGCTTAGGGGGGGACAAATCCCACTGGGTTGATCCTAAAGATCGTAATGTTGGTGAAAGAGTTAGAAAAGAAGCCAGAGCATTTATATTGAAAGCTGATGATAGAGCCTATGCTTTCTGGCAAGTATTTAAGGCAGTTTATGCAGATGATTTAGAACAAGATGCCTGGGCGGGTACTGTTTACTATGATGGGGAATCTACCACAGTTGGAATGCTGGTAGCCAAACTAGAGCAAGCATTGGAGATGGCTAGACCCAGAACATCTGAGGGTTTTTATGATCGCCAACTAGATTTATTACTGGAATACAAAAAGTTCCAGCCAGTTAAGAAATATTTGGATCGGGTTTATAAAGAGTTTTCTGAAAAACAAGTTTACTTTAGACATCTTAGCTTTGAAGAACAGGATCGGATTGTCGAAGAAAGGCGCTTACACAGAGCCGCACAACACTACACAGAGAAACAGATTAGACTTTTGCCAGAATGGGATAACTTAGGCGAGATTTTGTTTGGGACTAAAGACCCACTGACTCAAGAAATGATCACTACTTGGCTCTGTGGTGCGGTCAAGAGAGCATTAAACCCCGGTTGTTATATGAAAAGGGCCTTGATTATCAAAGGTGATCAAGACGCGGGTAAGTCAGCCTTTGTTAGTAGGTTGGCTAAGTTCTGGGGCACTGAGTTACCCTCTGGCACTTCTGATATGGATTTCGTTAGATTCTGTACCCGAACATGGATCATGGAGTTGGCAGAGTGCGATCGCCTATTCAAAGGTAAAGAAGCCAGCATCCTTAAGCAGCAGTTATCAACCACTGTAGATAAGTACACTCCAAAGTACAAAGAAGCTGATGAAATGTCAGTTACCCCAAGGGTTACAGTATTCATTGGCACAACTAATAAATCTCAGTTCCTAGTCGATGACACGGGTAACAAAAGGTACTGGGTTATAGATATGGCTGATAACTGGAAGTTACCCTTAGCTTGGTTAGATAAAAATGTAGACCAACTGTGGGCTACTGCTTACCATAAGTTACTCAATGGGCATCCTACAGACTTGTCAGAGGATAGCCAAGTTGCCTCCGAGGTCAGGAACCGTGAGTATATGGTTGAGGGTAGCTGGAATGAACAGCTAGAAACTACTTTAGCTAAGGCTACCTTTGAGGGTAAACAACATATTGCTTTCAAAGCAGTAGATATCATGTATGCTATGGGGCTTAAAGGGGAGGCCCATAGTAAGAATAAGACCGCAGTAGTAAACAGCCTTAAACAGCTAGGTTATGAACAGAAGCCCATTAAGGTGCTAGGCAAAACTGAGAAGCTTTGGAAGTTAACTAAAGTATCTAACTCTGATGTCAGCCCCGCCAGAATAGACATAGAGCGCGGTGTGTGGACATATCTTGATAAGGATAACCCAGACAAAGGTTACAGATAAATACTAGTAGTTAACTAACCCTAGCAATGCCCCTACCATTAGGGGTATTTATTTATCCTATCCGCATCAAAGCGCTTAAACAGGAGTGCTTTTACTCTATTGACCTCCTAGTTAACCCTCCAGTTACCTCTGGTTACTCCAAAGTTACCTTACTAGTAACCGCTAGGATTGATATAGGGTAAGCATCACAGCCTATGAGTTACCTAGTTACCTCTATTTCTCTAAAACAGGGTGTACAGATTACTATAGGGATTTTTGTTCACTAATATGAGGTAACTAGGTAACTCATAGGCTACAACCTAAGCTAAATAAAGGTTCTAGCGGTTACTAGGAGAGGTAACTGGGGGTAACTAGGGAGGTAACTGAGAAACATCAAGGGATTCAACCAGTAACCACCCAGCGATCGCCTAATAATCCTTAGCCCCCTCTGGTATCCCTTAGATAACCACTGGGGTATTTTATGCTGACTTACGGCACACTAGAGGTAACTAGTAACTAATATGGCTGTCTTAAGTAACAGTGTTATCATAATAACTGCAAGTACTTAAAACTATTTATGATAACCAAGATAATCTCTGGGCTGCTAGGGGTGTCCATAGTGCTGTCCAGCAACCTAGCGGATGCTAGAACTATTTGGCTACCCGGAAAGACTAATGGAGGCTCTAGACTAGCTATTGAGACATCACCACAGCCTACTTATAACCCTTCCACAGGTTTAACCTATTTCTCATATAGTATTCAGAATGGTCGAAGGTATAAGACACATCAGGCTAGTACTTGGTATTGCTACAAGGGGATTGTACAAAAGAACCCTAACTTTAGATATACAAATGGGATTGAGTCTAAAAACCCAGAATGGTCTGTGGATAGTTTAGAGGTTGGCGGTGAAGCTCCAATAGTTACTGCTGACTCAGAGGCATCCCTAAACCTGCTTAAGGCTATCTGTGCTGTGGTCTACCCATGACTGTAGCCGCATACTAAAACCCGGAGGTTTTTTTTGTATTATCTCCGGTTTAACCAAGCAGTAAGGCTTTTTTGATTTGGTGGTTATACTACCTGGAAAGTCGGGTATTTAGCGCTATTCAATCACTCGATATCCCTTGGGCACTTAGAGATAACTTGACTTATTTATCTGTAGAACTTATTTCTACAACTAATATGTCTAATCTGATTCAAATGGCCAGAGACGTTGGCAGTCGCACCAAGGGTAAATGTAGACCCGCAACTAACATCATCAGTATCATCAATGACCAACCAAGGTTACAGAAGGACAAGCGCCTAATGGTTCCTATTAGCCATGAGGAACTAGAAGCCGCCCATAGCTTTGCCAGTTCCCTCGGTGTCTCTACCAGCTATCTGGTTAGACAGTTACTCAAGACCGCGATCGAGTCTCAGATGTAAGCTTTGATTATTCTAAAAAAACCACAACTATTTACCTAAAACTTTAATATTTTTATGGCAGAAAATCGTATTCAAGTCACTCTAACAGCCCGTGATTTACTATCACCTCAGCTAGGCCAGATCAGAAGCAACATAGAAGCCCTGGGGGCCAGGGCTAACATACGTGTAGGTATTAGTGACATCCGTAACCTCGGTCAGTCTGACCTGGCGCGACTTAGGTCACAAATGGACTCCTTCAGAGACATAGGGGCTAATCTAGGTCAGCTAGGAGGATCTCAGGGGTTCCTTGGGGCTGCACTGTTTGGTCAACTAGGGGCATCTGCGATCGCCCAAGGTGTCCAGATGGTTGGTAGTGGTATCCGGGCAGCGATCGGAAGTATCCAGACTGCTGCTAGAACCCAGATAAACGACTTAGCGCTAGCAGGTAACTTGGCTACTCAACTTGGCGTTAACTTTGGGAAAGCCAAGGGGTTAGTTGCTGATACCTCTATTGAGATATCCAAAATGGCTGAGGCATTACCAGGGGAAAATGCTGATTACAATGCTATCTTTTCTCAGATATCTGCTACGGTCGCAGGAAACGCTAGGGGTGATTTAGGTAAGTTCAAAGAAGATGCTATGGAGCTAACCAAACGCTTTGGGGTTCTATCATCCATCCGTGGGCTTGATGCTAACCAATCGGGGTCAGCAGTCAATAGGGCGTTAGCCGGAACTATGGGGTTATCCGAGGTATTTCAGATCGATATTTTCCAGAAATACCCAATGCTTCAAAGTAGCGTCAGAGATCAGCTTAAAGCCATTGGTAAAAGTACTGAAGACTGGAAAAGTTTGTCTAATGATATGAGATCCAAGATATTACTAAAGGGCGCTAGGGGTGCGGTTTCTGATGATACAGTAGCATCATTTAGTGGCACTGTGGACTCAATGATTGCCGAGGCCAAGTCAAGTCTTTTTGATGAGCGTAGAGGGCTTTTTGGGTTCCTAAGAGGTCTGGAGTCTATGGGCGGTCGGTCAGCGATGGATAGTGTTCAAGGTTCCATGATGTCCTTTAAAGGTTTACTGGAGTCCTTGGGAGCGATCGCCAAGTCCCAAGGGCTAACCTTCGATCCTATGGAAGGTATCATCCGCGTAGTGGATTGGTTCAGCGACCTATCGGGGACTGTTAACGGTGTCCTAAACGGTGAAAATAGTAGTACCTTAACTTCATTTTTAACTAATACGACTACAGGTTTTTTTGAGGGTTTCAACAACTTAATAAACCTCGGACTTAAAGGCATTTCTAATATCAACTGGGGTAGCTTGGGTAAACTAGTAGGGGTTTATATAGGCGATGGGTTCACTAAGATTTTCACCAGAACTGATTGGGGCGCTATATCCCAGATACTTATCCGAAGTTTACAAGGACTAGGGGATTTTACCCTAAACTTTATTATGGGAGCCGTCGAAGGTAACTTCCGAGAACTAGGTAATGCTTTCAACAGGGTTAAAGAGTCCATTATGGCTTGGGGTGATGGCATCTTAAACGCAGTTAAGAAACCAGGGGATTCTGTTAACAGCTTTGTCCAACAAGTACAAAAAGATCCTCTAAGCGCTACTACTAACGCTTTAGGGGGTCTTGCAGGTCGTTTAAATCCCTTGGGAGACAATGGGGTTTTAGGAGCATTAAAAAATGGTGGTGGTGTAATCGGCGGCATATTAAATAAGCCATCGGAGACTACAGCAACCCCTTTTAGTACCCCTGTGACCCCCGGAATACCTAGTAATACCCTTGGGGTTCCTCTGAATATTCCCAAGACTTCTGATGCTAATAAACAAGCATTTGTAGCACCCAACGTAATCATAAATGGCACACAGATGCAAAGTCCCCAAGAAATCGCTAATGCTGTCATGGGAGCGATCAACGAGGCTTACGGGAAGTTTAAGGAGGGAAGTTTAGCCTAACCAAGATACCCCCAATATTGCTGTTTGACTTTGGTTGACTTAATAAGTCAAAAGACAGAGGCATT
This sequence comes from Nostoc sp. DedQUE05, assembly GCF_034530955.1. Lineage (NCBI taxonomy): Bacteria > Bacillati > Cyanobacteriota > Cyanophyceae > Nostocales > Nostocaceae > Nostoc > Nostoc sp. DedQUE05. Next base: position 171,873 of record NZ_JAVRCB010000001.1, on the reverse strand, counting down.
ACCAATGGAAAGGATTAAGAAAACCAAGCAAACAGCAGTTAGATTTGACCAGTCTACCTGGGAATGGTTAGAGCAAGAATCCCTAATAACTGGTAAGACACCCTCGGCGTTACTTAGAGAAGGTGTTGAGTTACTCAAGGCTGAGGTAAGGTTACTGTCTGACCTGAAGGCACAGTTTGAAGCTTCGGGGGTTGCCTACCCCTCTATGAAGACCCAGACAGCCACAGGGGTTAGACAAATCCCACTTAGGGGTATTGAAGTTAACCAGACAGCCAACAGATGAAGCTAGGGGCACATGGGTAATACATCCTAAAAGTCAACTAATGTTTGACTGAATCTAGGAAACTCAATGTTTCCCTAGATGGCTAAGATTATCAAATCAGGTCGAGTTAAAAGCTTCAGTCCCTATAAGCATCCAAGGGGGTCTAAGGGGCGATTTGTAGAAACCCCAGACGCACCCAAGGCTACCCGTGGGGATGCTCGGAGGCAATCAAGGGTACTCAAGTCATCTAAAAAGGCTGTTGAAGTTCATCAAGAACGCCTTAAGGTTCATCAGGGCTTATCAGATGAACAAAGGAAGCGATTAGCGCTTTACCGAGGTCTTAATCCTGAGCAACGGGAAAGGCTTCTAGAAGTTTTAAGGGCTAGGAAAGCACAGTCAGAGTCCACTGTAACCCCCGAAGCACCTCCAAGAAAGCCTAAGAAATCCCTGACGCAGACTGAGATCATTAAGCAGTCTAGGGTACTTCAGTCGTCCAGAAAAGCCTCAGAGGTTTATAGAGCCAGACTAGAACTTTATCAAGGACTTAACTTAGACCAACGTAGGCGACTACAAGAGGTCTTACAGGCACGGAAGGAAGCTAAGGGACTCCAGCGATCGCACACTAATACTGCTGGGAAGTATTTAGCAGCTAGTCCCGATCACTTAAGCGTCAAAGGTAATAGATTAACCATTTGGGATGGTAAGCCAGAGCTAGCCAAAGCCCAAGGCGGGTTTAAGACTAAGAAAGTTAAGGGCTATGAGTACTCAGTAGAGGTAGATGGTAAACAGGTAGTTCTCAACCGAAACACCAATATGCATGAGTACATGGGCGATCGCATCTACGGAATGCCGTCATTAACCCCTAGACTCGCTGCCATGACTCCTGTACAGCTAGCTGACGGATTAGCTAAATACATGACCAAAGTAGAGACTAATGATAGTACTGTACCGGACTGGCTACCCACGTATCACGGTAAGGTGGACAAGGCCCTGGTGACTAAGGGTTATGGTAAAATGCAGCAGCACCATATTCATCAGTGGGCTAAAGTGCCTTTGGATACCATTGTTAAAGACTACGAGTCAGGTAAGATAACCCTGGATGAGGCTAAGGCGCGGACACAGGCTATTCTCAGCCGGGAAACCATTAAGAAGAAATCAGGTAAAGAAAAGGTGGATTGGGTGTTAACCCCGGCTGATAAGGATCATAGGGCGTTTGTGGTATTGCCAGGTGGATTACACGATGTCACTAATAAACCCATGTATTTGGCTAATCACCCTATGGGTATTGATCTTGATGCCTCAGACTACAAGTTAAGACCGTACAGACTACCGAAGTATGGGGACTCCGGTAGAGACTGGCATTCTGATACATTCAGACCTGGTTCATGGGTGGAAATATACCGAAGAGAATCCTATGTACTTTTAGGTGAACTAAACCGCAGAGTAGCCAAGGGAGAAGTGACCCATCAGGAAGCCCAAAAGCTATTCAGGGACGGATTAGACAAGGTGGACAAGGCTAATCAGTTCAGGATACAATATAGTAAGCAGCAAGGGGGCCAAGGTTAATATTATGACTACGACTAACGACTATATACTGAACTTGGTACTGACCAATGGAGATGAGGTCAAAGTCCCCTTAAATGATTTATTAGAAGTACGCCCAGTTGATGATGAGGATCATTGGATAGCCGAGATATTTGAAGTCACCACTAAATCGGGTGAGACTTATGAAGTTGATATGTCAGCCGTAAATGGTGGTACTGAGACAATATTATTCCAAGCTATTGATCCAGACTAGACGCTATCACCTATGAGCGGTTGTTAGATATCATCCAGCCAACCTAAGCACCCTGGCAATATCAACTACTCAAAGACCTTAGATAAAATCTTGGGTCTTTTGTCTTGTAAGTGCCAAAACCAAATATTGAAGTAGAGTATAAAACTTGGTATTACTAAATACAGTTGAATACTGTAGTATTTGCCCTGTCTCATCAGATATTCTTGGGACAAAACTGGGACAGTCAAGACAAGTTCTGGGCAGATTAGTAAGGTAAAGGGGTACGGAGTGGGTTAATGGTGACTATAGTCACACGATGTCAACGTAGCGCTCTAACCAACTGAGCTATACGTCCTTAACCACACAATTATCAATAGTAGCATATACTTCTTTGATAATGCAAGATAAAAGACCAAATCAGGCGAACTCTATCACTCCCTAAGTAATCAAGTGCAGATGATGTGAAGTACTTATTTGATTTGTAAAAAAGGTTGCACCACTTGCTACTAATCAAACAAATAAGTCTAATATCAAGTCGGGGTAATTAGTTATGATACCCACAGTCATTGCACCCCACCCCCACCCCCTCCCCGCTCTTCGGGCTACGGTGTATACACAAGTCTTAAAAACCTAGCCTTAATAAGACTTTCCTCGTTCCCAGTCTCCGACTGGGAATGCATTCATTGAGTCTCTGACTCAATGTCTGGCTGGAGGCAGAGCCTCTAATAAGCCATTCCCAGTCGGAGACTGGGAACGAGAAGTGAGAGAACAATGGGAAAATCGAGCTTTTTCCGACTTGTGTATACACCGTAGGCTCTTCGGGAGGGGAGACAAAGCTACGCTTTGGCGGGGTGGGGTTCTTGGGGTTTAGTAAGTAATCAAGCGGACATGATATAAGTCAAATTCTCTTTCCTTTTGCTTCCAGCAAGACAGCCTGATTTCCTGCAAAGGTCTTTAAGTTTATCGAATCCAAAACGCCAATCCTCCCCCACGACCGCGAGCTGCAATGAAATCTTCTGTTACCAAAAAGAAGCCAAAGAACGGTAGTTTACCTATCGGTTGGTTGTAGAAATCTTCTGTTTGAACTTTACCACCACGGATTGCTCTGTTGTAAATAACACGACCAAACAAACTGAGAATCATCTGGTTAAAGTCAAAGGCCAATAAATTTTTCTTCCCGAAATATTGCACTGGCCCCGTGAGTTTCAGTGAAACTGGGTTAAGCTCAACCTGATTAGTAATTTCGCCTCTGTCTGAATTTTGTTCCAAAGTGGCATTAAAGGAAACATGGATTGCCATGAACTTGGGTACATAGAAACCGTTGCCTAATACAATTCCCCCGCTACCTCTGTTTTTTTTAGTGCCAGTGACAAAGCAAAGTTGCCATTTACCGAGCAGAAACTCAAACGGATAAGTCAACTTTTGTTGCTTGGCAGTTTTTTCTGCTTGTAGCAACGCCTTTACTAATATTTCAGCACTAGGGCGTATACTTTTTGGTTCTCTATACTTAGCCGCAGCCTGGGATAGCACGTTAATAAAGTCAAATGTCGCTTTAGGTGTTAAATTAGGCGTCATGAAGCCACTCTGGATTTAACTACTTCTTGATTTTCTGATAGATTGTAGCGTTCATCTTCAAGAAGACATATCTTTCAACCGTAGTATTCGCTAGAAGAACGTCGCTCGATTTATGACCGAGAAGGGTGTGGGGTGTGGGGTGTAGGTATTAGATAAAGAACGTTCTCTCGCACCCAACGGGTACAAGCCCCTGTTTTTAAATATGGAAAAAATCAAAAGATGTATGTAGTGACACGTATGTGCAAGATATACAGCGTCCGTTTTGAAACTCCTGCTTTTAAGTATGGGGTTCCCCACACCCCACACCCTATCCCCTATACCCTTTTCATTATTCCCTACCTTCACCAAGGATTACCAACCATTGTGAATCCAGCCCAATAATAAGGATGCATAAGTGATTCATCAGCACTGTCAGCAGGTAAAGGCAAATTCCCAACTCCTCCTAAACCTTGCACTTGTCCATCCTTGACATAAATTTGCCCTTTGAGCATAGCTACCTGAGCCTGTCTGAGAGCTTCTGCCTTAATTGGAGTTGTCTTTAAATTCTCATAAAATTTTGTCATCAACGCCGCTGTGCCAGCATCATTAACCGACCAAAGACTAGCAACACTAGTTTTCACACCTGCCAGCACTGCTAAACCCGCAAATCCCAGTTCGGATTCTTTATCCCCTAAAGCTGTTCTACAAGCACTCAGCACGAGCATTTCAACTTCAGGTTCATTCAAGCGCAACTGTCGTAATTGATTCAAGCGTAACTTGTCTTCCCACAGTTGAATATAGGAATTATTCAAAGCACCCGTAGCAAAATTGGCATGGGTTGCCATGTGAATAATTCCAAAAGGTTGTTGGCGGCGGATCGTTTTAAGATTTTCTAAAGTGGCTTGCTTATCTAACAATAATTTGCCCTGCCAGAGTTTAGATACTAGTGTTGATAACTCCAGGGGGACTGCTGGTAAAGGCTCTTGTCCCTGAGTACTCTGAGAAACCCCCAGCGCTAAAATTTGAGATTTTTTGATGTCTTTATAGAGGGTATTAGTCAAACTAAGACTAGGCATTAAGCCAATACTATATTTTTCTGCTAGAAATCCCTTACCATCGTGAAGTGCTGCCATTGGGGTTGAACGTAACCCAATATCTGGTAAAAAGACCAGATTGTTGATTTCTCTCGCCTGTAAATCTGCCTCTAGTGGTGCAACCATCCAGCGATAAAGTTGTTGAGATGAACGCAAATAACCGGTGCGACGACGGTTTTGTGGACTAACGATTTGGTCACGAAATTCTTGAGCTACTTGGAGAACTTTGGCTTTAGTTGTTTCTGGGATGCGCTTGCGGATCGGATCGCCTTTTCCGGTTACTACTACAACTTCTAGTTGGTCGCTATCTTTTTCTGCTACGGTATTTAACTGTTTCGTAAATTTTTGAGCTTTGCCTAAATTCCCCTCTGGTAAAATTTCCACAGGGACAAAACTGATGTAGATAAATGCAGGTTTAATACCAGTAGCTTCTTCAATTTTACGAGCAATTTTTTTGGCATCATCTAGGGTTTTGATTTTAGGGCTAGGTATGCCTAAATGGTCGGCAAAATCATCTGTGAAATTGTCTTCGGGAGTAGGGTCGGGATTAAGAACGGGGTTATCAATCTGAGGATTATTGAGGACAGGGTTATTCGGTTTACTTGGTAGATTGCATTGGAATGTGCAGGGGTTAGTATTTGGAGTTTCAGGATTTGGAGTTTCAGGATTCGGAGTTTCAGGATTGGGTGTTTCAGGATTGGGTGTTTCAGGATTTGGTGTTTCAGGATTGGGAGTTTCAGGATTAGGTGTCTCAGGATTTGGTGTTTCAGGATTGGGAGTAGGAGTTTGACTGACGTTGATTCCTATCTGTACAGGTGCAGAAGAGGAAACGCCGTCATTTGCACTAATTACAAAAGCATTTAGCGACCCATTTGTATCTGCTGGAGGTGTGTATACCAAAGTATCGCCGCTAGATAAGGTTGTAACACCAGGGATGACGGGAACGCCATTGACAGTGATGTTTCCCGTATTCACGACATCGATCTTGATGGAGGTGATGTCATTATTAACATCGCTGACCAGTGGAGCCAAACTAGAGAACGTTAAGGTAACAGGTTGATTGGTCTGGGTATCGGGTAGCGATGAGTTTGCTGTTAATGTCGGCGGTGTGTTGACAGATGTAATGGTGATGCCGATTGGTGTACCGCTAGCATCTCCACCATTTGGCAAAACTGGAAAGCTATTAGCGATGATTGAATTGTCACCTGTATTAATTGACCCTGCTGTACCATTGACACTTGCATCACCGACAATAAAATCTACATTGTTTGGGCCACCATCATGGCGAATGTTAACAGTACCTCCTGCTAAAGGTTGAACGTTAGTACCTCCTTCGCCAGTAAAAAATCCACCAGTTGCGATCGCTTCACCGGTTCCGATTCCTTGAATAAGTCCATTGGTTAGCACTTGCACATTGCCACCTTGAACTGTGTTTCCATCAACAAAATCGTCTGCGATCGCCTGGGTGTTGATGTTGGTAAAACGAATATTGCTACCAGATGTATTGGTAGTCTGTAAAGTAACGTTGCCACTTGTAAGATTTCCTGTTCCATCGACTCCGATCGCACTTGCTGAGGCGTTAATGGCATCATTTACAGTGATATTATCTCTGCTAGTTAAACTAATCGCGCCAGCTGTGCCGATAAAATCGCCACCTCCTTCCTTAACTACAGACGAGTTAATTGCCTCTGTGGTAATACTGCCGCCTGTGGTTGTTGCTACTACATCGCCAGCCTGACCTGAGCCATCAGCATTATTTGAAAAAGCATCAATCCTACCTGTGAGAATATTGCTTGTGGCACTCAAACTGACTGTTCCAGCAGTATTAATAGTATTAAACCCTTCAGTGTTGCTAGTATCGAGATTATTTAGAGTAATCCCACCACTGCTGCTTGTGACTGTAATATTACCTGCCAAGTAGCCTTGGCCGCTGGCGATAATGTTGCCCGCAACGATGTCGCCAGTCGCAGACAAGTTAACATTGCCACTATTGTCAGAAAAATCAGTAGTTGTATCGAGATTGCCCAGTGATAAACTAGCTCCAGAAATGTTAATCGCTCCCCCAGTTGTCTGGATTGTGTTGGTGGGATTGACAAAGTTTACAGAACCAGTTTGTGAGGAGAGGCTGAAGCTACCGCCAGCACCCAAGTTTAATGTTGCGACACCAGGAGTAGTCACCAAGGGCGTAGCTCCGGTGATGTCATCGATGGTAATGTTGCCTGTAGCTTGTAAGTTGATATTTGCACCTGAAGCTGCGATCGCACCCCAAGAAACAGTGTTAGCCCCAATATCTGCATCGCCAAAGGCAATATTGCCTGCTGTAGCATCAAAATCACCTGTGCCTGCTGCACCATCGATAATTGTCAATGTGCTGGGGTCTAGTAATAAAGTGCCAAAGTTGCCATTGACGGCTGAAGTATCTACCAAACCGTTGAAGGTCAAGAAATTTTTGCCTGATACTTCTACAAAACCACCATTCCCCGCATTTGCTCCTCCACGAGCCGAAATTTTTCCAAAAAACTGGGTTGTGTCGTTACCCCAAATAATTACCCGTCCGCCATTTCCATTCAAGTTACTATCTGCATTAATGACGGATTTTGAGTCTACATAAGTCCGATCTGCGTTGGGTAAAGTCCCCTTACCTTGATAATCGCCACCAATTAGCACAGTACCGCCGCCATTATTTCCAGAGGCGTTAATATTGGCATCAATCACCGCGACTTTTTGACCCAAAGCAGTTACAGTACCGCCTGTTTGACTCGCTGTATTCACTTTCCCAGAAACAATCGTTGTACCTGGAGTTGTGGGAATTGTCACATTGGAATTTGTCAATTTTACAGTTCCATCAGGATTGGCAGTTAAGCCTGTGTTACCAACTGTCAGCAGTTCGGGTATTGAGGCAATGGGAATTGTCCAGTTGTTGGGTTGAGTGCTACTAGAGGCGAGGGGCTGAATTTCTAGACTTAGCAGATTTCCTGGCTGACTGAGACGCACCCAATTTTGTCCTGGTACTGATGTAACGTTAATTTGCCCTCCCGGTGCTGAAAGTTGCCCGGTGTTGACTATAGTACCGCCGAATAAATTCAAATTTTGCCCAGCACCTACTACCAAATTTCCAGCATTGGCGATCGCTCCTGGCTGGTTCATACTAAAGGCAAATCCGTTGGGGTTTCCAACTAAATTTATGTAGTCATTAACACCGATAGCGTTAAACCAACTGCTGCCAAAACCAATACCATTGGCTGTTGTCACCGTAAAAGCACCAGGCACATTTAAACTAGCGTTTGCTCCAAAAATAAATCCGGCTGGATTCATCAAGAAAAGGTTAGCATTGCCACCTGTCACCTGAATTAAACCATTGATAACCGAGGCATTCCCGCCTGTAATTCGACCAAGGATATTTTGCAGCGCCGGACTAGCTTGAAAGTTGGCAATTTGTTCTGGTGAAATCCCAAACTGTTGAAAGCTGTGAAAGAGGTTTGCACCATCTCTTGAAGTTGTGCCGCCAGTGATATCAAGTCGATTGCCGTTGGGAGTCACAATTGTGTTTGTGCCATCGGCAGCAGGAACTATTTGTTGTGCTTGGGCTAATCTCGGACTTACCAGCGAGGCAATAACTAAGCCTGAAGCGGCGATATTAGACAATAGACCTCTTGCACAAGTCCCTAACACCCCACCCCCAACCCCTCCCCGCAAGCAGGGAGGGGAGACAAAGCGTAGCTTTGGCGGGGTGGGGTTCTTTCTTATTTTTGATTTATGCAAGAGGTCTAATAAAGATTTTTTGCAGCGTAATATGAAGCGACTTGTGGGCAATTCTACATCGATTTGTAACTTGTCTGCTAATCCGCGCCGCCAAAGTGCTTGAGCGATCGCCTTCTGCGACCAGAGTATTTGTTCTTTTTTTCTGGTAACAGAGATGCTTTGAGAATGATTTCGGTAGAAATAAAGTGGCTCTTGGACTCGGCGCACTTGGGCTACTTCTGAAAGTCGCAGACATAGATCATAATCATAGGCACAGCAAGAGAACAATTCGTTAACACCTCCCACTTGGTCATAAACCGATCGCCGCATCAAGCGGAAGTGGAAAGTCATGAAATCTACCAACAAACCCGATCGAGAGTAAGGAATGTCACAGCGATCGCCATAACCGATAACTTTGCCGTTTGGATCGATATTTAAGTAGTCAGTGTAAACAAATCCCGTTTCTGGGTAGCGATTGAGGACTGTAGCGGTTTGAGCAAGAGCTGTGGGGGCAAGGATATCATCATTGTCTAATATACCGATGTAAGTGCCGCTAGTTTGGGCGATCGCTGCCTTACAAGCCGCAGCAACTCCTTGATTGTCTGCCTCCACCACCCGCACTCGCCCATCTTGTTGAGCATAAGCGCGAGCGATCGCCACCGATCCATCTGTAGAGCCATTATCCCAAATTAGTAACTCAAAGTTTTGCCATGTCTGCGCTAAGACGCTAGCGATCGCTTCTTGAAGGTAAGACTCCCGATTGTAATTGACGATGACAATGGAAATCAGTGGTGACATCGAAGTTTTCCCAAGTTTTCTACCTATTACCACAATATAATGCTAGGGACTATCACTTAGAAGAAATCGCTGTTAATTATAGTTTTAGTTACAAATCTTTTGAAATTTGAATATCAAAAATATGATATTGAAATACTCATACAGCCATACCATACTCCAAAATCAAAATCAGCCCAGTCGTTAAATAAGGCACTCCACTGAAGAGAAATGAGAAAAGAAACAGAAACTGGTGTTCAGCCTAGAGCAACGACTCAGCAAAGAATTGTCTATTTATCTCATCAGTTAGACAACTGGCAAAGTTTGGCAATTACTAAATGCAGTAAGCACAGTTTCAGCTTTCGGTGCGGCTTGCTAATTCTGCCTGCGGTCTGGATTGTAACTGCAAATGGACTGAGAGCTAGAGCTAATATTTTTACACCGGACTCGGTTCAAAATAGCAGTCAGTCAGAGTTACAAATAGTACAGTCAACAGAACCTACTCCAGTAACTAACCCACAACCAGAAACACCACAACGCATTCGGGTTCGGAAAATTCAGGTTGTAGGTAGCACAGTTTTTCAGGAAAATGATTTTAATCCAGTAGTGAAACCGTTTGAAGGACGGGACTTGACTTTAGAAGAAATCAGACAAGCCGCCGATGCCGTTACCCAGCTTTACCTAAATAAAGGGTATATAAATTCCAGAGCAATTCCAGATACTCAACAATCTAGTACCGCAGATGGTGTTGTGGTAATTCAGGTATTGGAAGGGCGTTTGACAGAGATTGACATCCAAGGGACGCGGCGATTAAACCCATCTTATATTCGTAGTCGCATCCAACTAGGTGCTGGTATCCCTCTGAATACTGGTAAGCTCGAAGAACAACTAAGGCTACTGCGGCTAGATCCTCTGTTCAAAAATGTGGAAGCGAGTTTGCGTCCAACGGGTAAGGTTGGTCAAAGTATTCTCGTTGTCAGAGTTGAAGAGGCAAAAACTATAATTGGTAGTTTGGGTGTAGATAATTATTCGCCTCCCAGTATTGGCGCCCAAAGATTGGGTGTTGAATTGCGATCGCGCAATTTAACCGGTATGGGAGATGAGTTAGCTGGCTCCTATTACCATACACTCTCTGGTGGTTCCGATGTTTTTGATTTTAGTTATCAGGTTCCCGTGAACGCCATGAATGGGAAAGTGCAGATTCGAGCGGCATTTAATCGCAACGAAATTACTGAGCCACCCTTTGACGCCTTTGGGATTCGGGCCAACCAGGATCTTTATGAAATCAATTATCGTCAACCATTGATCCGATCGCCTAGAGAAGAATTTGCCTTATCTTTAGGATTTACCTATCAAGATGGTCAAACTTTTATTTTTAATAACCGTGCACAACCCTTTGGCATTGGGCCTGATGCCAATGGCGTTAGTCGTACAAGTGTAATTAAATTTGCTCAAGATTATATCAAGCGCGAACCTCAAGGAGCTTGGTTTTTGCGATCGCAATTTAATTTTGGCGTTGATGTATTAGATGCAACTATCAACAATGACCCCATACCCGATGGTCGCTTTTTCAGTTGGCTAGGTCAAATACAGCGCGTGCAGCAACTCAGTAACGATCATTTATTGCTCATCCAAGCAGACTTGCAGCTTACACCAGATAGCCTTTTACCTTCCCAGCAATTTGTGATTGGTGGCGGACAATCTGTAAGGGGATATCGCCAAAATAGCCGTTCTGGGGATAATGGATTTCGGGTAGCGATCGAAGATCGGTTTACAGTACAGCGCAATGAATCTGGATTATCCACAATTCAACTTGCGCCATTTGTGGACATGGGAGCCGTCTGGAATCAGTCTAATAATCCGAATCTGCTACCTAGTCAAACTTTTTTAGTGGGCGCGGGCTTAGGATTAATATGGAATCAGGCAATGGGAATTGATAATCTCTTTTTGCGCCTAGATTATGGATTTCCATTTATCGATCTGAGCGATCGTGGTAATAACGCTCAAGATGATGGCTTTTACTTTAGCCTTCGCTATCAACCCTAGCTAAAGGCTATGGTAATCATAACTAATTCTGCGGGCATGATATTATTTGAGCCGTATTTGAGGAAGTCGAGTTTAATTAGCAAAATGCTATTTCACTTACTCATTTTGGTAGAGGAGGTACTGATTTCAGTATTTTCCACAGTTAATTACCTGTTCTTCTGCTTTATCCTAATATTGAACTAAAAAATTAACTTCTTTCTTCAGGAATTTGAATTTTATCCTGTGTATATACACAAAGGGGAAAGTTTTAGTTTATAAATTTAAGAAGGAAAGAATTATAAAAGAGAAGTTATGGCACAATCTAACTCGCAAGACAAAAACAGCTTTCTTTACCCTCGTAGCCGGTATTATGGTAAATTTCAGCCAGAGAATTTGGTGTTTAATGCCAACCTCCAAGAATTCTCTCAAAGAATTAGTTACATCACTTCCCTAGAAACAGGGGGTAAATTGTCTCAGGAAGAGGCTTATCAGCAAATTAAGTCACTTTGGAAAGAGTTGAAACATAGTAAAAAGCAATTGTCTATTGGCGGAAATCAAGAAATTTAAACTAAGAAGGAGGTATTAGTAATTTTTTTTAAATTTAGTGCAAAAATACTATTGCAAAAATCCTTGAGCCGCCCATAAATTGATTTTAGGGCGGTTTTTTGGCTTTTGCAAGAAGTATCTTTTTCGTTATGTTAATTCTACTTGTTACAGGTAATACCAATTCTGTTATGTCATATTAATTTTAGTTGTTACAAAGTATCTCTTAAAGAATCCGAAAAGCAACAACTTTATTTTGTAGCTTATGATGTACCTACAAAAGTGAGATTTAGCGATCGCCATAAAGTTTTTCAACAGGAGTTAAGCTATGACGCGGCGACTGACTCAAGAGCAATTATCACAAATAGTTACAGAAGTAGAAGGTCTGCAATTGCGTCGGGAAGCGGAACTAGACCAACAGCAGGTTAAAGAAATTTTACAGGAGTTGAATTTACCGCCAGAGTTACTAGATGAAGCGCTGATTCAGCTAAATCGCCGCCAAGCACTGGAAGTACAGCAACGCCGGAATCGATGGATTACCTCTGGAGTGGTGGCAATTGTAGTAATTGTCATTGCATCGACAATATTTTTCATGCAGCAGCAAAGTTCTACACTTTCTCGTGTTTCTGCTCAACAAGACCGCATTACTTTGATACAAGATAATGGCGGCGACTTAAAGACAATTTCTCGCCAAACCAATCCAGAAGTGTTGTATCGTGTCACCTTAAAGGATGCACCTTTGGGTAAAAAGCTGGCTCTCTCTTGTAATTGGATTGACCCAAGCGGTCAAATTGTCAAGCAAAACAACTATCAAACCCGCGAAATTAATACATCTGTCTGGGATACCCAGTGTCGCTACACTATTAACCCAGCTGCAACTGTTGGCAATTGGAAAGTGCAGATGTTCCTAAAAGGTCGGCAGATTAGCGATGAAACCTTTGAAGTTAAATAGTCCAGATGGTTATCCCGCATCACTTTCTTGGCTATTGGGGTTACGGCGCTCAACAGGAGTTGGAAGCGCTGTTAACTAGTGTGGTGGAAAACCTCTCTCCAAACCTCTCCCCTTGTAGGGGAGAGGCTTTGAATTTTCCCCCTTCCCTAGTAGGGAAGGGGGTTAGGGGGTTAGGTCAGAAAAGTCAGTTTTCTACACAAGAAAATAATCCTCTTCCCATCTGGAATGTTGTTTACATAGGAATTGATGGCAATCCCCCACTGCAACAAAATCAAATTGCTGCCATCTTTGCATCAGGATTATTTAATTCACCCGATGCTTGGGTAATCCAGGAAAATAACTGCTTAGTTTTGGGAAGGGAAGCTTTCGGAAGAGTTCCTTTGTATTGGACTGTGCAAGGACAAGTTATTTGGTTTGCATCTCAACTGCAATTACTTTTACCGATTTTGCCACAGTCAGAAGTTAGTATTGCTGGGTTATATGGCTATAGCTGTTTTTCTTACGTTCCCACACCCTTAACTCCTATTAATCAGGTGTTTGCAGTGACGGCGGGGACAGAATTAGTTTGGCAGAGCGATCGCCAATCAGGTAAGCTGCAAACACCTGAATCTAGAAACATCCACTCGTGGCGGGAAGCGTCAGAACAGTTAACAGATGAAGCTACAGCAATTACCCAATTGCAAACTCTCCTTAAAAACTCCATTGAGCGACAAATTGCAGATTTAAAGGATGAGCCTGTCGGGGTATTTCTCTCTGGCGGACTCGATTCTTCAGTGGTGGCGGCGCTGCTAGTACAAGCAGGGGTGAAAGTCCGCGCTTACACTTTAGATTTTGGGAACGCAGGTATTCCAGAATATCTCTATGCTGAACAAGTCGCTCAATTTCTCAAAATTCCGCTTGTTAAAGTTGCAGTAACTCCAAGTTCGATTGAGAATGCCTTAATTCCGACTGTGCAAGCATTAGATTTGCCTTTTGGAGATGGCGTGTGTGTGCCGTTGTATCTATTATCTGAGAGAGCAAGTCAAGAAACTCAGGTAATTTTTAACGGCGAAGGTGGAGATCAATTGTTTGCTGGTTGGACGAACAAACCTTTAATTGCCGCAGGTGTTTATCAAGCAGAAAATCCCGCCGGACAGGAAAGTTTTATCCAGCAATATTTCCGCACCTTTCACCGTCTTGGGGGATACGAATCTCAAGTTTATCAACCAGATATCTATGCACAGATCCAAAATTTGCATCCTGAAGATTGGCTATTGGCAGCTTTAGATTGCAATGAGTGTCCATCTTTGCTGCATCGCCTCCGCCGTGCCAATTTGATGCTCAAAGGAGCGCAGAATATCCATCCCCGTGCGACTGCATTGGGATTTGCTCATGGGTTGTGGGTGCGATCGCCTTTTTGTGATTTACCTTTAGCTGAGTGGACATTCCGTTTATCTGGAGAACTCTGTTTGCAGGGTGCTTGTGAAAAATATATCCTCAAACGGGCTGTAGAAAACTGGCTTCCGCCCGAAATTGTCTGGCGACAAAAACGGGGTATGGGGGTTCCTTTAACTTCTTGGTGTTTAAATGATTTTTGGCATCAACTCGGTATTTGGCTCAATCCAGAAAGACTTCGCGCCAACAACCATTTTTATCCTCACATCGCAGCACAAATCGTTGAAGGCAAACTAGGAGCAGCTATTCAAGGCCGTCGAATTGGTGAAACACTCTGGTTACTAATTATGTGGCAACTTTGGCGATCGCACGTTTTAAATGAAGAAATAACTAAACACTCTTGGGATCATCCCTTTTGGTTACATCGTTGGCTATGGAGAAATTACAAAATAATTCGTAATTCGTAATTCGTAATTTACTTTATTAGTATTTTTGGTAAATGGTATCAAATAATTTAACTCATAATCGTCTTAATCTCCCTTTCTCTAAAGAATTTGCTCAGGAGTTACTGAGTACTTATGGTTCTCCGCTTTATGTTTATAATGGCGATCGCTTGCGCGAAACTATTGAGCGGATTAGCAAAGCAGTCAGTTATCCGCGCACGCAATTTCGGTTTGCAAGTGTTACTAATGGCAACGTTGCGCTGTTAAAAATTTTTCGTTCCTTTGGATGGGGACTTCACGCCAATACGCCAGGAGATATTTATTTAGGATTGCAAGCTGGTTTCGATCCTAGCGAGATTGTTTATAGCGGCAGTAATTTGAATCAGGCTGAGATGCTACAAGTCCTGAATTGGGGAGTTACAACACTCAATCTCGATAGCCTTGCTCAGTTGCAATTGTGCTGTGAAGTTTTGCCCAAACACAGAGAGAAATCTATTCGCCTTGGTTTACGTCTCAATTTGCCAGAAATTACCGGAGATAGCCGTATTGGTGTACGTCCAGAAGAATTTGGTGATGCGATCGCTTTAACTGCTGAGGTGGGATTAAAGCTGAGTGGTTTACACTTCTATCGAGGAACGGGAACTAATGCCACAGCCGCTTTTACCCAAGTAATTGATACGGTAATCGCCACAGCACAAAAGTTACCTGATTGGGAATATTTAGATTTTGGTGGTGGTTTTGGCTATCCTTATCACCACAACAAAACAGCCTTTGACTGGGAAATATTTGGGGCTGAGTTAACCGAGAGAATTACTCGTTTAGGGCGGAAAATTGATTTGGTGATTGAACCGGGACGAAGTGCGATCGCTGGATGTGCAACATTGCTTGCTCAAGTTGTTTCTGTAAAATGGCAAGGAGAAAAACAGATTGTTGGAGTTGATACCACCGTTGCTAATCTTTCAGTACCCTCAGTACACGGCGGCTACCGAGAAATAATCACCTGGAAGCAAGCAAACAAATCCTCAATTCCCCACTCTTGTACAGACGCGATTAATCGCGTCTCCCTATTTACAACTGATATATGTGGTAACACTACATATTCACGAGATTATCTAGGGAAAAATTGCCAACTTCCAGTTTTAGAAATTGGCGATATCGTTGCCATTCTAGATGTAGGTGCTTATGGTTATGCAATGTCGTCTCACTTTTTACACCGTCCCAAGCCGGCGGAAGTCTTGCTAGAAAATGACACACATCGCTTGATTCGTCGGCGCGAAGATTACAGTGTTTTATTAACAAATCAGGTATTAGATAACTAATATCAAATAACCATTATGAAGTGTATTAACTGCGGAACTGACAATAAACTAAAAGACCGGACAGCTAATCAAGGTCGGTGTGTAAAATGCAATCATTTCTTTGCATTTGAACCGACTAGTATGAGTAATATTCAGATTACCGATCCTTTTTTTGCAAAGGCGATCGCTGACATTTCTGTAAACAACACCTTATTTTTTACACCCAAGCAATTGTTGTACTTGTTAGATAATCGTCTTAGGGCTAAATCATTTTCAGGATTTATCTGGTTAGTTGAATTTTTAATAATTAGCTTTTTTACAGCCATTTATAGTTATTTGATAGTTACATTACTTTTAAGTCTTTTTATTATTATAAGACTTTTAAAATCTAGTACGTCTAGTAAACTCAATAATCAAGCTCGTCAGGCAAATGCCAAGGCTTTAAAAATTATAGGGGGAATCATTATTGTTGGAGGAATTTTATTTAGTATCAAGATGAATTCATTTGCTATATTTGTTATTTTCGTTAGTATGGGAATGCTGTCGATATACTTAGGAACTCGACAGTTAAGTAGAATCGGATTAGTAACACAGGAATTGTTGTTTTCTCAATCTCAGGTTAAAGATTGGCTAGATCGCTGGCAGCAAATAAATGGTTCGATTCTCAAAATTCTTCCCTCGCCAAAGCAGGAAAATACACCAGCCACGATTAATCCTGACGTAACAGCTTACAGTTTTGATAGATTAGTCGTTTGTGACACTGCTAGTATTGCTCAACTATTAATCGCTAATAATTTCCACTTTGAAAACAACTGTGCAATTCTTAGTATTACTGGATATCCCCAAAGCATTTTTGACACCACAATGCAAATGCTGCGGCGCAATCCCGATTTAAAAGTCTATGCACTGCATGATTGCAATCCACAAGGAATTGCTTTAGTTCATAATTTGAGAACCAACGCTAATTGGTTTCTCAATAGCGAGATTGCAATTATTGATATCGGATTAACGCCACGTCAAATTATCGCTACGAAGCGCGGAATGTTCATTCAAACCTCTCCAGAGTCGGCGCAAGCAGCTAAACAATTGCCTGAAGAAATACGTCAAAGTTTATCTGCTGAAGAATTAGCATGGTTAGAATCGGGAAAGTTTGTAGAATTGGAATCTTTCACTCCCCAAAGAATAATTAAAGTTCTACAAAAGGGTATTGCTGGCAGCCAAAATTTAGAAAGCGATGACAGTAGCTTGCTTTTAGTCGGTGATACAGGAAATGATATGTACGTTGTTCAAAGTTTTGGTTAGTATTCTCCTTTCAATTGTAGGGGCAATTCATGACTTGCTCCTACATGAATAAAGTGCAGTCTCACATAAAATTTGTTTAATTGATTTACAGATGATATTTATTCAATTTGTTGGTTTAACCAAGCTTCTAAATCAGAAATAGCTGAAAAATCTAACAAAGCCTCTCCTAACGCCTCCAATTGTTCAATAGATAATCCTTGAACTCGCTCAATAGTAGATGAATCAATCTCACCAAAACGGCGATTTAGTAGACGTATAATTAAACGTTGTTCGCCTTGTTTATTTCCTTCTTGTACAGCTTGTTCCCGATCTTGTTGATAAAGTGGTTTTAATCGCATAATTAACTCCCAATCGTCTTCTTCTGAATTTTGATTAACTTGCAAGTTTTGCCGCAAGTTATAAAGTAATTCTAGCGTTGCTCTGCGAAATGGATGATTTGATGATAGTGCTTCTAATTCATCTATTGCTTGTTTTTGTACTGTTCCTCGACCGAGAATTCTTAACCACAGAGTTTCTTGGGTGCGCGGTAACTGGTGAATCGCAACGATCGCAGTCCGCAAATACTCTGCGATAAAATGTACTCCAGGTAGCCAATCTAACTTTTGAGTAGCACCGAATCCTGACAACAGCGTTGTAGATGCTGTTGGGGTGAGTATCCATAATTTGGGAAGTTCTAATTCTGAAATGGAAGTTTTATTGCGATTTGCTTGACGTTGTAATCCACCCCTTACTTCTAATAATTTTAACAGACAATCACAAATTTCTTCTTTTGATGCAGGGTTACGGAAGGGTTCAATAATGGCTGTTGTAGCGGCAAATCTTCCTAATAATTCTAGTGTTTCTAAATTCGTGCTTTGTTTTGTTAAAGGAGAAAATAAAACATCGATTTCTCGAACTTCTCCCGCCACACGGCTAGAACCTTGCACTTCTCCATAAGGTTTTAGTAATTCTTCCAAATAATCTTTTGCAAATTGGTCATGGATAAATCTAGTCATTCAACCAAAAAAGTTTATTTAGTTAACGAATTGACGATCGCTCCAGTTACTTTTACCACAGGTCTAATTTGTAATTTATCTCAAACCCCTTTCCATAAGCATTTGAGGTTCAACATTCTCAACATTAGCGATCGCTTCTAACTGAGAAATTCCAGCGATCGCATCAACAATCCTACCTGATTTGGCACGCAACCAAGCGGTATGAGGCGCATAAGAAAGGCTTTGTGCAACTTCATAACCCGCTTGATTAATTACCTCGTGCTGCGATTCCACATCAACGCTTTCAGCAAAGCGGATAAAAACCAGTCCAGTTGGTACTGCTAAAGAACCATTAGATTCTAGTGTATAAATCGGACTCAATATACCCTGTTCTGATTGATTGGGTTCGCCTGAAAAAACTGCGATTGCACCGTCGTTAAGTCGTAAAATTGCTCCTGTTGCCACAGTGCTGGGTTGATTGTAATGTACTGCATAGTACCCAGGTTTACGACTGTAAGATACAGTTGTGCGTAGGCGTAACCCGTCGTAGCCATCGCTACCAACGCGAATTTGTTCAGGATACTCAGAAAAGTAGTCTTTTTGAAATCTCACTTCACCAATCAGGGGTAGAGAGTACACCTGTAGAAAATACTCAACCGGAAAATAAAACATCTTTCTCAAGTTCTAATGATCTTATAGCGTTTTTCAGTGGCATGAAATACATTATTTTCATCGTGATTCACAGTTATACGCCCTTACTGATAGTGAAGATTCTTAAAACAACCGATTTTGAATCCTCTCTTTTCTGGAAAGACTAATCGAAGATTTGTATGAACTGAGATAGATTAAATTCTGTATTGTAATACACATATAGCACATGAAATCAGAAGCATCCATAAACTAAACGTAAGCCTACGATGGGTGTAGCAAGCTTTAAAAGTAAGGCATAATACGGACTTCCCAATTGCCAATTTTCAATTTTCAAAACATTTAGGAGATTAAACAATGGTTCAGGTTCGCTATGGTGGACAGAACGGACAACAGTATGAATTTGCTATCAGTAACGAACACGTTGTAGTGCGTACCGAAAGCCGCAGCACTCTTGTCGGTGCAAGATCCTTTGAAGTCGCACCTGTGTCACCTACAGCTCGTAGTATCCTCAATCAATTTGAGTTAACAACACGGTTTCGGCAAGCGGGTGTAGAAATTTTACAAGCGAAAGTTCCGAATCAGGGTGCTGCTTTGCGCGATCGCGCCCGTAAAATTCTCAACAATGAGTCCGAAGTCCAATTTGCCGGACGTGTCCTAATCGATCCACTATCCCAACAACCTGTAGTTTACACTGAAAACATTTTTGTTAAATTTGATAGCGAAGAAGAGCCAAGGGTGTGCCAAGAGGTTTTAAGACGTTACAACTTAACAATTAAACGCCAACTTGAATACGCGCGAAATGCTTATTTTGTCAGTGCCCCTACAAATACTGGTATAGCCGTCTTTGACATCGCCGAGAGACTTCTAAATGAGAAATCAGTTGAACTGTGTCATCCCGAACTAGCGCGTGAGTCACGCCAACGTCAGGTTTTCCCGCAGCAGTGGCACTTAAAGCAAACAACAATTAACGGTAAGACAATTAACGCTCATGCCAACGTTGAAGCCGCTTGGAAGTTGAGTAATGGCACTGGGACAATTATTGCAATTATCGACGATGGAGTGGATCTCGATCATGAAGAGTTCCGTTCCTCTGGCAAGATTGTTGCCCCGCGTGATGTCACACGTAAAACGAACAATCCCAGACCGGGAAACGATAATAATCACGGTACATCTTGTGCGGGAGTCGCTTGTGCAAACGGTAACTTTGGAGCATCTGGTGTAGCACCGGGTGCAAAACTCATGCCGATTCGTTTAGCTTCAGCATTGGGGTCGCAAGATGAAGCAGATGCTTTTGTTTGGGCGGCTCAAAATGGTGCTGATGTTATTTCTTGCAGCTGGGGCCCAGCAGACGGGACTTGGTTTGAGCCAGACGATCCCGCACACAACCAAAAAGTACCTTTGCCTGATTCCACACGACTTGCTATAGATTTTGCAACCAATAAAGGACGCAATGGCAAGGGCTGTGTAATTTTATTTGCAGCTGGCAATGGTAACGAAAGCGTTGATAACGACGGCTACGCCAGCTACCAAAAGATAATTGCAGTGGCAGCTTGTAACGACTACGGCACGAGAAGCGCTTACAGTGATTTTGGTCAGGCGGTTTGGTGTGCCTTCCCCAGCAACAATGGTGATATTTCTCAAACCACTGGAATTTGGACAACCGATCGCTCTGGTGTACTTGGCTATAATTCCGGTAATCGAAATCTGGGTGAGGCCGCAGGCAACTATACGAACGAATTTGGCGGAACTTCTAGTTCCTGTCCAGGTGCAGCAGGTGTAGCAGCCTTAATTCTTGCCAGAAACCCAAATCTGCGTTGGGATGAAGTGCGAGACATTATAAAACGCTCCTGCGATCGCATCGATTCAGCTGGAGGTAAATATGATGCCAATGGCCGCAGCCCCTTTTACGGTTACGGTCGAATCAATGCTCTCAAAGCTGTAGAATTGGCCAAGCCACCGCAAACATCACCCATCAGCAGATTCCAAGCAGTGCAAGATATCCCAATTAACGATCTACAAACATCAACATTATCGGTGGCGATCGCTAATACTACCCTCCTAAAATCCATCAAAGTTAATATAGATATCGAGCATACTTATATTGGGGATCTTATAGTTACTCTTCTTCCCCCAGTGCAAACAGGCATACTTCCCATAAATCTGCACGATCGCCAGGGCGGAGCTACAGATAATATTAAAACAACTTATGACGAAGTAAATACCCCAAAACTTGCTGCCTTTAAAGGTAAAAGTCCCCAAGGAACCTGGACTCTGGAAGTTGCAGATAAATCTGAAGGAGATACAGGAAAAATTCGTAGCTTGACCATTGAAATGGGATTTTAAATAGGGGGCGCACAGCTAGCTGTGTATTGGTGTTAACTTAAGGTAAAAGTTATACCAAATTGAAAAAAGAATGCGACAAATAGACCATTTGTAGAGACGCGATTCATCGCGTCTTTACCGAAGGATGTGTTGCAATCATTAATTGAATTGGTATTAGGTTAGAAAAAGCGTTCTAGAGTTGCCCTCATCCCGCGGGGTATTTATTAATGTTCTGTTAAATAACCACATATTACTGAGCAAAAATCAAAATATTCTTCGCTGTAGGAACTTCTGCCTTCACGTTTGGGTGTTACGCGCAGTCTGTAGCAGCTTCTGCCTTCTCTGTAGGAACTTCCGCCTTGACGTTTGGGTGTTACGCGCAGTCTGTAGCAGCTTTTGCCTTCACGTTATCAGAAACAAGTAAGTAGGCGCGATTAAACGCGATCGCATAGATTACCAACCAGAATTACTGATTTAGCTTTAATTGGGGAGCGATAGCAATTAGATTACTCTTGTAGGAAGTAAAAGTGCGATCGCAAAACCTAACCTTATATTTTGAGAGAAGCAAAACCATTTTGTCTCATTCCCAGTTTCCGACTGGGAACGAGGTTTTGAAAGAGTTTGAACTTATAGTTGATACCAGTTACAGAGGTTTTTCGACTTTTGCAAGAGGTCTAATCTGTTAACTTTGAGTCACAGCCTCTTTCGCCAGGAACTTCTCTAATTCTGTCAGCGCATCAGCATCAACCTTAGTTTGCATTGGGCAGAACTTAGGCCCACACATCGAACAAAACTCAGCAGTTTTATAAATATCTGCTGGCAGAGTTTCATCGTGATATTCCTTAGCTCTTTCTGGATCGAGTGATAATTCAAACTGACGGTTCCAATCGAAGTTGTAACGCGCCTTGGAAAGTTCATCATCTCTATCCCTTGCACCAGGGCGATGTCTAGCAATATCAGCCGCATGAGCTGCTATTTTATAAGCAATCAACCCATTCCGCACATCTTCGGCATTTGGTAGACCTAAATGTTCTTTAGGTGTTACATAACACAGCATTGCCGTACCGTACCATCCAGCCATTGCCGCTCCAATAGCTGAAGTGATATGATCATAGCCGGGAGCAATGTCTGTCACCAATGGCCCCAAAACATAGAAAGGTGCTTCCGAACACTCTTCCATTTGCTTACGGACGTTGAACTCAATTTGATCCATTGGCACGTGTCCAGGCCCTTCCACCATCACCTGTACATCATCTTTCCAGGCTTTGCGAGTTAGCTGTCCGAGGGTTTTTAATTCAGCTAATTGTGCTTCATCTGAGGCATCATGGGTGCAGCCGGGACGCAGGGAATCTCCCAAACTGAAGGAGACATCGTACCTTTTGAAAATCTCAATAATATCTTGGAAGTGGGTATAAAGCGGGTTTTGTTTGTGGTGATGTAGCATCCACCGCGCCAAAATCCCGCCGCCGCGAGAGACAATACCAGTGAGCCGATTTCTCACCAAAGGCAAATGCTCAAGCAAAATCCCAGCATGGATAGTTTGATAGTCTACTCCTTGCTGGGCGTGCTTTTCAATGATATGGAGGAAATCATCAGCAGTCAGATTCTCAATTGTGCCGTGGACGCTTTCTAAAGCTTGGTAAACTGGCACTGTACCAATGGGAACAGGTGAAGCCTTGATGATTGCGGTGCGAATTTCATCTAAGTTACCGCCACCTGTGGACAAATCCATCACGGTATCAGCGCCGTACTTCACAGACAGATTTAGCTTATCAACTTCTTCCTGAAGATTAGAAGAGTTGGGGGAAGCGCCGATATTAGCATTTACCTTACATCTAGAGGCGATGCCAATAGCCATCGGCTCTAGATTCGTGTGATTAATATTAGCGGGGATAATCATTCGTCCCCGCGCTACTTCCTCACGAATGAGATCCGCCGGGAGATTTTCCCGTTTGGCGACGTAGTGCATTTCTTCGGTGATAACACCTTGGCGGGCGTAGTGCATTTGAGATACATTACTTTGCCCACGTCGTTTAGCAACCCATTCAGTCCGCATATTGTGATTCCTCAATAAACAGCTTCCCTCCGCTGGTATTACCCAGACTCAGGTGTTAAGGGTGTGATCTCAGCCTGGTTATATAGGCACCCCTAGCATGGATGTAGTGTAGCACCTTGGTTATATCTGGGAACAAAGATGTTAATAATTTATAAGGTAAGCTAATACGCCTTATATATCCTTGGACTCCATAAACCTGTCAGTTCACAGATAAGGGCACTCTACTGCCGAGGCAAGGTCGGATCAAGTTATCCGGAAACTTCTCAACGTCTCCCCTCTATCAGGTTTCTGCGATGCGATCTGCTTTGCAGCAACGCTTCGTGATCGCTTTCAGCCCCGAATCATCCCTACTCAATCTTCCAATTAGGCGTATAACCAGAAGTAACTTGGCTATACATTTGCAAGACCGATGCAGAAATACGTCCTAAGAGTTTTGCGATCGCCCATAGCGCTCTTGTAAAATCATTTTCAATTGTTAAGAATTCGCAAGAGAAAAAAGTTTATGGCAGATAAGTCCGGTCAAGACCCCTCGGAAATCACAGTGGCAACGGTTGATGAAGAACGAAAAGGCACAACTTTCAGCGGTACGGTCATCCTTGGTATAGATCCTGAGGGTGGGGCAGTCGTTTTCTTTAGAGACTTTTTAATTGAAGATTATAAAGGAGAACTTACCGCAAATCTTGCAACAGATGGCAATATAACGAAAAGCATTGATTTAGGCGAACTCGATCATAAAAGCCCCAGTTTTAAGCTGCCAATTCCGCTGGGAACGGATACATTACCCTACAATACAGTCGTGTTGAGCGACAAAAAAAGCAAGAAAAAAATCCTGACGATCAATTTATAAAATTTGTAACTTAGCTCGTAGTTCAGCCAAATTCGATTGCCCTCCTGTATAGATATCAAATGGGTTCTATATATTGCACAAACTCCGTATAGACCGTGATTAGTCATTAGTCATTAGTCATTTGTGTTTCTAAGGACAAATGACTAATGACAACCCTTACTAGTTGATGTGCAATTTTAATGCGTGACAGCTTAACACAATTTGGGATTTGAGATTGCTAAAGATTTAGGCGCGAATTTCATTCGCACAAGGACGACCCTGTTCAACATCGGTAATATTAGCAAAAGTTGTTTCGGCAATATTGTAGAGAGCTTCTGCTGTAAAAAAAGCTTGATGTCCGGTAATTAGTACATTGGGGAACGTTGTTAGACGCTGGAAAATATCATCTTGAATAATTTCCCCAGACAAATCCTCAAAGAACAACTCCGATTCTTGTTCGTAGACATCTACAGCCAGATAACCAATTTTACCAGACTTCAATCCCTCAATCACTGCTTGGGTATCAATCAGCGCTCCTCGGCTAGTATTAATTAGCATCACACCTGGCTTAATCTTTTTTATAGCCTCAGTGTTAATTAAGTGATGGGTTTCAATAGTCAAGGGGCAATGCAGGGAAATAATATCGGAATTGGCAAATAGCTCAGGTAGTTCTACATACTTTCCACCCAGCGCCTCCAATTCGGGATTGCGATAAACGTCATAGGCGAGTATGTGACAGCCAAACCCTTTCATAATCTGTCCTAAAATCAGACCGATTTTGCCAGTGCCGACAATTCCTACTGTGCGCTGATGCAAATTAAATCCCAACAGTCCATCTAAAGAAAAGTTGCCTTCTCGGACACGGTTATAGGCACGATGAATTTTGCGATTTAAGCTCAAAATCAATCCGACGGCGTGTTCTGCAACCCCATAAGGTGAATAAGCGGGAACACGCACAACGGTAATTCCTAAATCTGCTGCGGCTTGTAAGTCTACATTGTTAAACCCTGCACAGCGAAGGACAACCAGACGAGTTCCCCCTGAGGCGAGAAGTTCTAAAGTTGGGGCATCAACCTGATCGTGAACAAATACACAAACCGCCGGAAATCCAGCAGCCAGAATAGCCGTATCTCGATTTAAACGGGGTTCAAAAAACACTAACTCGTGTTGAATGGGAGAATTTGCAGCTGACAAGAACTGGCGATCGTAGGCTTTTGTACTGAAAACTGCTACTTTCATGCAAAACCTCAGACTTTATGTATGCTGCACGGTGTTCGAGTAGATAATACCTCGATCTTTAGAAAAGCGATGTCTACAACGAGCGTAGTTGCGGCATTTTTAAATATTTTTTAATCGTTTACTCTGGCAGGATAAGTTATACCAATTCAAAATTCACGCATTCAAAATTCAAAATTAGGAAACCTAGACAAAACAAAGGTATGTCCGTATGTATCAGTCGCATTATTTTTTAAAATTGGTATTAAATAAGCGATGTCTACGACGGGCTACGCCTACGCACTTCGGTTGAATGGAACTGCTCAAAATTACGATATTTGCCGAATTATTGCAAATATGCAATATATTTCCATCACATTTATTTCTCATAGTTTTGCCGATCGGCTAATAGTCAATTTTGACAGAAACAAAATGATAGCAACATCTGAAAAAATTATCCAGCTAGGTGAATGATACAATCTACCGATATCGAAGGTGTAATTTATTTGAGGACATCAGTTAACTTGTGCTGTAGTTGTGTGAGGTTTTTACAATTTTCAAGCTTGGAGTTTATCCCATTCTGTATTAAGATGCACATAACAAGACTGCCCTCTAGTCCGCCCAAGTAACGGTAGGACTACAGGGGTTAAATACAACAGGTTTCAAGAAAGGGAAAGTACACAACGGTTCGTCTCAAAACCTGATATGAAGCGTGTTCTACTCCTGAATTCTGCTGTATATGCAGCTTCACAAAGAAAAAGTATAAGTCAGGAATATATTTATGAGTAGCTTAGTCTTATTATTAATTGGTTTGGGAACATTATTCTTGGTTTTCAATACTAGAGATGAAATTAATCGCATTACTGCTATGATTAGCGGGACAATTCTTTTGATTTGGGGTTTGGCTCTAGCTCCCTTGTCATTTCAATTACTAATTGAGATTGTTTCAGTTTTAGCAGCTTTCTCTGTTTGTATGCGTTGTTTAGGTTGTGGTTTTAACCGCGATTGATTTTTCACTTGATAACTTATAAGTTTAAAGTAAGATTTATAAATTCTGCTTCTAAGTAGAACAGGCGGGAAAAATCAAACTATGTTAATAAAAGTAAAGTGGACTAAAACCCTCTTTCCTTCTCCCTTCTGCCTCCTGCCTCCTACCTGAACCTGATGATAAATATTCACAGCGACTTACTTATTTTTAAAAGAGAATTCAGAAGTCAAGTGTCCCATGCCCAATCATTACCGATATATTATTTTTTACAAACCATACGGCGTTCTCAGCCAGTTTACAAAAGATACTCCCACACATAGCACCCTAAAAGATTATATTGATGTGTCTGATGTGTATCCTGTGGGCCGCTTAGATTGGGATAGTGAAGGATTGCTGCTGTTAACAAACGATGGACAATTGCAACATCGCCTTGCCCATCCGCGTTTTGGTCATAAACGTACTTACTGGGTACAGGTAGAGCGAATTCCAGATGCAGATGCTATCAAAAGGTTGCAAACAGGTGTGGAAATTCAAGATTACCGCACTCAACCAGCAGAAGTTAAGCTTCTATCAGAAGAACCACAGCTACCTGAACGCACCCCACCAATTAGATTTCGTAAAAATGTACCGACAGCTTGGCTGGAAATGACTTTGACAGAGGGAAAAAACCGTCAAGTTCGGCGCATGACTGCGGCTGTTGGCTTTCCGACTTTGCGACTGGTCAGGGTCAGCATTGCTCACCTACAATTAGATGACCTACAATTGGGTCAATGGCGCGACCTCACCGCTTCTGAACTCCAATTTCTGCATAATTTTAATAAATTGAAAAGTTTTCCCTCAAAAACCGTCTCATAATATTAAATCTATCGCGTTCAATTTCTTTATACCGCAAATTAGCAGCCAAGCTCCTCCAGAGGAGATTAACAACAACGGTGTTAACCAATCACCCCAACGCACATATAAAGTCTTTGTCTGTCGCCGATAAATTGTTTCAGCATGAGTTTCGTAGGTATTATATCCAGACATCCACAAAGTTCTGCCATGAGGATCTATAAAGGCTGAATATCCGGTATTAGTTGCTCGTGCTGACCAGCGATCGCTTTCAATTGCCCGCATGATATCCTGTGCATGATGCTGGAATGGCATGGATGCAGTGTAATGGGCATCGTTAGAAGAACTGACAATAAATTGTCCACCCGCCGCCGCTTGACGGCGAAATTGTTCGGGAAAAGCAGATTCATAACATATACTAGCGATCGCCCGCCCAAAAGGAGTGTCAAATATCTGATTTGCTGAACCGGGAACTTGGTGTGCCTCCAAAGGCGATAAGCGTTGAATTAACCCGCCTAAAATTCCTTCAAAGGGAATATATTCTCCCAAGGGTACTAGCTTGGACTTCTCGTAGCGGCTGACAATTTCACCCTTACTGTTGAAAGTAAACAAGCTAATTGTATAACTGTCTCCCCGTTCGCCAAAAGCTCCAATCCAAGCAACTACGCCTTTTTCCTTCACGGCTGCGACTAAGGCCGTTTCCAGCAAGTTACGCTGGAAAATAGGTAAGGCTCCTTCTGGAGTGAGGACTGCATCTACACCTTGGTCTGCTAAAGTTAGATATCCATTGGTATAGTTTTCTTGGGCGCGACGAAACCCTTCAGAACTTCGTAAAAGTCGGTTTGGAATATTACCCTGAACAATCCCCACTTTCAAGGCTGCTTCTGGGGGTTGGGCAATGGGACGGCTATATAAGATAAAACCAATAAGGTGTAGGGTAATTAATAGTCCTGTGGCGATCGCCAAATATTTATTAACGAACTGCAGAGGCGCAAAGGACATCTTGGTATCTTGTCGGTTTATATACGCTTCAGCAATTAAGCCATTAACAGCAACGATCGCAGCTGTCACAGTATTAGGCCCAGACAGTTGCCCTAGATGTACAATTACGAGATTGTGCGGGCTTTGTGTGTAAGCAAGAGAACTCCACCATAAAGGGCCTGCACTCCACAGACTCTCTAAGCCGCACCAGACGGCTGTACCAATCAGTAACCGTAACCACGGTTTTTGTCCGGCTAGGCGAACCATAACAGCTGCCCAAATAGCAAGAAATACCCCTCCCAAGACACTGATAAATCCCCAACAAAAAAGGGTGATTGCCAGACTTGGCAACCACGGAACGCCCAACCAAGTCATGGGATGAATTCCGGTAATCCAAGATAGGGCGACACCGTGATAACCGATACCCCAGAGGAAAGCAGGGGGGAATTTGTTTTTACCTTTGGCTGAAGTGACAACTAGCACCCATAAGGGAACTATGGCAATCCAAGCCAACAACCATGCACCTACTGGGGCTACAGTTAGCCCCATTAAAATGCCGCTAGCTAAGGCGATTAAATAAGGGAGTAAGGCGGTTAACCTCTCCCCCTGCTTTTTACTCTGCTTCTTCTGCATCGGCAGCATCAGGTGGAATTATTGCTACTCCGGTAATAGCATCGTCTTCATCTAAACGCTGCACTCTGACTCCAGTTGCCGATCGCGATTGGATAGAAATTGCATTCACCGCTTGACGGATGATAATACCGCGATTTGTCACCATCATGATTTCATCATCATCGTTGTTAACAATGCGTAGGGTTGCTAGCTTGTCTTTAGTTTTGCGGTTTTTGAACTTGGTTGCCATTAAACCCTGACCAGCACGATTTTGCAGCCGGAATTGGGCAACTGGGACGCGCTTACCATATCCACCCATTGTAATTACCAACACCCAAGGGCCAACAATGCCACTGCTAGACACTTCTGCGGACTCTTCAGTAATTTCGGTAATTTCGATATCTTCTGTTTCGATTGTTTCGATATCTTCAATTTCTGCTTCTGCAACATCCAAACTTTCCAGAATTGCTGCGGGGAGAATATCCATACCCACAAGTTCATCTTTATTTTTGAGTTTCATGGCTTTCACTCCACGAGTCGCCCTACTTAAAGGACGCAGTTGTTCGTGGTTGCATCGGAAGTGAATCGCCATCCCGTTACGAGAACCAATGATTACACTATCCTCGACTCTAGCGCGTCTCACCCAGCGGAGTTGGTCGCCTTCTTCTAAGGAAATGGCTATCAAACCATTGGCGCGAATGTGACTAAAGGCTGCCAATTCGGTTTTTTTGATATTGCCACCTTTGGTGAGCATAACCAGATATTCTTCGCTGCTAAACTCGTCAACCGGTACAATCGAGGTGATTTTTTCCTCTTTGGGAATCGGTAACATCTGGACGATTGGTGTCCCACGACTGGTACGCGAACTCGCTGGAATTTGATAAGCTCTCAGGCAATAAACAACACCACGCTCGCTAAAGAATAAAATACTGTCGTGATCGCAACAAGTTAAGAAATGCTCAATGGTATCATCATCTTTCACCTTGGCTGCGGCTTTGCCTCTGGTAGCACGGCTTTGGGCTTCAAAGGTGTTAACTGGCATCCGTTTGATGTACCCTTGCTCTGTCACCAGAATTATCGCTTTTTCATTGGCAATGAGGTCGCGATCGTCTAATTCCCCTTCCCCTGGTAAAATCACCGTGCGGCGGGGTGTGGCGAAGCTAGTTTTCAGTTGTGTGACTTCGGTTTCAATGATTTCTAGCACTCTCTCCCGGCGTGCCAAAATATCTTGTAAATCAGTGATTTTCGCTTGTAATTCTTCGTGTTCCAGACGAATTTTGTCTGCTTCTAAGGCAGTCAACCGCCGCAATTGCATTTGCAAAATTGCATCTGCTTGCACTTCTGAGAGTCCGTAAGTTGTGATTAATTCGCCTTTAGCTGTGGGTGCATCGGGAGCATGACGAATTAAGACAATAATTGGATCTAAATGAGACAGGGCTATTAATAACCCTTGTAGAAGATGGTCGCGTTCCTCGGCTTTCCGCAGTTCGTAGCGGGTGCGTCTGGCAATGGATTCGATGCGGAAATCCAAGAAGACGGTTAAGAACTGCTTGAGGGTGAGTACTTGCGGTTCGCTATTTACCAACGCTAGCATATTCGCGCCGAAGTTGGCTTGCAGTGGTGTTTGCTTGTAGAGATTGTTCAACACAACGCGGGGATAAGCATCACGCTTGAGTTCGATGACAACTCGCATCCCATCGCGATCGCTTTCATCCCGGATATCTGCAATGCCCTCTAGACGCTTCTCGTTGACCATTTCGGCGATTTTTTCAATCAGCGCCGCTTTGTTGGTTTGATAGGGCAATTCGGTGATGATAATTGCTTCTCTATCTGGTCGCCCCCGTTGTTCAACGGTTTCAATGTTAGCTACACCACGCATGGTAATAGAACCACGCCCGGTAGTGTAAGCTTCACGAATGGCAGATGTTCCCAAAATTTGCGCCCCAGTCGGAAAGTCTGGGCCGTGGACATACTGCATTAATTCGATGTCGGTGATTTCGGGATTGTGGATGACAGCCACCAAAGCATCAATCAATTCGCCCAAGTTGTGGGGCGGAATATTGGTGGCCATGCCTACGGCAATCCCAGAGGAACCATTGAGCAATAACTGCGGAATTCGTGCTGGTAAAACTGTCGGTTCTTGTTGGGAACCGTCGAAGTTATCGGCGAAATCTACGGTTTCATACTCGATGTCGTGGAGTAAACCAGCACTAGTTAAAGCTTGCAAGCGGCATTCTGTGTACCGCATGGCGGCTGGCGGATCGTTGTCTACCGAACCAAAGTTACCATGTCCGTTAACTAGGGGCGATCGCATGGAAAAATCCTGCGCCATCCGCACCAAAGCATCATACACAGCTGTGTCACCGTGGGGGTGATATTTACCCAATACTTCACCCACTACACGGGCGCATTTCTTAAAGGGGCGATCGTGGAGCAGACCTAGCTCGTGCATTGCGTAAAGAATGCGACGATGCACAGGTTTTAGACCATCCCTGGCATCTGGCAGCGCCCGACCCACTATCACGCTCATGGCGTATTCCAGATAAGACTGCGACATTTCGTTTCGCAAGTCTGTCGGGATAATCCTCTCCTGTGAGGTTGTCATAACCTAAAAATCTCCAAAAATCGTAGATTTTAGCTCTTTTACTCAACAAAGCGCAAAATTATTCTAAATTGCTCTTGAATAATTGCTATAATTTGATACAATCTTAACATATATTGCTTTTTATTGCCTGGGCAGCTAACTCAGCCGCTTATTTGATCCGTAGCTTCTCTCTGGGATTTGAGTTGAGATGCGATCAGGGGAACTTTCGGGGCAAGAAAAAATCCCATCAAACTGGCAAAAAGGATCGGCGTCAAAGGACTCAAGTTAGTCAGTTTTGATAGTAGCAAAGTCGTACTTATAGGTGTGCGGGTTACGGCTGCGTTGACAGCCGCCATTGTACAAATCATCGCCAGGGCAGGATCGAGTCCTGGAATTAAGACTGCTACTGCTTTACCAATGCAAGCACCAGTGAAAAATAGGGGAATGATGAATCCACCGCGCCACCCACCTGTTACTGTAATGCTAATGGCAGCCATTTTCCCAAGAGCTAGAGTTAAGAGAAAAACAGCACCAAAGTTAGCTCTCAGGACTGAATCTAACTCTTCATGTCCAAAATAACGGGTAAGGGGTAATAAAACTGCTAAAATGCCAAGTCCCACTCCTGCTAGTGTTGTGCGTACATAAATGGGAACAGGAGTTGATGCAGAGACGCCCAGACGTGAAACAGCTTGCCAAAAAGCATCGCAGCCGCGAAAAATACCTATAAAAATCCATCCCGCCACTGCCCCGATAATTCCAAACACGATCGCGATCGCAAAATCATCAATCCTTTCTAAGTGATACTGAGGAAAATGCCAAGTAGGGGCTATACCCATATGTGTAATTGCTGCAAACACCAGATAGCTAGCGCAACTCGAAACAATGGCTGGCATTAAAGCTTCGTAATATTCCACAATATGCTCGTGGTGCAAAATCTCTAAAGCGAACATCGCACCACCAAGAGGTGAGCCAAACAAGGCAGTAAAGCCAGCCGCCATTGCTGCTAAACTCATGGTTCTGAGGTCTTCACCTTGGAGTTTTAAGCGATCGGCAATCCAAGTACCAAAAGAACCTGTTACCTGTACGAGTGGTGCTTCTGGGCCAGCACTACCACCTGCTGAGATGCTGACTAGAGAAGCAAGAATCATTGAAGGATTTTTGCGAACATCTAGGCGGCCGCCACGAAAATGAATATTATCAACAATCACAGCGATTTCACCGGGATTTCCCAAATAATGAATCACCAGACCGATAATTAAGCCGCTAAGTGGCATCACTATCAGCAGGCTAAAACCCTCAAATCGCTGGAGTCTGTGAGTTAAAAACTCTAGAATATTCCAGTACAACGCCGCAAATAGACCACCAGCAGTCCCCACGGCTATCCAGCGGATAACCCACTGCGAAATCATTAGGGGATTACGCTTTACCAGTCCAAAAAGTTGAGCAAATGTCCAGCGTTGAGTTTGATTACTAGCGGGGGGCTTGTTTGGTAACACTGCTTATTTCCTATTTGTGAAACCTAGAGTACTGAATATTTACGCTTTTTATGGTAAGGGGTATTTAGTTTAGTAAATCATTTTTGGTCTACAAATAGCGATATTTTTGACGGACTATAAAAAAGGGCGTACATCTGTACGCCCTTAAAATATTTATCTGCGTAGGCATAGCCCAACCTAGACATTGCACCCTCTTTAACGAGAATAAGGATTATTGAAGGTTTCCCAAGCAGCAATGGCCGCCTTTTGCACGCGAAAGCTGAAGCCTACTAAGTCTTTCATCAATAAGTGCCAGTTTCTCTCAGCTTCATCCTGAATTACCGCCCAAGAGTTTTCTAAGCGATCGCGTTGTATCAGTTTCCTTCCTTCAATTAATTCCCGTGCTTGACGCACAACTTTCAAATAGGTTTCACGGGTGAGAGTACCTGCGGAATCAGCCTCAGCTTGAGCGCGTCTTTTTAGCGCCTCAATTAACGCTTTGGTTTCGCGTTTTACCTCATCAGTTTCACCAGCCATTTCGGTTTCCACTAATTTGTCGGTTTCAGAACTTATTTTTACAATTACTATGGATTCAGTAGATTCGATATTGTTAGAATTCATACTTAAAACATCCTTAATTGCAAAGTTTACTCTCCAATAAAAATTGCACTCTATCTTAATAGTCATTAGCCATTTTTTTATTTGACAAAGGACAAATGACTAATGACAAATTAATAAGCTTTTGTTGGCAGTTGTTGCTCTAGTTTCAGCAATGCTGCAACTCGCATTTCTGTAGCTGGATGACTAGAGAACAAGTTACCTAAAAACTGTCCAGAAATGGAATTGATAATTAATAACGGCTCATAAGCTGGATTAGCATTTAAAGGCATTTGCTTTGCTGAAGCTTCTAAGCGTTGCAATGCCCTAGCTAAAGCGCGGGGATTACCAGTTAATCTCGCAGAACCGGCATCAGCAGAAAATTCTCGCGTGCGCGAAATTGCTAGCTGAATAATTGTCGCAGCCAGTGGAGCAAGCATGACTGTTAATAAAACTCCTATTGGATTTCCACCTCTGTTGTCATCTCGCGAACCACCGCCAAACCATAAGCTGTAACTAACCATTTGGGCTAAGAATGAAATCGCACCAGCTACAGTAGCAGCAACAGCTTGAGTGAGAGTGTCACGATTAATAATATGGGTTAGCTCGTGGGCGATAACGCCTTCGAGTTCATCCTCTGGCAATATATTTAAAATACCTTCAGTGACAGCTACAGCAGCATGTTCTGGATCGCGCCCTGTAGCGAAGGCATTAGCACCCTGGCTTGGAACGATATAAACTTTAGGCATAGGAATGTTAGCGCGATCGCTCAATTTCTGCACCATCCGATAAAGTCCTGGTGCTTCCCTTTCACTTACAGGTTGCGCTTGGTATACTGCTAGGGCAATTTTATCTGATTGATACCAAGAAAACAGGTTGGTTGCTGCTGCCAAGCCAATCCCGATAATCAAACCACTAGAACCGCCAATTACCCAGTAACTAATTGCAATCAAAAGAGCACTTAGTGCAGCAAGCAAAGTAGCCGTTTTCAATTGATTTGTCATGTTTTTGCTCTCCTGCTAATGCTGTGTAAATTTTTTCGAGAACAGCATTACTTCAGCTATATTTTGATTTTATCCAGCTAAACTTAAAAATATGGTATAGAAAACCTATCAGATAAGTACGGTTTTCCTACTTAAGTTTTAATAATACTAATTTAATTATAGAATCAACATTAATAAATAGTAAAAACAACATCTATCTATAGGCAGAAATTACAATGGTGATGCTTAAATTAGGCTATGTATACACCATTAGTTAAGATCGATTTACTTATAAAGATTCTGAGTCTATTCCTTCTGCTTGATATATTTGTTGGGAAAATAGCTGAAAATCTAATTCGCACGCCTTCAAAGCTTCAGTGGCTTGTGAGTATTTTGGGGCATCAAACAAATCGCGATCGCGGATTTTAGGCAACCAAGAACGCAGTTTATTTAATTCCGCCTCGTTCTCTTCTAATTCTGCAAAGGTGAGATTACCTATTTTCCGTTCCTCGCTCAATTCGCGATGCAAATCCCGACATTGCCCCAAAAACTCTTGATATTCTCGATCTGCCTGCTGTTGAAAACGATTTACCAACATAGCATTTTGATCGGGTTCATCAATCCAAATAGTCAATAAATCTGCTTCACCACCACCTGCTGTAATGTCTGCTTTCAATTCTGCTAAATATTGTTGCAAGTCTTCTCTATGCGGTAGCACGCACACCGACTGCTGTAGATAAAGTGCGCCCCAACCCTTGAGTTTACGCCAAACATACACCCGTTGCGTTGAAGGCTGTGCGGGTACTTTGTACACCAATAAGTTCCAACACTTTCTGTCCATAGATAGATTGTAACAGGTGTTGCATTAAATCGATTTTATTGTTAGTCTACTTATGAAACACCTGTTGCATTATAGAAAAATTATGAGTCTGAATCATAAAGTCAGAAGCTCACTTATTGGTTCTCAAGAATTACAGAGTTGATGTAGTAAAAGCCAGTCAGGTAAACAGGAAATATGCAACTACAAAATAAATTTTTCCAGACAATTCCCCGCACTGTTTGGGTATTGGGATTTGTCAGTTTGCTGACAGATATTAGCTCTGAGATGATTAATTCTGTATTGCCCTTATTTTTGGTATCAGTTTTAGGGGCGAATGTTTTGACTGTGGGCATCATCGAAGGCATTGCAGAAGCAACAGCTTCAGTTTTAAAAATCTTTTCGGGAGCGTTGAGTGATTATCTAGGACATCGTAAAGGATTAGCGGTGTTTGGGTACGGCTTATCCACCTTTGTTAAACCACTATTTGCTGTAGCTAGCAGTCCAACTGGGGTGTTAATAGCTCGATTTGGCGATCGCATTGGTAAAGGTATTCGGGTAGCGCCCCGCGATGCCTTAGTCGCCGATTCCACCGATCCAGAGGTACGCGGTGCAGCTTATGGATTGCGTCAATCCCTTGATACTATCGGAGCATTTTTGGGGCCTTTGGCAGCATTCACCCTGATGACTGCTTCCAAAAACAACTTCCGCCTGGTTTTTTGGCTAGCACTCATCCCTGGATTTTTCGCAGTCGCTTTATTAACAGTAGGAGTACGCGAACCACAAACAAGTGAAACTCAAGGAAACCGAAGCAATCCTCTGCAATGGCAAGCTTTACGCAGCTTGAGTCAAGGATACTGGGTACTTGTAGCAGTGGCATTGTTATTCAATTTAGGCAACTCCAGCAATGCTTTTTTGTTGCTGCGAGCAGAACAAACAGGCATTTCTGCCTCACTTATACCATTGACATTAATGGTGATGAACATTGCCTACTCATTCAGCGCCTACCCATTAGGAATACTTTCCGATCGCGTGGGTAAATTTGGGTTACTGGTAGGCGGATTTCTCCTATACGCTTTAGTCTATCTGGGTTTCGCTTTTGTGCAGACACCTTGGCAAGCGTGGGGATTGTTTGCCCTTTATGGTCTACATCTGGGCATGAGTAAAGGATTGCTATTGGCGCTAGTGGCAAATAGTATACCTGCAAATCTGCGTGGCACTGCTTTTGGATTCCTCAACTTAGCTGTGGGATTAGCGCTTTTACCTGCCAGTTTGCTAGCTGGTGGGTTATGGCAAACACTGGGAGCAGAGGCGACATTTATTACTGGAAGCTTGTTTGCGTTGGCAGCTGTATTATTGTTAGTTTCTCAAAAAAACAAATATTGAAAAGCAAAAATGGTATCCTTGATTTGAAATCAAATCAATGGCGATGGAGCTCGCCGAAACCGCCTTTCCAGTCCGAAAATTCATCACTGGAAGGCTGATGGCTCCTACTTTCCTTGCTAACTGCGGGAGAGTAGGGCTTGGCTAAATGCATTACCTGACTCCCCTGTAGAAAGTATCTCTCTACAAATCGCACCTCAAGGAGTCATGGTATGAAACACTTTCGTCAGTTTGAACCATTTATTGCCTTACCTCATTTAATCAAGTGGTTGCCTATCTCCTTTGTGGTTGGCATTGTTGCTGGAACAGCTTCTGCGGCTCTTTTAGCATCATTAGAATGGGCAACTGATTGGCGAGAATCACATCGCTGGATTATCGCTTTGCTTCCCTTTGGCGGCTTCTTGAGTGGTTGGATTTATCATCAATTTGGTCGGACTGTAGAAGCTGGAAATAACCTTTTACTCGAAGAAATTCATAACCCCAAAAAGATTATTCCCTTCCGTATGGCTCCTCTTGTTTTATTAGGAACAGACCTTACCCATTTTTTTGGTGGTTCAGCCGGTCGTGAAGGTACAGCATTACAAATGGGTGCTTCTTTGGCAGACCAGTTAACTAAAATATTGCATTTTCAAGGGGCTAATCGGCGAATTTTGTTAACAGCAGGTATCAGTGGGGGATTCGCTTCAGTTTTCGGTACTCCCTTAGCTGGAACCGTATTTGGTCTAGAAGTTTTAGCAATTGGTAAAATTCATTACGACGCTCTTTTTCCTTCTTTAATTGCTGCGATCGTCGGAAATCAAGTAACTTTACTATTAGGTTTACATCATACAGCATACCGACACGCTCCCTCTATACCGCCGCTCACAATTTGGAGATTGATTGCTGCGATTATTGCAGGTGCAATTTTTGGAATTGTCGCGAGATTCTTTGCTAAAGTAACTCACCAAATTAGCCACTTATTTAAAGCAAAAATATCTTATCCTCCACTGCGTCCTTTGATAGGCGGTGCGATGATAGCAGTAATTGTTGGGTTAAGTGGTACAACTAAATACATTGGGCTTGGTATCCCTACTATTGTTGATTCCTTTTTCACTCAGCTACCTCCTTGGGATTTTGCAGCAAAATTGGGTTTGACTGCTCTAACTTTAGGAGCAGGTTTTAAAGGAGGAGAAGTGACACCTTTGTTTTTTATTGGTGCAACTTTAGGTAATGCTTTGTCGTTGCTTTTAGCATTACCTGCACCACTGCTAGCAGGAATGGGATTTGTGGGTGTATTTGCGGGTGCAGCAAATACACCTTTGGCATCCACCTTAATGGGAATTGAATTATTTGGTCTGGAATCGGGGGTATTTATTGGTATTGGTTGTGTAGTTAGCTACTTATTTTCAGGTCATTCTGGAATTTACTCAGCACAGCGTATTGGGTTGAGTAAATACTCTGCTGTATATTTAGAAGAAGGGGTGACTTTGGCTAATTATGGACGAGAAAAAGTTGAGCCAAAAATTGGTTTACCTGATGATGGCAAAGAAGGAGGAAATAATTCTTAAGAATAATTTTTTGATGCAATGAATGAATAATTGGGAAAGTGCGTATTTTACTACCGTAGGCATCGCATAGTCAGAAATCGCTATTGTATAAAGGAAATTAGCCACTCAATCAAAAAGAGAGGGGAAAATCGCACATAAATTTACTGGGCAAAAGGTGTCTGAAATCCTGAAATACAAGAAGGGTAGTATAAGACAAGCTCCACTCCCGGAAGAATCGCCCAGTTGGGATGAGTTTTGTGAAATGTTATGGGAAGAGATTGAAGCGGGTGCTGAGGTAAATCAACCGGGTTTTAAAGTTGTTCGCAAGTTATTAAGTGATAAGAGGTTTGACAAATGAAGAATCATGGATTTGGCAAACTAGTTACTTTTCTAAATCAATTGGAACAAGAGAGAATTAGTTACACCTTAGCCCATCATCGAAATGAAACTATTATGGTGAATGTGGCTGTGCCTGGTGAACGATGGGAAGTGGAATTTTTTGAGGATGGTTCGGTTGAGGTAGAACGATTTGTTAGTAGTGGAGAGATTAATGGGGAAGAAGTTTTTAGTGAGTTATTTACTATGTATTCAGAGCCAGAAAGTCATTCTGCAAAACTTGCTCAAAACCCTAACTTAGCAAGCACAACATGAAGGCGATCGCACTTTATCTACCAGTGTTTCTGAATTTTTCTTCGTTTCGGATGTTGAAGTTATCTTCAGCCGATTCAATCAGTTCGACTGCATCATTAATAATCTGCATTGCCTGAGTGAGTTTTTTTAAAGCTTCAGCATATTCTGGATAAATCCGGATCAGTTGCGCCGCAGGGATAGATAGCCTGGTGATAGTTTTACCAAGAGGGTTCTGAATCTTGCTGAGGTTCGATACGCATAAACTAGCTAATTGTTTCATGTTGTCAAATCTATCTGTATCGCAGAAGAAATTCTCGATTGCTTCCAACTCATCAAGGAATAGCTGGTTTTCATCGTTTATACGTTGATAGCGTTGGAATAATTCAAACGACGTTTCGTCTTTGGGGTAGTCACTCATCTTTTATGGTAGCTTTGAGATATTTTTCCTTAGTTTATCAAATTAAGGGAAATATCAGGCTTCAATTGCTTAAACTCTCTTCAGACATTGCAGTATATAGCACAATACGCTTGGGTTAAGGCTAAAACTCTTTGTCAAAATCATAATTAAACAAAATGAGCGATGCTTGTTTGATCATTTCCTAAATAATCGTTTCCAATTCTTCCAAAGCTTGAAAACTTCCTACTTGCCAGCTACGTTCCACAGCAGCAGGGATAATCTCAGTAATAGCTATATCTTCAAAATTAGGACTGGTGTCAGATTTTATGTATTTCCCCTCTTTCAACAAATAAATAGAAAGGCTCCCGCTATCGTAAACCCATAGTTCTGGAACTCCAATGGCTTCATAAGCATCAAGAGTAGTTTTTGATGTGACATCAGTTTCAATCGCTAAATCAGGCGGCGAGTCATCAGGCTGCAAGCGGCGACGACCAATCATTTGTTGATAATTCTGAATATAAAAGCAAGCATCAGGTTCAACTCCTGCTAAACCTTGCTTTTTAAAGGTAGTGGAACCAAAAGGTTGATATCTGATATCTTTAGCCTTCAGCAATATTTTGACAATATCAGAAATTAAATCTTTGGGTATTTCATGTTCTGGTAAAGGAGCCATAATTTCTAAAGTACCCTGGCTGTAGGCAATTCGGGTAGTTCTTTTTTCTCCTAATTCTTGTAAAATAGATTCAAATTCTTCCCAGCTAACATCTGGAATTGTCACTGTGCTACCAGGCGCTAACTGCATCTGGCTAACAGGTTTGAAAACGGGGATGGCAGGAGTCACGTCGCTTCGCTCCAATTCAAGATTCAAAATTCAATATCTGTCAGGTTGCGGTGGATAATACAGCCCACCGTAACCTTTAGATTAATAAAATGAGTTTAACAAAAGCGACTAAAAGCGATCGCTCTACACTTTAAACTTCTCAGCAATCCGCTTCATCGCCTCTTCGACATTCTCCCGGCTGTTAAACGCCGATATGCGGAAGTAACCTTCACCCGCAGCACCAAAGCCTGAACCGGGTGTCCCCACAACGTTGACAGTTTGCAGCAACTTATCAAAGAATTCCCAACTGGATAAACCATTAGGCGTTTTTACCCAAACGTAAGGTGCATTCACCCCGCCATACACCGCCAATCCGGCGGCTGTGAGTTTCTCACGGATAATTTTAGCGTTCTCTAGATAGAAACTCACCAATCCCTTGATTTGTGCTTGTCCTTCTTCGGAGTAAACCGCTTCCGCTCCCCGTTGGACAATGTAAGAAACGCCGTTGAATTTGGTAGATTGGCGACGATTCCACAGTTTCCACAGTTCGACATCGGAACCATCGGCGGCTTTTGCTGTGAGTGTCTTCGGTACTACAGTTAACGCGCAACGAGTTCCTGTAAAACCTGCATTTTTGGAGAAAGACCGAAATTCGATCGCAACTTCTCTTGCACCTGCAATTTCATAAATTGAGTGAGGAAGCGACGGATCGGTAATATAAGCTTCGTAGGCTGCATCAAAGAAAATAATCGAGTTATTAGCTTTGGCATAGTCTACCCATGTTTTGAGATATTCCTTAGTAGCAGTTGCGCCAGTGGGGTTATTGGGAAAGCAGAGATAAATTAAATCGACTTTCTTTGAGGGAATCTCGGCAGTGAAGTTGTTATCAGCTGTAATTGGTAGATAAACTAAACCCTCAAATTCGCCTTTATCGTTAGCATCCCCAGTATTTCCCACCATAACGTTAGTGTCTACATACACAGGGTAAACTGGGTCAGTCACGGCAATTAGATTGTCATGACCAAAGATTTCTAGAATATTGCCGGTGTCGCACTTGGAACCGTCAGAGATAAAGATTTCCGAAGCATCTATATTGGCTCCCCGTGCTTGGAAATCTTGAGTAGCAATTTTCTCCCGCAACCATGCGTAGCCTTGCTCTGGCCCGTAGCCTTTAAAAGTATTGCGATCGCCCATTTCTTCCACAGCTTTAATCATCGCTGTGCGGCAAGCCTCCGGTAGAGGTTCGGTAACATCGCCAATCCCCAGCCGAATAATTTTAGTATTACTGTTTGCTTCGGCAAAGGCATTCACCCGCCGAGCAATTTCTGGAAACAGATAACCCGCTTTCAGCTTCAGGTAGTTGTCGTTAATAGTTGCCATTATGTAGATTATGAAAAACGCCCTCAAATAGCTTACTGCTAATTTATGAGGGCGATAACTTTGTTATGGGGAGTGGGAAGTGAGGAGTGGGGAGTGGGGGGACAAGGGGACAAGGGGACAAGGGGACAAGGGGGACAAGGGGGAATTATTGAACAAGTCTCCCCCCTCTTCCTTGTCTACCTTGTCTCTTCTCCATGCCCAATGCCCAATGCCCCATGCCCAATTAGACATTTACTGGTTGTTTATTATCGGCTGAATAACTGTTGCGATCGCCAATTTTGAACTGCGTGATTGATTCTTGTCCTGTAATCAATCTTGCTCCACGATTACGGGTGAAATAGCTCCATGCCCACTGAATCATTACTACTAATTTGTTGTTAAATTCAATTAAGAAGTAGATGTGAATAAATAGCCAAAACAGCCATGCAACGAAACCTTTCAGCTTGGTAAAGCCCAAATCGACTACAGCAGAATTATGCCCAATCATTGCTAAACTACCATAATCGGTATAAGCAAAGGGTGGCAAATTGTTTCCTACAAGCCGCTTTTGGACTAGTGCTGCTACATATTCACCTTCTTGCTTCGCTACAGGTGCAACACCAGGTAGCGGTTTACCATTTTGATGAGAAAAATTTGCTAAGTCGCCAATTACAAAAATATTGGGATGTCCCTTAATACTCAAGTCAGGTTCAACGATAATCCGTCCAGCGCGATCGCATTCGGCATCTGTGCGTTCTGCTAGCACTTTTCCCATTGCGGAAGCTTTTACACCTGCTGCCCATAATACCGTTTTTGAGGCAATTTCTTTAACTTCATCGCCTTGTTTGAGGGTAACAATATCATTTTCAATATTTGTTACCAATGTTTTTGTCTGCACAACCACCCCCAACCGCGTTAGAGATGCTTCTGCTTCTTGTGATAACTCTGGTGCAAAGGGTGGCAAAATCCGATCCAAACCTTCTAATAGCAAAATCTTGGCTTCTGAAGTGTCGATGCTGCGGAAATCTTCTTTGAGAGTTTGATTTGCTAATTCTGCGATCGCACCAGCTAACTCTACACCTGTTGGGCCACCACCCACAATTACAAAAGTTAACCAAGCACGGCGTTTTTCTGGATCGGTTTCTTTTTCTGCGGCTTCAAAGGCTGAAAAGATCCGGCTACGCATTTCTATCGCATCTTCTACAGTTTTCAAGCCTGGGGCGAATTCTTCCCAGTTATCTTTGCCAAAATAGGAATGCTTCGCACCTGTGGCGACAATTAAAGTGTCGTAAGGTACTGCTTCGTCGCCTACCATCACTTGTTTTGATTCTGGATCGATATTATTCACCTCTCCCAGCAGCACTTTCGTATTCTTGCTCTTGCTGAGAACAGAACGCAACGGTGAAGAAATATCAGCCGGAGATAGCGCACCTGTGGCGACTTGATATAAAAGGGGTTGAAATAGATGAAAGTTACGTTTATCAATCAGAGTAACGTTTACTGCCGCTTTGGCAAGTGTTTTTGCTGCATAAAGTCCACCAAAACCACCGCCAACAATTACTACTTTATGGGGTGGATTATTGTCAAGTGAATTTACCATAAGAAATATTATCGTGTATGCCGACTATTGTAACTATTCTTAACAGATTTGTATCAAAATTGTCATCATATATTTTGTATTGCTCTTTACATTTGAAAAAGTATTAAAGTAATCGAAACTACAAGATAAACAAAATTTTTAGGCGAAAGGTAAAGACAATAAGAGTTTGGGATATTTCAATCCCTGTTTATCTGTGTAGATTTATCAAAGGTAGATGTTGAATTTATGCAAGTTTAGTCAGAAATAGTTGACTCTGGTGTTTGTGGCAAACGTGGTGAATGAGTTCGCCGCCAACGCCTGAAGCTATAGACAACAGCAACAAAAATTAACAAATAGGGGCTGTAAACAATTAACCAAATACCCAGTTTAAGTAAGCCAACGGAAAATGCCCTCAAAGAATGGGTAGAGTTATTCCAAGTTTCCTTAACTTGCAAACCCAAGGCAGGTTGAGGGCTGGTACTAGAAACTGCTGCTTCTAGGTTCAGCGTAATAGTGGAATAAGCAACTTGATTTTTGAGGTTTTTCAGTTGGGCATCAATTTGTTCTATGGTTTGTCGGACATTACTCAGT
This sequence comes from Nostoc sp. DedQUE05, assembly GCF_034530955.1. NCBI lineage: Bacteria > Bacillati > Cyanobacteriota > Cyanophyceae > Nostocales > Nostocaceae > Nostoc > Nostoc sp. DedQUE05. The sequence goes on along the minus strand of NZ_JAVRCB010000001.1, from coordinate 128,537 downwards.
TCTTGGGCAACACTAAGCACATCTCTGACTGAACCAGCCCGATCCATAATTTTTTGCAAATTGGCTTCAGTTTTTTGCAAATTAGTTAATCTGGCTTGGAAATCTACCAGGCGATCGCCTACATCTTCGGCAGTGATATTACGACTATTAACAGTGCCCAATTTAGCTAGTTGTTCTAGAGTAGGTTCTAGCCGATCCTCTGGTATCCGCAATTGGATTGTTGCTGTGTAACGCGGGTTGTCGTTTTTGGGTTGTTGTTGTTTCAACCCGATTAAATCCCCTTGCTGTTGATTGATAATTTGCGAAACAGCATCGACAGTCTTATCTACAGAGTTAACAGTCAAAGAGATTGCTGCCTTTTTGATCAGTTGGGGACGAGAACGCGCTATTGGTGCAGCTTCTGCCTTTTGGGAAATATTGTTTTCACGGGCACTTAATTGATTTACCCCGCCATTGGCTGCAATTTGAGGTACAGATTGAGGTGCAGACTTACTTGCTGTCTGTTGGGAAGAGGCGCAACTAGTGAAAATCACCCCTCCCAATAACGCACTTATAAATAAAGCAGATGTGCGCGGTAATTTAGGCGAAGTATACATAATCTACCCCCAGATAGATGAAGTTAACCCCAGTATTACTGAAGAAAAACTCAAAGCCTGTATTGTTGCGATTTATGTAACAGGGTTAGTCATTTTTATTTACAGAGCTTGATGAGATATCTCAAAAAGATTATTAGCAAGTCATTTGACGATTATTTCAAAAAATATTTGTAACAAGTCTGTTTGCCAGTAGGGTTGTAAAATTGCTTTCTGGTAGTTGATATTTTTGAAATTGTTTGATTTTGAAAACAAGTTACATCTGCGATCGCTGCTTGCAAATCTGCCTTTATACCAATTCAAAATAGCCTACGGTATCTTGTCGGTCAAAATTCTCTGGCACTTTCAGCAGCCTGTCTCAATGCTAAAAAAGCTTCTTTTAGAGGTTGGCTAACAGCACTGTCTGGTTCTGTTAGCACTAGCTGTTGGTAGGCTGATAAAAATTGCGATCGCAGCCGATGGAACAAATGCAGAAAATGACGTACAAAGCTGATACAATCCAAAACCACAATTTCTATACCATCTGTACGGTCGTACATACTTGAGGCATATTCCTGAATACCTTCTTCGATCGCATCCGTCGTGATAAAAATATAGTTGTCAACCCGCTTGCTTGTGCTGTTGATTTTTTGCAAAGCACGGTCAATATCTGCTAACGTGACGCGTCGGGTCTTCATTTCATAGCTGGTAATCACCTTTTCATCATCAACTAAAGTAATTTCCAAATCTCCCAAAGCTCCAGTCTGCTCGTCTGCTGCATTGTGGGATTCTAGAGGTAAAAAACGCTCTCCAATATATTGTTCTGCTACTTGATAGGCAGCAGCAACAATTAGTACAGGAAGGCGGCTTGAACCTCGGCAAGCCAAATGCTGTTTCAGGAGTGTGATAATTTCCTCTGCTGACAAAGGTATTGCGTCTTCCGACTTCTTCAGGTCGGCTAGTAGTGTTTCCATACGCTGCCGCTTCTCGTTGCGAGCGATAATTAGACAGCGAATAGTTTGGGCTAGCAGTTCCTCAGCAGTTATTCTGCCTTCATGAACATCATCAAGTAATTCCAGGGCGGCTTCGTAGAGTTTGGGCGGTCGTCCCACCAGATTGACTGCTGGGGTCAAGGTGATGTTGCGGTTACGTAATGCAGGGGTGAGGAACGCGGTAGTGGGATTACAAGGCAACTCGTGCTTGCTAATGAATGCTGTGATATAGCTTTCATCGTAGTAGCGTCCAGAGTAAGCATCTGGTGTGCCTATTTCAGTGTAGGGCTTGCGGATATCAACATTCCCACGGTGAATTGCTGCCAAAGAGCAGGCCAGCAACAAACGAACTACAGCACGATTGCCTACATAGCGCGATACATAGTCAATTTTTTCGGCAATGCTGGGGTTGGTGACAATCGGTTGGACTATCGATGAAGAGGCTTTTTGTAAGGCTACATCAAGGATAGCTGCTGGGGTTGTGGACATGGAGCGATTTCTTCAACAGTAAGTGTGGAAGCTTGAGGGTCATAATTGAGCCAAAGTACTTCTTGCCGTAACTGCTTGATGGAATGGCAGTGCTTCAGGGGCGCTTTAATGCAGTTCCAGTCACCATATAGTTCCTGCATCAACGAACAATCATAGCCTGAAAGGGCAACTTTACCTTTAACTGAACGCAAAACACCCGCTAGTTGCCGATGCTGGTCGTCGGTCATTTCATAAGCGTAAGCCTTGCTATCCCCACGGGAATCGTGCGGGTAGGGAGGGTCACAGTAAAATAATGTTTCTGGACTATCGTAGCGTCGAATAATATCAATTGCTCGGTCGTTCTCAATTTGCACGCGCAGCAGCCGTTGCACGATTTCGGGCAGATCCTCAACACTACCAAGCCACCGGGAAACTGCACCAGCCATTCCAGCGCGGCTAGTAAGTTTGCAGTGCGCCCATCGTCCAACACTAGCGGTTTGTGCCAAGCCTGTTCTCACTTGTCGCGCCCGGACAAAAAATCGTCTAGCCCTTTCCAGGTCTGACAAACTTTCTTCTTCTTTGGTAATAGCAATCCGAAATTCTTCACGCGAAAATGGGGTTAACCCAATCGCCTCGATGAGTTGGTCTTTTTGGTCGCGTAGTACGCGAAAAAAGTTGACTACCTGGCCATCAATATCATTGTAGGTTTCCACAGGCGAAGGCTCCCGGTTCAACAACACGGCTGCTGAACCGCCAAAGGGTTCGCAGTAGTGGGTCGTTTTTGGCAACAAGGGTAAAAGCCAGTCTAAATGACTGTACTTGCCGCCATACCAACCAAATGCAATTTTCTTTGCCATGAAAGCCAACCTCAAAGGGATTGCTTTACCCGAAACCGAGGATAAGGGTAAAACGCAATTTATTATATAGTGTTGAGAAATAAAGTATAAACAAACAAAAATACTTACATTATTTTTTCAGAGAATAATCTATCATTCTTTTTCGGTAAGGCGATCGCCAACAGTATTAGATACATGTAATTTCCGGCAAAATAGTCTGTAAAAGCGTATCCTGTCTGAGTTTTATACCAGCCGGAGTAGAACGGAACATCTCTAGAAGTTAATAAACTTATTCCAGATAATTGCAGTGAGTTCCATATTCTTGACTTCGGAGGTGGTACGCTCACATTCTCAAGCTACCAAGTAGTCAAGCAACCAAAAGCCATTGAACAAAGTCCAGGTAGCAGTAACGGGATGAAAGCAATTATGAGCGCTTGAGTATTGCCCTAGTGTGTATAGATACAGGTGGCATTCAGTTCAAAAAAGAGGGAATACTAAACGTAAGTGAAAGGTTACTACTTAACAATTGGATTTTTTGAAATGGATTGGTTATTAAAGGATATAGCTAAAAGCTTAGTGAAAGGTATATCTGTGGAGTTCCTCCTAAATCGTGCTGGTACTAAGAGCCAACAACATGATTATAAAGGAGCGATTGAAGATTGCAACCAGATTTTAAGTATCAATCCGAATAATGCTGATGCTTACTGTTTACGTGGTCTAATCCTAGCTAATTTAAGGCAGGATCAATCTGCAATTCAGGACTATACACAGGCTTTACGTATTAACCCAAATTTGGCAGCCGCCTATTTTAACAGAGGAATTTCTCGCACAGAAATAAGAGATTATCAAGGAGCTATCGAAGACTATAATCAATCAATAAATATTAATCCAAATACAGCATTTATATATTCCAAAAGGGGATTGAGTTTCCTAAATATGGGAAATTACAAAAATGCTATTCAAGATTTTCAGCAAGCAATTTTGCTAGAGCCAAAACTCCCTTCAGCTTATTACGGAAAAGCTTTATTTTATTTATACACTAAAATATATTCAGAAGCAATTGTAAATTTTAATCTTGCTATTGAATTATACCCTAACTATATAGATACTTTTTTAGTACATTAGTTCTAAAAAACGTAAAAGCAAGGAACCACAACCGAACAAGGAAGTTACTCAGCATTGGCTGCTGAAAACTTTTACTACATTAGGGTGTCGAAGGTGGGTTATAAATTATCAAAAACGATCAACTTTTTTAGACTTGAAGAAAAGTGTATCACAGGCTACTATTCTTTGGCGATCGCTACGCCCCCCGAACGCGAGTGCGTCTCGTAGAGAAGGCATCGCAAAACTTTTCGGTCTACTGAAACTGAGTAACTTTACTTGCTTGAGATAAAGAAGTTAGGCAATTATTGCCGTCGTAAACACTCCCCCTAAGTCCAAAGAGATAAATTGAATGATTGATAATTCATTTGTGTTACTCAATTTGGGGTACAATCGTAAGCCTGCCAATAAATGACGACGCTTGCTGACAGGAGATGCTTCTATGGCCCGGATGTATTATGACGAAGATGCCAATTTAGACCTTTTGGCTGGAAAAACTATTGCTATCATCGGCTATGGTTCTCAAGGTCATGCCCACGCTCTCAATCTTAAAGATAGTGGTTTGAATGTGATTGTGGGACTATATCCGGGTAGTAAGTCAGTCGCAAAAGCTGAAGCAGCTGGGTTAACTGTGAAAAACGTTGCAGATGCTGCTAATGCTGCTGACTTCATCATGATTTTGTTACCTGATGAAGTTCAAAAAACAATTTACAAAAACGAGATTGAACCCAATCTAGAAGAAGGGAATGTGTTAGCTTTTGCCCACGGGTTCAATATTCACTTTGGGCAAGTTGTACCACCAGATAACGTCGATGTGGTGATGGTAGCACCCAAAGGGCCGGGGCATTTGGTACGACGGACTTATGAAGGTGGTGAAGGTGTACCAGCGTTGTTTGCAGTTTATCAAGATGCCAGTGGTCAAGCACGCGATCGCGCCATGTCTTATGCTAAAGGTATCGGTGGTACTCGCGCCGGTGTTCTGGAAACTACTTTCCGCGAAGAAACTGAAACCGATTTATTTGGCGAACAAGCGGTATTGTGCGGTGGTTTGAGCGCTTTAATCAAAGCCGGATTTGAAACTTTGGTAGAAGCTGGTTATCAACCAGAATTGGCTTATTTTGAATGTCTGCATGAAGTCAAGCTGATTGTTGACTTGGTTGTAGAAGGTGGTTTAGCCAAAATGCGCGACAGCATTTCTAACACGGCCGAATATGGCGATTATACCCGTGGCCCGCGGATTGTCACCGAACAAACCAAAGCTGAAATGCAGAAGATTCTCAGCGAAATTCAATCTGGGCAATTTGCACGAGAATTTGTTCTGGAAAACCAATCTGGTAAACCAGGATTTACCGCCATGCGTCGTAAAGAAGCTGAACACAAAATTGAGGAAGTCGGTAAAGATTTACGCGCTATGTTTAGCTGGTTGAAAAAAGCTTAAGCAAAAAAATAACATCAAACATCTCCAAAAAAAGAATGTAGAGACATAGCAGTGCTACGTCTCTACAAGAGTTTTGGTTACAGCATATTTAATTTCTGGAGATGTCTAAATATCATTTGCTTTGAATTTTGAGATAATCTGCAATGTACTCTCCGTAGCGATCGCGCAATATTTGTTCCCGAAATTTGAACCCTAATATTTTTCCTCGACAGGATAGAGATTCGCACAAGCACCCGAAGACAATAATTAATTCATATTCAGTGGTTTCGTAGTCCCAGGTAATTTCCTCACCTGCTTCGATATCGCACAAAGCAACGTAGTCATATCCTCCAAACTGATTGTTCCTTACCCCAGTATTTGGATTACAAGAATGGTTAACGATCCAAGAAGGCTCATCTAGATGGACATGTAAATTAAAATCCATCTGAAATGTATACATTGTTCGTTCGGGAACTTCTTCAATTAGTATACCCACCACGACAGTTTCCCCTTGGACAAATTTTTTTGTAGCAAACACTCCTCGTCCTTTTGCTGCTTGTTGAATCGTGACATGAGAATTGAGTTTTCCATCTGAAATCGACTCTATTCTGTTCATAGATAAAGACCCACTATGTTTAAATTTCTTGCGGCTTCCAAGTTTTAAACTTGGCTTATAGCGTTTCCTAATGATATGAGGTACATCTCTTTAGTTAATGTAAAAGTTGTAGCGCTAATTACATTAACAAGGATAAGTAGCATTATTCCTTTTAAATGTAAGGTATTTTTAATTTCCATTAAAATAATTGATTGAATTATATTTTTTCAGTGTCATTACTAATAGATGAATTAATAGTTATATACTCGATAAAACTCATAGGAAATGTTATTCCTGGCTTCTTGGTAGGAGGATTTAGTGTGTTGAATATTCTGTCCCAGAATGCCTGAATGCCATAGTTTCCATTAAAGCAAGTGTGATGAAGATCGTGGAAATCTGATGGAATGAAAAATATTGACAAAGAACTATGACCTTCTAGGTTGTAAGCATTGCCTATAACACTCCATGCACATAGTTGAGTGATGTCATATCCAAATATAAAAATAGGCAAAACGTCAGCGATCGCAACAATAATATATTCAACCAAACTCTTATGTCCAGCAACAAAACTTGATGAGTCACGAAACTCATGATGTTTAAGATGGATTTTCTGCAATAATCTTGTGTGTAAGAGTCGATGAGCAACATAAAAACAGAAATCAGCAGCAACTATTCTCATCAAAAACCATCCAAGGTTTAGGAGTAAACTATTTCCTCTATGAACCTCTGGAGCTAGATATAGCATTATTAATGCTGATAGAAAAGCTTTAATTTCTCCTGTAATGATGCCTTTGACAGTAAAAGAAGGAAATTCTTTATTTTTAACTTTCTTGACCCTTGCCGTTAGCTTATCTCTTAAAACATCGTTACTTTTGATTCCTTTTTCAATGAAAATGCCAATACTATAAAATGAGATAGAACCAATTAACCAGTATAACAGCACCTGCGTTATAAAGTCGATCTCGATATTGTTTAAAAGCAAATAAAATATCTGCTGAACAAGCGTGCAACTAATAGCAATCTTGAGATAAAATTCGATATCAGAACAGAAATTCAAAATCTTTGGCATCTCTGTAACCTTATAGTATGTGACTGAGGCATATTCTGTTAATCTTTAATATCTTGAACAATCCGAAAACCAGCGTGCTGATAAAAATTTGGACGGAACCAGTTGCGGTAATATTTTAAAGCTTCTGTACCATTAGTTATCCAACATCCTCCTAACATCATTTGATGTTGATCGTCAAAAAATATCGCAGAATTATCTTCATAAAGAAAATGAGGCTGATATCCTGGAAGAGGATTTAAGTTATTACTCAACCATTCCCAAACATTCCCACGCAAATCATACAATCCCGAAGAACTTTTAGCTGTTTCTAACATCCCAACGGGACTAGGGGAGCCAAATTTTAAATTGAGATTATAATTTTCTACATCATCTAATAAACTATTACCATAAGTTGCTAAATGGTATTCTGCTTCACTCATTAAACGAGTATTTTTGCCTTGCCAACGACAATAAGCTATTGCTTCATAATGATTGACTTCCACAGGCCAATCTAGAGGTAAGTCAATTTCATCAAACATAGCTCGATATTTATAGCTACCATTTTCATGTAACCAAAATTTGGGGCATTGAATACCGTATCGAGTTTTCCAATTCCAAGATTCTTCATCCCAATATTCTTGATTTTCGTAGCCACCAGCTTTTACAAAATAAATAAAATCGGCATTGGTAATCAGATATTTGCTGGCAAAAAAGGGTGCAACTTCAACAGTGCGATCGCCATAATCAATATCCCATCCATAAGTTGAATCATCTAAGGCTTTACCAAGTTTTACTACCCCACCAGCAACTTTTATCATTTCGTTCTGAGGAGTGTAACCATTAAAAGGAGCATATTGCCAATTTTGAGGACGTTTCACTTTCTCAATTGGTAGTTGGCGAATTAACATCGAAGAAGTTTCAATGTGAATACGCTGGTGTTCCATCCCCATCATTAAAGCCCAAAGGGGATGATTTGGATGAATTGGCAGAGTAATTGGGATGGTTTTAATTACTTCAGAAATTACAGAATATGCTTGTTCTCGGTACTCCCAAGTTTGTGCAACTTGCGGCCATTCCAAATGAGCGATCGCTGCATTCAACTCCTCTGGTTTTTCTGGATCTACTCCAATTTCAAACAAAATTTCATACTCTGGATTGAGGCGTTTTTCTAATAACCCTACCTGAATTAATTTATTGATGTAGAAAACAGCCGAATGTCCCAGATAAAAAATTAGAGGATTTCTCAAAGGGTCAGGATTGAGATAAAATGTCTCTTCCCCAACTAGACTTTTCAATAATATATCTTCCAATTGCCAAGCATTCTCAAAGTAATCGAGGAGCGCTTGGTTATTACAACTATCAAGTTTTGGAGGTTTAGCAGATTGTAGACTATTCATGGTCTAATTCCTATTAGTGAACAATGAAACAAATTAATTATCTATAATTTCGATTTGATTCCTGAATTTACTTGCATAAGTAAAAAATACGGAAAAAAACAATAGATATGTACTGAGTTTTTTGAAAAAACAAATATTAATCTTATCGGATGTATTAAACACAATAGGATTTAAGGAGAGATCAAATAAGATTCTTAAATATGACAGATTTATTATTTAATAGCAATACTTATTATTTAATATTAGTTATTTAAATAATACTAAAACTGCATCGATTTAGTGTGGTAAGTCCGTAGATTTGAATAATTTCATACTTGTTGAATTAATCAAACTCTCAGTCAAGAAATAATTCAGTGGTAATCAATATAACTATATGATTGAATGTAAAGACTTTTGATACTATTACCAATGAAAAATTACAACTCTCTAAAGAGGGTTTTATTTGTCTTAAATTATTTAAAATTAAGTGAAAAATAATTGTAGGTTGAATAGCAAAGCCCTTACTACAAACCTTTAATTGTTTACGTTGTCCTACTTAGGTGGGTAAAATAATGACTACAACTTTGCAAGACGCATCTCCAATTATCATTGCCCATCGAGGTGCTAGCGGCTATCGTCCAGAACATACTTTAGCTGCTTATGAATTAGCGATCGCACTTGGGGCTGATTATATTGAACCTGATTTAGTTTCCACTAAAGATGGTATTTTAATTGCTCGTCACGAAAATGAGATTTCCGAAACCACCGATATTGCAATCCATACAGAGTTTGCTCATCTTCAAACCACCAAAATAATTGATGGCGAATCAAAAACTGGATGGTTTACTGAAGACTTTACCCTAACAGAACTGAAAACACTACTAGCCAAAGAGCGAATTCCCCAACTGCGATCGCAAAATACCACTTATGATGGACTTTTAGAAATCCCCACACTGCAAGAAATCATCAATTTAGTCAGGGTTAAAAGTGGCGAAATTAATCGGACGATTGGCATTTACCCAGAAACTAAGCACCCAACTTACTTTCAATCTATTGGGTTAGCCCTAGAACCACCCCTACTTGCAACTTTAACAGCCAACGGTTATCAGGGAGCTAACGCACCTGTTTTTATTCAGTCTTTTGAAGTCGGTAATTTACAAGATTTATCCACAAAGACTGATTTACCTTTGGTGCAATTGCTGAATAACAGTGGTAAACCTTATGATTTTGTCGTTAGCGGCAATGAACAAACTTATGCAGATTTAGTCACAGCATCAGGTTTAGCAGAAATTGCCAAATATGCACAAGCGATTGGAATTCATAAAAATTTATTGGTTCCTAGAGACAGCAATGGTAAATTGCGTTCGCCTACATCATTAGTGATAGATGCTCATGCGGCTGGTTTGCTGGTTCATGCCTGGACTTTCCGCAATGAAGACTGTTTTTTGCCACTGGATTTTCAAGGAAATCCTCAAGGTGAATATGAACTATTTTTCAGCTTAGGTGTTGATGGCGTATTTAGCGATTATCCAGATACGGCAGCTTGCCACCGTACTCTTCAGTGGTAATTTGGTAGGGGAATAGAAAATCACGGCAAGGTAACATGGTTTTACTTAAGTGGAAATCCTGTATAACAGCAATAACTTTCACCGCAATCAGTCTGACTGCATCCAAGTCGGCATTGGCGGTATCTTTATACTCAGTTACTGACTTAGGCGCTCTTACGGGAGAAGCCTACAGTTATGCTACAGACATTAATGACTCAGGTAAAGTAGCGATTAATTCTTTGGACAGTTCTTTTTTTTACAGTAATGGTTCTGTCAAAAAAATTAGTCCATTGCCTGGCGATAATGTACTTGCAGTCAGTGGTATCAATAACTTGGGGCAAGTAGTTGGTAATTCCATCGGTAAGACCGACGGTGATAATAACGTCTTTATTTACAGTGATGGAACAACGCAAAATACCGGTCTTAAAGGCATTCCTTATGCTATCAATAACTCAGGTGAAGTGGTTGGCGGTACAACTGGTGGCGGTATATTCCCAAAACTTGCCTTTCCCAACGGAGCCGCTTTCCTATACAGCAATGGTACGACGACTATTATTAACAATAATTTAAAAGAAAATTATGTTGCCTATGGCATAAATAATCTAAGTCAGGTAGTTGGCATTTTCGGTTCTTCCGGCCGAGCCTTTTTATCCGACAAGGGTGTAATCAATAATCTCGGTACCCTCCCTGGTGACAGGTACAGTCAAGCAAATGATATTAATGACTCAGGACAAGTAGTTGGTAGTTCGGGACTGACTGGCGTAAATGATAGTCGTGCTTTTCTGTACAGTCCCAACACAGGACTCCAAGACCTCGGTAGGTTACGTCCTACAGATTTGTTTAGTACTGGTTTAGGGATCAATAATTTGGGTCAAGTAGTCGGGTTTTCTGGCACTAACAATAACTTTTTTGCCGCAGATGGCAATGGTTTACGGGCTTTTCTTTATAGTGATAAGACTCTGTACGACTTAAATAACCTGATTGCTCCTGGTTCAGAGGGTGGCTTTACCTTAACAGCGGCATCTGCCATTAATAATAATGGACAAATTGTCGGTCGTGGTGCAGTTAATAATGAATTACACGCCTTCCTCTTGACACCAATCTCATCTGTCTCTGTAGCTGAACCGACTTCAGGCTTTCCTATCTTGTCGTTCGGTGCTGGTGTAATTTTATTTCCAGCACTTAAGCGCAAACGTCACTCAAAAAGTGCAGCCATACAATAAAGAAGTTAATGCAATAACTTCAGGCAGACAAAATGATTACTTGGGAATATGGATTTATAAAAATGCTCGTTGAAAATTATTGAGGATATGTCTCTAAGCCATGCTTCGAGACACATCTCTACTTTAGGCAAGGGATGACATCACTTAAGTTGTTCTTGATTTTCACAAACTAGTCATCACCTGAGCTAATTGATTAGATAAATCAACTACAGAACCCTGGCATTTTTTAAATAAAACTCCAGCTAAAAAATAATAATCGCCAGAATAAAATGCCATCTGATTTTTTTGGAGTTTTTCGATGTGCTTCTTTACCTTGGGGTCAGAGCTATAGTAGCCGAACTTTAAAGGTAACACCATGAAGTTTTGAACATAATAACCATTTTGTTTTGCTATGTTCAAGGTATTGATTGGGTTAGAAAAGCTAGATATTAAAACCAATACATTTTCATAATCTAACGATAAAAGTTCATTGGTAACTGTAGCTCCATCTACACCCCCAAATAAAAGTGGCATATAAATATCGTTATCTGGTGCGGGTAGATAGGGCGGATTAGCTACAAGATACTCGGCATCGGGTTGAGAAGAATTAAACAAAGACGAATTGTGGATGATGTATTTATTAGTGAGATTGTATTCATCAATGGTTGAATTTGCAACTTTCCATGCAGAAGTATTTAATTCAAATCCCTGGATGACACCATCAAAATTGTTTCTTAATAAAGAATTAATTACAGGGCTACCATCTCCTGAACCAAACTCCACAATAGATTCGGAATTTTTACAATTTCTGATAACAAAGCTTTCTAAGCAGTTTGAGTAGAAATTAGATTCTTCTGGGCAAAAAAAGATATCTTTCATTTGATTGCACTTCCAGGTGTAAGGTATAATCAATGTAATAGGTGGTTGTCTATTACCTTGTATTCAGGCAATAAAAAGTTTTCCTTTAGCAAAGGATTGCTAAAGAAATCTGAGCGCAAGTGAATTAGCAATAAAATGATTTAAAGATGTCAAATTAAAAGGCTAATAATAACTTGCTATTTTGATTTTTTAGATTGCTCATAGGAATAAGGCGGCTTATTCTGCTTCGCGTATCGATCGCACAACAGCCGTCCCGGCGCGATCGCTCATGAGTTTCTGCTGATCGTACCCAAGCAGCAATTCCCATGCATCATTGGGATATCGTTCTGCTAATGGCAAAGCCACATCATCTAACATCCAACGGCCGTGGCGTTCATCTTCCCTGATGTGTAGTTCCCAATAACCCACTGCTACTTCTGAGAGTAAGAGCCGTTGCGCCGCCACCATATAATTTTTGTAAACCGCAGGGCCAGCCACCTCAAAATAGGTCAAACCGCCGCTATAACGCAGGAAATAGCGTTTGCGCTCAGTCATCAAAAAATTATGATTGGTAGAAGCCAAAACTTCCCAAGGTACTAAATCGAAATATGCCTCTGGTTCAGTGTTCATTCCAAACTCAGCAAGCATTTGGGCAAAAAAAGTAGAGTGCTTGCGAGATAAACGACCATTGCCGTATTCTTCTATTAATACTCGCATCAGCGTACATTGCACTTCATTAGCAACACCACCCAAAATGCGGGAAAGATGGCTAGCTTCAACCAAGCCATCAAAGGAGCCGATCGCTAGCAGGTGACGATAGCCAGATTCAGTCATTTCCTCACGAATGTAGCGGCTACTCTGTGACAAAAGCGGATCTAAATCGGCAGATGTGCGCTCAATTAGAGCTTGTTTTACATCTAATTGTTGCAGTGCAGCCACATCGAATTGTGCCAGTTCCCACTGTTGCCAAGCAGCTTCAATTTGGTCGCGACATGAGGACAAGTAAAGCGATCGCTCATTGTTATAATGCCGCAAATCGTCGTACCAAAACAGCTTTAGCCGATTAATTCGATAAAGTATCCGTTGAAGAAAACGGTGAGCCTGTTCATCAGAGCGATCGTTTCCATAAGCAGCCTCAATTGCCATAGAGAGCGCCTGTTCAAACTCACTGGCTATTGAAGGTTTTGCATCCAGTTGACGATCCAAATCCTCCATTGCTAGCAGTTCTATAAATTGCTCCTGGGCACGGTCGTACTTGGTAATTGTTTTTTCTTCAGTTGGGGTGCTATTTTTCGTAGTCCCAGCATTAGGAAATATAAGTAAATTGCTTTGCATGAAATCTTCGGTAGCTTTAGAAAAGTGATAAATTACTTTCACCTCTAATATCTAGGTTTCCACACCAGTAGCTTTCTGTACCTCTTTCCCTGGTTATAGAGAAAGATTAAGTTTTGGGGCATTGGGCATTGGAAAGAGGACTTGGAGACAAGGAGAATTGGGGACAAGGGGAAAGACTTGTTGTAAGTTCTAAACTTTTGTCACCTTGTCACCTTGTCCCCTTGTCCCCTTGCTCCCCTGCCCCTCTGCTCCCCTGCCCCCCTGCCTCCTTGCACCCCAACCCTACGGTACTTGCGTCCGTTGCTCGATTGCCTTACTGGGCGGAATCTGCTCAAGAGGAATCAGTGCTTCGATTACCGACTTCACAATTGGCGCGGCGACAGTAGAACCATAAGCACTTTCTCCTTTTGGCTCATCTACCAGTGCAAACACTACATAGCGAGGAGATTCCACGGGTAAAATAGCCACGAAACTCGTCATTCTCGCACCCTTGATGTATCCGCCATTGGGACTAGCTTTTTGGGCTGTACCAGTTTTACCAGCAATGCGATATCCCGGAATTTGTGCCGGCTTACCGCTGCCTTGAGTAACAACAGTTTCCATCATTTCCACAACCTTTTGAGTTGTTGCGGTTGAGAAAATTTGCCGGGGGATAGTGTGAGTGGGTGAATCATGCATCTGCCCTTTGCTATCAATCAACCCGCGAACTACATGGGGTGTAACTAACTTACCGCCATTAGCTAAAGCACCGTGCATTTGCACTAGCTGTAAGGGTGTCATAGAAAAGCCTTGTCCAAAGGAAGTAGTAGCTGGTTCAATTGGCGAAGCGATAAATTCTTCTTGACTTTTGAGCCTTCCGCCGACTTCAAAAGGCAAATCTGTATCAACTTTTTGTCCTAGCCCTAAGCGTTCTAACCAGTTGTAGTAAATTGAAGGCTTTAAACGTTGGATAATTTGCACCATGCCAATATTGCTAGAATATTGCAAAATCTGAGCGATGCTGATTCGCCCATTACCATTATTCATCGCATTTTTGATGGTGTAATTAGCGACTCGAATCGAACCGGAGTCATTAAACATATCATCTGGTTTGATGATGCCATTTTCCAGAGCGATCGCCACATTCAAAGGCTTAAAAGTCGATCCCGGTTCATAAAGATCCGCTACTGTCCAATTTTTAAATAGTGAAATATCAGATTTAGCATATTCATTAGGATTATAAGTAGGCTGAGAAACCAGGGCGAGTAAGGAACCATCCAATGCATCCATGACAATTACCGCTCCACGTTTGGCGGCAAATTTCTGCATCTGTTGTTTGAGCGCAATCCGAGCAATTCGTTGCAGACGGCTATCGATAGTCAGTTGTAATCGCAAATCGTCAAAATGCAAAAAACCTTCGGGCGCCCGGTCTGGCATCAAGGTTCCATTTCCCGACCGACTGAGCCGCACCGTTTGCACAGGACGTTCTAGCAACTTCTCTTGAGAGTATTCCACACCAGCTTGACCGCGACGGTCAATGTCCACGTAGCCCACCACATCAGCAACCAAATCGTCTGGCGGATAATATCGGGAGTATTTTTGAGCCCACTCCAAGCCATTTAAGCGCAAAGAAATGACGCGATCGATAATTTCTTCTGGTAAGGCTGGCGCAAGTATAATTCCGCTTCTTTTGCTTTGAAAAGTTTTCACCAATTCAGCAGTGTCTTTTGCCAAAATTGGGGCAAGTCGCTCTGCCATATCTTCATTAGACTTATCAAACAGCTTGGGATGAGCATACAAAGTATATACAGGGCGGTCAATAGCCAACAGATCGCTATTGCGATCTACCACTGGGCGACGGGGCATAAAAGGTCGCACATTCACCATTTGCTGATTGCGTGCATACTCAGTTAACTTTGGCCCCTTGACAATTTGTAGATTATACAAGTTAATAGCCAACCCCAACCCTGATGCCATTAATACGCCCCAGACGATGAACAGTCGCGACTTAGTGTTGGATGTTTGGTCTTGCATATTAGAGGCTAATTTTCCCAAAAGCCCTCGTTTATCACCCTTGTGTCGCCCTGTAAATTTTGGATTCCGAAACTTTCTGAATTTTGTTTTGCTTGGTGACTTCTGCATTGGGTTCGTCCTTTGTCTTTGTCTGTTGCCTTTTGTGATTAACCAGAAGTCTCAGTCCTAATGACTAATGACAAATGACAAATGACTCTTAGAGATTAGTATCCCAGTGGCGAGAGTGTTTGCGGTTGGGTTTCAGAATTTGGCGTTGTGTTAGGCGATGCTGATTTAGGACTCCCAGATGCAGGAGGCAAGAAAATCATCCCTTCAGGAGTTGGCGATACCAGCCCTGCTGTTGGTTGTTCTGCTTCATTAGCCATTTTATTTTTCAGCGTCGCGTTGGTTGTCGTTAGCAGCCGTTCATGACGTTGGAGGCTTTGCAGTCTGCGATATGACTGACCCCAAAGCTCTTGAGAATAGACTGTCCAACCATAAACAGCAAGTGTCGATGCTACTAACAAGAACGCCACAACTGACGAATAACGATGAAAGGTATACAAGCGCAGCAACCACAAAGGTGCAGCTCCAGAATTAGGCATTGTGGGAAGCCCAAGAAAACCTTCCTCCGAACTCTTTTGCTTCGCATTCAACTGTTCATTGAGATTTGGTAATTGTTGTCTACCCAATTCTTTCACCGATTTAGCTATAACTGCCTTATTTGTGGCAGAAACCGCTAAATTTTTCGAGGAACGCTGTTGTCTTGAAGACGATACTGGTATAGAAGCACTCCCTGCTGCTGACTCCATAGACGCAGAACGTCGCCTTCCTAAAGAAAGGATAGAATCTCGCCGGAACCAATTACCCCTTGTAGAAACAGTAGATTTACGAGCAACTACCATAAATTTTTAAATTTTTTAGATGGAAAATACTGCACTTTTAGATTGATTGTCTGTTTTGCTAAGGTTTAAATTACCTTCTGTACAACCAGCACACATCACAGACTATACCCTTTTAACTTTTCTGATAGGTAGCTGTATCAATGTTTGCATCCCCTAGATATGCAATGTTTGCAATTAGCGATTAGAAACTGGACAGCTTACCTTTTAGGTATCGCACCTAAAGTATGGCAACCTCAGGTAGCCAGATGCAATACTCTGTGAAAAAAATAAAATTTTTTGCTATCATAGCTCCGTTTGCTAAATAAGTTGGTATTTTTCGTTTTGCTCCTGAGTTAAGAGAAACTAATCAGGATACGTAATTCCAAAAACAATACCCCAAAGGATTGTTTTTTTTAAGTATGTAATCTCGCAGAATTTAAAAAAAGCAATAAATACGGTATCGTATTCAACAGGCGAAAAATTATTCTAGCCACAATTGGTGAAAGAGGAGTTATGAAAACAAAAATCTTTGGTTTTGCTTTAATGTTAAGTCTGGCTGCAATTCTTGGGGCCTGTGAAGGTGGTGGTGGTGATGGTGCTGGTACTGCTACTCCAGCCGCTACAGGTGAACCAACTGATGCACCTGCTGTTAAGACTACTCCTGCCGCTACCCCCGCAGCGACTCCCGCAGCGACTCCCGCAGCGACTCCTGGAGCGACTACTCCCGCTAAACCTAAATAAGGCATCTTAAACTTTAGTTTAAATCGCGCCCAGAACTACTTAGTGACAGCATTCCTCACTATATAGCTCGAAGTATTACTCGAATTAATTGGGTTCACGAAAAAACCTCATTTTTATGCTGGTTTATCAGAGCCGAGAGTTTGCTCAAATATCAACTAAGTAGGGCAGGAAATAAAGGACACTGAGTGCTGAGTGCTGAGTTCCTAGTTCCGAGTGCTGAGTTAAAAGACCGCCCACGTTCGCGCAGCGTCTCGCAGAGAGGGGCGGGGCTTTTGCTAGACTGCGAAAGTACTGAGTACTCAACTTCAAAACTCAGCACTCAGCACTTAAGTATGGTAAAGAGGGTTATGTCCTCTACCAAGTGTCCTTGTGAAAGTCCCGCCCGCTCAAACCTTGTTCTCAGTCCAAGGGAGTTGAGTTAATCTAAGCTATTCATTTGGCATTTTAAATTACTTATACTACTGAGTTGTGAGAGGGTAAAATAATTTATCGCGATCGCTGGCAATTGCTCTTGAGCATTCCTGTAGTCTATTCCGGATCAGAAAGACTTGGAAATCTCCCTTGATATTGCCAGATTTTTATTGGGAAAATTTGGGTATGAAAAAAACAGATTTTCATCCTGCGTTGCGAACGTAGTTCAGGAGATGAGGAGAGTTAAAACGAGAAAATCTATAAAATTACTGAGCTTAATAGTAATTAGTGCTACTTTGATTTTTTTAAGTAACTATTGGAGATCGGCAGTAATAGCATTACCGCCACCAGAGGATACCCCAGAAGAAATATTACGGACAAAGATTATTATAGAAGCGCGATCGCCTATTGATGGAAAATCTCTAACAGCTGCCGAATATATTCAATTACAAGCGCAGCTCCAACTTGCCCCGCCCCCAAAATTAGACCCCAAAATTCGGGAACAGATTTTCTTGCTTCGTATACGTAAAACGTTACTCCAGTTTTTCCCATTTTTAAATTTTTGATAAATTCGTCATTAGTCATTAGTCATTTATCCAATGCCCCATGCCCAATGCCCCATGCCCAATGCCCTATTATGATGTAGGATAACGGTGGCGACAAAATTGCAAATAAATGTAAAGAATATATATAGATATTAAAAAAGTAGATTTAGTCAATCACGTTATTTCACTTAGGTAGCTTCATGTCCATGACCACGATCGCCCCTGAACAGGTTAACAGCATCGTTTGGAATCAGCATAACGATCCCTTTGAAATACTAGGTTCTCATCCTATAGAGCAAGACGGCAAAACTGTCTGGGCTGTACGGGCCTACCTACCAAATGCAAGTGCAGCATGGGTCGTTCTTCCTGAACAACGTAAAGAATACCCAATGCAAACAGTGCATCATCCCCACTTTTTTGAATGCACGATTGACACTCCAGAACTGGCAAACTACCAGTTACGGATTAAAGAAGGAGAACATGAGCGTGTCATCTATGACCCTTACGCTTTCCGTTCTCCCAACTTGACAGACTTTGACTTGCATTTGTTTAGTGAAGGCAACCATCACCGGATATACGAAAAACTGGGAGCGCACCCTACGGAAATAGATGGCGTTAAAGGTGTTTATTTTGCTGTTTGGGCACCTAACGCTCGTAATGTTTCATTATTAGGAGATTTCAACCTCTGGGATGGGCGTAAACATCAGATGCGTAAAGGCCGCACTGGAATTTGGGAATTATTTATTCCTGAAATCGGTGTGGGAGAGCATTACAAATATGAAATCAAAAATTTTGAAGGACACATTTACGAAAAATCCGATCCCTACGGTTTCCAGCAAGAAGTTCGCCCGAAAACGGCATCCATTGTCACTGATTTAGATGCTTACAGTTGGGATGACGAAGGCTGGATGCAAAAGCGGCGTCACACTGACCCCCTAACTCAACCAGTTTCAGTTTACGAAGTGCATTTAGGCTCTTGGTTACACGCTTCGAGTGCAGAACCAGCTAAACTTCCCAATGGTGAAACTCAACCTGTAGTTGTCGTTTCTGGACTAAAGCCGGGCGCACGTTTCCTTACCTACCGAGAACTTGCTGACCGACTCATTCCCTATGTCAAAGAATTAGGATACACCCACATAGAAATGCTGCCCATTGCAGAGCATCCCTTTGATGGTTCTTGGGGTTATCAAGTAACTGGTTACTATGCCCCTACCTCGCGTTTTGGCAGACCCGAAGATTTGATGTACTTTATTGACAAATGTCACGAAAATGATATAGGGGTAATTGTAGATTGGGTTCCTGGTCACTTCCCCAAAGATGGACATGGTTTAGCTTTCTTTGATGGTAGCCATTTGTACGAACACGCTGACCCCCGTAAAGGCGAACATAAAGGATGGGGTACTTTGGTGTTCAATTACGGTCGCCATGAAGTTAGTAATTTCTTAGCAGCAAATGCTCTCTTCTGGTTTGACAAGTACCACATTGACGGGGTTCGTGTCGATGCTGTTGCCTCGATGCTCTATAACGACTATTGCCGCGAACCAGGAGAATGGCTGCCCAATCAGTACGGTGGCAGAGAAAACCTAGAAGCAGCAGATTTTCTACGTCAGGTAAATAACATTATCTTTAGCTATTTCCCCGGTGTTCTCTCAATTGCTGAAGAATCCACTTCTTGGCCAATGGTATCTTGGCCTACCTATACAGGCGGACTGGGTTTTAACTTGAAGTGGGATATGGGCTGGATGCACGATATGCTGGATTACTTCAGCATGGACCCCTGGTTCCGCCAGTTCCACCAAAACAATATCACCTTTAGTATGTGGTACAACCACAGCGAAAACTTTATGCTAGCCCTGTCTCACGATGAAGTCGTGCATGGCAAGAGCAATATCATCGGTAAAATACCGGGAGATACATGGCAAAAGTTAGCTAGTGTGCGTTGTTTATTTACCTATATGTTTGCTCACCCAGGCAAGAAAACCATGTTTATGAGCATGGAGTTTGGGCAGTGGAGTGAGTGGAATGATTGGACAGATTTGGAGTGGCATTTATTGCAGCATGAAGCCCACCAACAGTTAAAAACGTTTTTCCACGATTTGAATTATCTTTACCGTTCTGAACCAGTTTTGTACACCCAGGATTTTGCCCAACCGGGGTTTGAGTGGATTGACTGTAGCGATAACCGCCATAGTGTAGTTGCCTTCATGCGTCGTGACAAGGATTCTGATGATTTTGCGATCGTGGTTTGCAATTTTACACCACAACCCCATTCTCACTACCGCATCGGTGTACCGCAAAAGGGATTTTATACTGAGTTGTTCAATAGTGATGCACGTCAGTATGGCGGCAGCAATATGGGCAACTTGGGTGGCAAATGGACGGATGAGTGGTCTTTGCACAGTCATCCTTATTCACTGGATTTATGTTTGCCACCTTTGGGTGTGTTGATTCTCAAGTTGGATAAGAAGAAGACTGCTGAGGTAATTGGATAACAATTTGGGGTGGGGCGATGCCCCATCCTAAAGATAATTTCGCTTATTCACAGCTACTCAACTCAGTTCTCTAAGAGGATGTCTGAGAAGTATTAAATATTTCGTCCGATCCCCCCTAGCCCCCCTTGAAAAGTGGGGAAAACTTCTAAAAGTCCCCCAATTTATCGGGGGATTTAGGGGGATCTACAAGTCTCGAATACAACACTAAAAAGTTTTCAGACATCCTCTAATAGACTCTGGTGAAATTAAATATGCGTTATTACCTTTGTAGAGCCGTAGCATTGCTCATAAGTGTCAACTTAACGTGAAAGCCTGCCTAAAACCAGCTTTTATGTATTGTCTCGTTGTCTCGTTCCCCTGCTCAGACTGGGAATGCTGTCTTATATCATGTCCGGTGAAAGACTTATCATTAAGAACGCAGGGGGCAGGGGGCAGGGGGAAAGAGGGTTTTCCGGTTTCTGCATAGATGACGGAAATTATAACTAATTAACCGGACATGATATTAGAGGCAGAGCCGCAATTGAAGTGCATTTTCAGCCCAGAGGCTGGAAACGAGATTTGAAAAGGCTTTCAGCTTAAGTTGACACCTGTGAGCAATACTACGG
Source organism: Nostoc sp. DedQUE05 (assembly GCF_034530955.1). Taxonomy (NCBI): domain Bacteria; kingdom Bacillati; phylum Cyanobacteriota; class Cyanophyceae; order Nostocales; family Nostocaceae; genus Nostoc; species Nostoc sp. DedQUE05. The sequence goes on along the minus strand of NZ_JAVRCB010000001.1, from coordinate 107,520 downwards.
CTCTACATTCTTTTATATAGCGATTTATTAACTCGCGATCGCTCTCAATTATTTACCTGTGGAATTATACTTAGTACTCAGGGGAAGCTTCCTACTGAAGTTTGCGATGCGATCGCCCTATGCAAGTATTAGGTAGCGGGGGATATGGCTCAAAAGCCAAAATTTTGTATAGTACAAATGTATGATTTGTTAGCCTTGTCTTAGATATTTTATAATTTTATGACACAGATTAAGCCTGAAGTAAAGCGCACAGAAGAATTGCGCCAGTTATTGCAACAAGCCAGCTATGCTTATTACGTCCTAGATGCTCCAATCATGGAGGATGCAGTCTATGACCAGCTATATCGAGAATTGCAACAACTCGAAACTCAATATCCAGAATTGACAGCACCCGATAGTCCGACTCAGCGCGTGGGTGAGAGACCGGCAACACAGTTTACCTCGGTGCGGCACAATATCCCCTTGTATAGTCTGGAGAATGCATTCAATATTGATGAGTTGCAAGCATGGGATCAGCGTTGGCGGCGACAAGTACCGAAAATAGATGCAGTGGAATATGTCACTGAACTTAAAATTGATGGTTCTGCTTTGGCTCTTACTTACCAAAATGGCATTCTAGTTAGAGGGACAACTAGGGGTGATGGGGTAACGGGTGAAGATATTACCCAAAATGTGCGAACAATTCGCTCAATTCCCTTACGTTTGAATTTTGAAGGGTTAGAAATTCTCGAAAGGGTGGAAGTGCGAGGCGAGGCGTTTTTGCCGTTGGAAGTATTTAAACAAATCAACGAGGAAAGGCAAAAAGCCAGCGAGCAATTATTTGCCAATCCCCGCAATGCCGCAGCTGGTACACTCAGGCAACTAGATCCCCGCATTGTGGCTAAACGGCGCTTAGATTTCTTTGGCTACACCTTGCACATTCCTGGTAGGGATGACACCAGTATTGCTAATACCCAATGGGAAGCGTTGGAGTTGTTGGAAAAGATGGGTTTTCGAGTCAACCCCAAACACAAACTCTGTGCTTCGATCGCAGAAGTGGCAAAATATTACGAATACTGGGATACGGAACGGCTGAATTTACCTTACATGACTGATGGGGTAGTAGTAAAGCTGAATTCTTTTAAACTTCAAGAACAGCTAGGATTTACGCAGAAATTCCCCCGGTGGGCAGTAGCCTTAAAGTATCCAGCCGAAGAAGCACCTACGCGTGTGGAAAATATTGCTGTAAATGTAGGGAGAACGGGGGCGTTAACGCCATTAGCAGAGATGCGCCCTGTGCAGCTGGCGGGAACAACAGTTTCCCGCGCCACTTTACATAATAGCGATCGCATTGCTCAATTAGATATCCGCATTGGCGATACTGTGATTGTCCGCAAAGCTGGGGAAATCATTCCAGAAGTGCTGAGGGTAATCAAAGAACTCCGTCCCGCTGACACCGAACCCTTCCTTATGCCCACCCATTGTCCAGTCTGCGGCCAATTGGTGGTGCGAGAATTGGGTGAGGCGGTGACTCGATGCGTCAATGCTTCCTGTGCGGCGATTCTCAAAGGTTCCATTGAACATTGGGTAAGTCGTGATGCCTTGGATATTAAAGGTATGGGCGAAAAGCTAGTGTATCAACTCGTTGATAAAGGTTTGGTGGATTGTGTTGCCGATTTATATGAGTTGACAGCAGAGAAATTATGTGAATTAGAAAGGATGGGGAAAAAGTCGGCAGAGAAATTAGTGGATGCGATCGCCCAGTCAAAAAATCAACCTTGGTCAAGGGTATTGTATGGTTTAGGCATCCGTCATGTTGGCAGTGTCAATGCTCAATTGTTGACTCAGAAATATTTTACTGTAGAGCAGTTAGCGGCAGCAAAGCAATCAGATATTGAAGGCATTTATGGTATTGGTGCTGAAATTGCCCAATCTGTGTATCAGTGGTTTCGGATTGATGCTAACCAAAGGTTGATAGAACGCTTGCAAGCAGAAGGATTGCAATTAACTGCTACTGAGGAAACAAAAATATTTGGGGATGGTAATCAAAAATTTGCAGGTAAAACTTTTGTAATTACAGGTACATTGCCAACCTTAAAGCGAGATGAAGCAAAGGCTTTGATTCAAAAAGCTGGGGGAAAAGTAACTGATTCAGTGAGTAAAAAAACCGATTATTTAGTTTTAGGAGAAGATGCCGGTTCCAAGTTAGACAAAGCAATTTCCTTGGGAATTACGCAGTTAAGCGAGACGCAATTGTTGGAAATGCTTGAAGATTAAAATCAGGTAAATAGCCTGGAAAGCTATATATTTCGCGAACGAATCCAGGCAATTAACCCACATTTATCAATTAGCTCAAAAGTATAACCGCTCCAACTTGGATTATTTACTTGGGTGATAAAATCTACTTATTTTTTATATTTTTTAGACTCTGGTATCAATAGATATTTAGTACTTCTTAATACTTAACTAATATAAATTCGTAATTAAGAAAGTCAGCTAGGATCTGGGTTTCGGGGTTTGAATCTGTTGCCAGATTTTAGAGGATTGGTATAAATATAACTTCATAATCACTTTTGCGGAATTTTGATATCTTCTTGTGTATCAAACTTTATTGGCTTATATAGCAACAGTCAAGGTGGTTAGGACATCGACAGACGATAAAACTTAGACACAAAAAGGCTTTTCACCCAGTCCCCAGTCCCCAGTCCCCAGTCCCTTGCTATATCTTGCTTTTAGAGCGAGTCCACAAGCGTCTTCATTCTCACCGGAATGAGCAAAGGTGGAGCGTCTCCGGCTCCACTCCTAAATTGTGACTCCTGAATTATTCTTCAATCTTCATTTATCTGAAAGCTGAGTACAAGATATAAGCCAATATGAACAAAAAAAATTAAATTTTTGTATATTTACAGAGATTTGTTATGAACAAAAAACAACAGGTTTTTAACGGCATTGTCTTGTGGTTGGGACTAGCATTATTGAGTTTAATGCTACAAAATTTCTACAGTGTATTGCAATATATTTTCTTTTTGCGAGTACCTATAATTGTTGGTTTATTGCTATTATTCTTGCCAACAATTTCAGTGAATTCTGGTTTATCAGCAATTTTAAAAAACTTATTTGTACTTCGCGCTAATAATCAATTGGTTTTAGTTATTGGAGGTGCAGTTTTAGCAGGACTGGCTACGATACAAGTTTTCGATATCATCTTGTATAATTCCCATCTTCGTTTTGATGTACCTCAGCAGCAAATAATTCCAGTATTTCTCCAATATTTAATTGCTATTATCTTAAGTCTTCCAATTGGCATCAAGGCGACTCAGCTTTCTAAAAAAGAAATACAAGAAGCAGATCGTAGCTGGGAAGGTTGGGGAATTATATTTGGCATTATTGCGGGAGCTTTATTGCTAATAACTAATTACTTTAACAAGTATTTTTTTGAACATAACCAGTTTTTAAAACAGGCTTTATTAAAAATAATTTATTTTTTACCAGAAAGAATACAAAGGGGTTATGTAGATGCCAATGGTGATTTATCTTATGGAATTGCTGCAATAACAGTATTTTCAATTTTTCTATTAATTGTTTATGGCTTAGGTTATTTTATCTTGAAACCTCGCCAAAAAAAAGGGAGATTTGAAGCTCCTGCTCTTTTTTTACCATAAACTATTTCCCTAATGTATCTAATTTCTGATTTCTGATTTCTGATTGCTAAATGTTCTCTCAAATTTACACCACTTCGATCGCAACTGTTGGGTGAGCGTCTCTCGCCAAATGCTTGAGGATTTGTAATTCTACATCCATTGCCCTACTTATCTTTCAGGGTTTTCTTTTTTTATTCTTTTATTCAGAATACCCGGAAAGTGACACAAGAGGGATAGAACTTTTGACAGACAAGTATAAATGCGGCTACAAGCATGATGAGCCGGAAAAAGTGCAGCAATTTTTAAAAGATAAATCTTGCCAAAAAGGAATAGAAATTATGCATATTCCTATTAAATTTCCTCGTGGTAAAATTAATCCTCCACTTTCTTGGCAGTTAACTCAAGAACAAAAAGAAGCTATTCAAAATGCATGGGAAGATTGGAAAATAACCAACTTCAATTATATTTCTCAACTCAAAAAGATATTCCCAGAGTGATGAGTATCCATTCAGATAATAAAATAGGATTTCTATAGCAATCCTATTTTATTTTTGAAAACTGCAATTCATAGATCCCCGACTTCGGAAAATTTTTCGGGGATATTGTTTTTTAGGAATGATTCAGGATTGTTATCGCAAACTAGTTAGTTTTACACAATCAGATAATGATTGTAAGAACAATTCATGAATTGCCTCTACTCAAGCGGGGGCAAGTTATTCGGATCAATTCCCTGAGATTGCAAATAAGTAATCAGTCGTTCTTTTTGCTGACGTTCTTGTTCGGCGCGTTGGCGTTCTTGTTCGGCGCGTTGGCGTTCTTGTTCAATTTGTTCTACAGCCCACGGTAATAAATTACCATCTCGATCCCACCAGCGCAACCAATAACCAGTGCGACCTTCTTTTGTTCCTTGCCAAGTTCCTAAAAATAAGCCCATTACATCAATCCAATGACGACCATTTTCGTCAGGTTGCTTTAACTCATAGCGCTTATTTTCCAGTTGATAATATTCTAATAAACCGCCATAAGGTTCAAAAATCACGTAGATGGGAATCTGCAAAATTTGCTCGTAGAAAAACCATTTTCCTGGTGGATAAGTTCGCTTGACTGAATATTCTCCACCTTCAGTATCGGATAAAAATTCAATAGCGATCGCCGGAATATCTCCTTCTAAATTGGGTGTATAACTTTTGCGGTTAGCCACCACTTCATTAACCGACGGCACATAAACCCAATCTGGTGCTTTGGCAATAAATTGCTCGTTGACTGTCGCACAAAGACCAAAGTTTGAAGCTATCAACATCTGGGGTTGGATGAATCCACTGATTTCTAGGCTTTCACGCAAAGCACCAGCTAAAAGTGGCTGACCGGTATTCTCCACTGGTTCATCCTCTAGTTGAAAATCTTTGGGCAAGGCTTCCCAAGAGATTACCAGTTCTGTTGGTGATTTGGCTTGGCTGAGTTGGGTTGCCATAAACACAGCATGAATTTATTCTCGATCTTATCGCAAGCGATACTAATATCATGTCCGCATAATTAGTTATACTAACCACAGTCATTACACCCCACCCCCAACCCCTCCTCGCTTGCGGGGCTACGGTGTACACACAAGTCGAATTACCCCCCTTAGTCCCCCCTTGTAAAGGGGGGAAACAAGAAAAATCCGGTTCCCTCCCCTTTACAAGGGGAGGGTTAGGGTGGGGTAATTCGAGAACTGGTAGTAATTCGATAACTTGTGTGTACACCGTAGGCTTGCGGGGAGGGGAGACAAAGTGCAGCTTTGGCGGGGTGGGGTTCTTCGGGTTTAATAAGCAATCAAGCGGACATGATATAAGAGCAAAAAAAGGGGCAGAAAACCCGCCCCCTATTTAACCAGGAAAGTAAAAATGCTCTAAAGCAGTACTTTAGCTAAAATCGGTTCCACACTCTTAGAAATCTCTGGGACATACACCTGTGAAACGTAGTCGGCAATCATCCTGTCGGTGTTGAATAACGGCGCATTCGTCTTAATGGACGTTTTCATCATTTGCACCCAACGGTGGGGAATGCCTTGGGCATCTTGGTCATAGTATAGAGGAACGATTTCTTCTTCTAACAGCTGATAAAGCGATCGCGAATCAATCCCATCTTGCAATTCTTGATCGCTAGTATTAGCATCTTCACCAATTGCCCAACCGTTAATTCCTTTACCATCTGGCCCTGTTTGGTAGCCTTCGCACCACCAGCCATCCAAAACGCTGCAATTCAGACCGCCGTTAAAACAGACTTTTTGCCCACTCGTACCAGACGCTTCCAAGGGACGACGGGGATTATTTAACCAAACATCCACGCCTTGCACCAATTTTTGACCAGTGTAAATGTCGTAATCTTCAATAAAGGCAACTCGGTTGATAATCCCGGAATTGTGACACCACTCCATTAAGCGTTGGATAATCCGCTTACCTTCTTCATCGGCTGGGTGGGCTTTACCTGCAAAGATAATTTGTACTGGACGTTGAGCATTACCAAAAATCTTCAGTGCGCGTTGGGCATCGCGCAAAATCAAATCCCCGCGTTTATAAGGGCTGAAGCGTCTGGCAAATCCAATGGTCAAGACATTGGGATCGAGTAATTTTTCTGTTGCTTGAATGAGTTGATGATTTTCGCCACGCAACTCCCGTGATTTTTTCACCTTATAACGGGTGAAGGCAATCAATCTTTCTTTGAGAATGAGATGCCGCGACCATAATTCCTCATCGGGAATCTCGTCAACTTTAGCCCACATCTTGGGATCGACGGCGCGATTTTTCCAGTCTTCTCCCAAATATTCCTCGTATAAGTCACCTAACAAGGGTGCAGTCCAAGTGGGTGCATGAACGCCATTGGTAATGTAACCAATTGGTACTTTATCTTCGGATCGCTGTGGATAGAGAACTGTCCACATTTTACGGGAAACTTGACCGTGCAATTCACTCACGCCATTGCAAGCACGAGACATCCGCAATGCTAAAACGGTCATGCCAAAGGGTTCCCAAGGATCGCCCAATCGTCTTGCACCCAGCGACAAAAATTGTTCGCGCGAAAGTCGCAATTGCGGCCAATAGCTGGCAAAGAAGGAGTCGATTAAATCGGGTGAGAAGACATCATGACCGGCGGGAACGGGGGTATGGGTGGTAAATACGCAACTGTTGCGCACCTTGGCTTCGATGTCGTAGAAAGATTTACCAGTCCGTTCAATTTCTACCCGCGCAACTTCTAAGGTGCAGAATGCAGCGTGTCCTTCATTGAGGTGATAGACAGAAGGTTCAATACCCAAGGCGTGTAGGGCGCGAACACCACCAATTCCCAAAACGACTTCTTGGGCGATGCGGGTTTCCAAGTTACCGCCGTATAAGTGTCCCGTCAACCAACGGTCAATGGGATCGTTATCGTGGCGATCGCTATCTAATAAATATAAGGTGACTCGCCCAACTTGCACTCGCCAGATTTGCACTTTCACAACCCGCTGGCGAACTTGTAACTCGATAGTCACCGATTCCCCTTGCTCATTTTTAATTAACTCCAAGGGCATGTGGTCAAAGGGGTTGTCAATATAATAATCTTCTTGCCAACCTTGGCGGTTCAAGCGTTGCCGAAAATAACCTTGGCGGTACAACAAGCCAACACCAACCAACGGCACACCCAAATCTGATGATGATTTTAAGTGATCCCCGGCGAGAATTCCCAAGCCACCAGAGTAGACGGGTAGAGATTCATGGATGCCAAATTCGGCGCAAAAGTAAGCAATAGGATGCTCTCTGGATACTTGCGGTGCAACTCGACTAACCCAAGTATCTTGCTGGTTGATGTATTGGTCAAACTCACGTGCGAGGGCGGATATCTGCTTTAGATAAAATGGGTCTTCTGCTAATTGCGTCAAACGCTCATAAGTTGCCGACTCTAAAATTGCGACTGGATTATGCCCACAGCGTTCCCATTCTTGGGGATCGATGCTTTGGAATAGGGAGATGCGATCGCCACTCCAACTCCACCAGTAGTTATAAGCCAAATCTGCTAAACGTTTGAGCGGTGAAGGTAACTTTTCACTCAAGTGTCGTGCTGCGGTGATTGCACTGCTATTAGCCATACTAAATCTACGTCCTCGCGCTTAACTTTTTCTCTATGTATCGGGAACTGGGGAAGAAGCAAGGGAGCAAGGGGGAATTTTCCCTTTTGCACCCTGCCCCGATGCCTCTTTTCCATGCCCAGTCCCTTTTATTTACTCTTCAGGTTTATAACACCGGAGCCTTCACTTGCTGAATTCTCCCCTGAAGTTGGAACAGTTTCTCGACATCAAACCTTATCCAAGTAAATGGTTTGTATTGTTTTCGTCTTCTAAAAATTATCTCTACTTTTGGACAGATTTAATATATTTTTTCTATCAAATTCGTTGACATTATTTTACTTTTTTTATTTTATTGTAAATATTTGTTTATATTTTTACAATCAGCAACTAAAGTTATTTATATGTCTTGATAATAGTCAATTTTTAACTACAGCTACTTACATCCCAATAATGCTTTTTATCTGAATTTCTTTTATTCCTTGGTAGCAAACCATTGTAGTGGCAAAAATTTCATAATATTTGTTACAGTTTTTAAAGTTTTTAATTCTGGTATATCTGGTTTTAATTGTTCTGCGATCGCTAATTTTGGTTCAGCTTGTGTAGGTTGAAAATTATATAAATAAACAAAAGCTAAATAAACCCATGCGTAAGGATTTTGAGCATCATATTTAGTTAATTCTTTTAAATTTTGGATTAATTCTGGGACTTGGCGCTGTAAGAGTTGTGATAAAACTAAAGTGTAACGCCAATTTAAATTATTTGGCTCTGTTTGCAGATAATAATTAGCCGCTAAATCAATTTGTTTTAAATAATCCTGAGTGGGATCGTATTGATTGAAATGACCTATCTGCACAAATATATTATTTAATTTACCCTGTTGTAACTCTTGTGCTAGCTGTGAAGTTCGGGTAATTAAATCTAAAGCTGGCGATTTTTCTACTGTTCCTACATCTGTCACATTTACAGTAATATCTGGAAAATTTAAAGATGTAGTTTTGTTGTTTCTTCTATCTAAATATAGTGCCGATAACTGATATTTTCCTAGTGGTAGTGTTTTCGGAATAAATGTAGCTAAAGCTTCTTTCACCCGGAAAGTTCCTTCAGGATGACATTTGATCCCACAGTATAAATTACCTAAGCCAATGGCATGATCGTGATACCAGGATGATTGGCCATTTTGCCATTTTAGCAGTAATATACCATTTTGCAAATCATTCCATGAACCTGTTATCTCATAGTTTACAGGGTTGTTTTTATCTAAAATTAATTGCTGAGAAATCGCAACTTTTTCTAGACTAATTGCAGACTCGCTATTATTAATTTTTTCAACAGTTACAGGAGGATTTTTGCAGTTATATAAACGCATTTTATCTCCATGAGGTAATATCCAATCGCCCTGTAATTCCAAATCAGGAGAAGATTCGACTGAAGATTTTAATTTCTTTTTAGTCTCTCCACTTTCTCCAGGTCTATATGGTTCATTATCTCTAGTAATATACCAACAAAAATATTGTAAATCTTGCTCTATCTGAGATAATTTGGTTGTTAATTTTCTGCCAGATACGCGAAAATCTGCTAATGCCCCAAAATAATTTAAAGTATACTCATTTATCTGCGGTGTAGAAACAGGAATTACCCCTAAATTCGACCTTAAATATAAATTGGTTTCGGTGATTTTATGTATAAGTTTCTCTAGAGGATATTCTTGAGCATCATTATTAGGTAAATGTCTACCACCCCATGCTTGAATTAGGGGCAATGGAAACAAATTATTTAATAAAACTATACAACTTAATACTAAAGTGGCTAATCTCAGTCTATCAAAATATATATTGTCAACTAAATTGAATAAATCCGCCAATATTAAACTAATTATCGGAAAGCATGGCAGAATAAATCTAATGTCTTTATTTGTGCCTAAAGAACAAATTATATAGCTACTAATTAAGGTAACTAATAACCAAATTCGAGCCGATTTATGGAGATTCGCTGAAATTAAATTAGTAATAAATTTATATTTAATCAGATAAACCAATAAAATGCCAATACTCGCACATAATATTGGTAAACCAACGCTTTCTGGGATAATTTGTGGATAGTATAGCCATCCAGCAATAGTTGTGGGAGAAGGATCGCCCTCCCTTTTTCCAACTTGGTTAGCATTTAATGCCGATGTAATAATTGTTAACCAATTTAAGCCATACCAAAAACTACAAATTAACCAAGCTATTATCAAAGATAAGCAAGCTTGAATTAGTTTGACAAATCTACGTTTTCTAATAAAACTAATTAATACCCAAAGACTAGGAACTAAAATAAAAATAAAACCTGTAGGTTTAGCCAACAAAATTAAACCTATTCCAACGCCCAAAAGGATAGTTAACATCCATGACCAAAACCTAATATAACTATCTTTCCAAATTGTCAAGACTGTAAAAGTTACTGTAACAATTGCTGTCAAACCATAATCTAATAAATAATCTGTTCGAACAATTCCTAAAATAGGAAATAACACACAAAATATGCTGGCAGTTATGCTAATTTTTCGATTGTCAAATAAAACATTACCTAAATGATATACTGAAAATATAATCATCGCAGTATACAATAAGTTGACCAAACTTGCTTGGTCATATCCACGGCCAAACAACATCAAAAATGGGACAGTGCAAATATATACAAAAGGAGCGCGATAACTGGGAGTTAATTGCCACAGAGATAACCACCAATCTCCTGAGAAGATATTGAAGTTTTGAAAAACTTTATAATGATGTAATGCTGTAGCTAAATGTGCGCTTTGATCGAAGGCTGGAATTGAGTCATCTAATAAAAACCAAGCTCTATCTATAGCTAGCGCTATCACCCAAATTACTAATAAAATCAGATAATCTTTTCGATGCTGAGAATGGTCAAAATTACTCATATTTATTTGCTCAAAAACAAAGTTTAATCAATTATATATCTGTCATGTATCGACGTTTTATTAATACCAAAATAAATATGTATAGTGAACTATACTGCTTCCAAAGGTGAAGAGATTCTAGTAGCGGAAGATTCGCTGATTCCGACGCTGGCCGACCTAAAGAGCAAAAAGCTCGCTTTTGACAAAGGCTCAAACGCCCATTATGTGCTTGTGCGATCGCAAGCAAAAGTCGGACTTGATTTTAGTGGCATTGAACCAATTTATTTGACACAATCGAAGGCGCTGCCCCGATTTTGCCGAGGTGAAATCGATGCTTGGGTGCATTTGGGTTCCCTACACAGCTACTCTCGCCCATTGCAGATTTAGAGAGCATAGGTGATAAAGCTTACTGGCGTGTCAAGACTAAAATAGTGTATAAATATAACTCTTGTGGTGTGGGCATCTTGCCTGCACCGGACGGGCTAGAAGCCCATCCCACAAGAAAGTGATAATACAACATTTTAGCCTTGCCACGCCACTACAGTTTACAGACTAAGCAAAACTGGATTTATTAATCTGACACTGATAATTTATACAGCTTTGCCTAAAATAGTTACGTTTTTAAACGCAAAGCGACGCTAAGGAAAGCGCAGAGGTACACAGAGTTTTTTTTAGTGAGATTGTACATTCACTCGCGTGTTCAAGATATCGTCTGGCTATCTGAGCCGAATGCTTGCTCTGTAAGCCTAAATTTAAAGTTCTTGACGTGTCGGACGGATGATGATTTCATTCACATCAACATCACTGGGTTGCTCTATGGCGTATGCGATCGCACGGGCAATGGCATCTGCATCAATGGCGATTTCATAAAGGTGGTTAATTCCCGCTGCTGCGTCTTTATCGGTAATCGTGTTACCCAGTTCAGTGGCAACGGCTCCTGGTGAGATATTAGTCGAACGGATTTCACCATTTGACTCTAGCCGCAGCCCCTCAGAAATCGCCCGCACTGCGTACTTGGTGGCACAGTAGACGGCCGCTCCCGGAAACACTTTATGTCCGGCCACTGATGATAGGTTAATGACGTGACCAGACTTTTGCTGACGCATAATCGGCAACACGGCAGCAATTCCATAAAGAACGCCCTTAATGTTGATATCGATCATCCGCTCCCACTCGTCTACCTTTACTTGGTCGAGGGCAGAAAGCGGCATCAATCCGGCATTATTGATTAGCACGTCGATCCGGCCGTATGTACTCAAAGTTTCCTTGGCTAAAGCTTCCACTTGGGCGCTATCTGCGACATCCGTTACTTGATAGGTTGCAGTTCCTCCTGATTTAGCGATCGCTCCAACCAAATCTTTTAGCCGATCTTCGCGTCTGGCAGCCAGCATCAGTTTAGCTCCACTAGCAGCAAGTCGCTTCGCAGTTGCCTCACCTAACCCACTGCTGGCTCCGGTGATGATTACCACTTTGTTTTGAATCTCAGACATATTTATTCCTGGGGATTATTGAGTATGGCTCGTGAAACATCGGGTGCTGTTTCAGATGAACTCAGCATTATTTAACCATATCAACTAGTTTGTATACTCGATCGACGTTTTTGTATCGGCAACATCACTAATCCGAACCGCTATCATCACGCCATTTGATTTCTGTCCCGTTAAAACTTCAATTCGGGAGTTGAGACTATCTCATAAACTTAATCTTTCTCTACATACCAAGAGGTATTGCTTCACCGTTCTTTGCCGCTTTTGCGAGTAAGTCGCGGACTTCTTCATCAGTCGTTTGAGGAAAGCTTTCGTACCAAAGGCCAACGCTCTGGAAAGGGTTGGGTCTGGAGATGCAAACAATTTCGTCAACTTCAGTTTCTAACTCTTGGCAAGTTTCAGGTGCAGCCACAGGCACAGCGATCGCAATCTGAGCAGGTTGCTGTTTTCGTACAGTTACAACAGCAGCCCACATCGTTGCACCCGTTGCTAAACCATCATCTACCAAAATGACTGTGCGTCCTTTCAAATCTCTTAAGGGGCGATTTTGGCGATAAAGCCGTTCCCGCCGCTCTAACTCCCGTTCTTCTTGTAGCGCCACCTTGGCAATTACTTCATCGGATATCTTCACCAAGTTGATAATATGTTTATTGACTATCCGCACACCACCAGAAGCGATCGCTCCCATCGCTAGTTCTTCTCGATCGGGCACACCCAATTTACGTACCACTAAAACATCTAAGGGAGCATTTAAGGTTTTGGCAACTTCAAAAGCAATGGGTACACCACCCCTTGGTAGCCCTAATACCACAACATCTGGGTCATTAGCATAAGCGGTTAACTCTTGAGCCAAAACTTGACCTGCAAACCTCCGATTTTTAAATAGCATGATGTAATATTCCTAAATATTCCTAATTGGTTTCCAAAAAATTAAATAAATATTTACAGTACGTTTGTTATTGGCTATCAACTTCAAAAAATGTAGCAATTGAGCAAATTCCAAACTTGTTGTTATAGTTCAGATGTTCTAAATCGATCTTAGAAAGCTAAATATTCCCTGTCCTCCACTAACGGAGCGACATCTTCAATCTACAGTTCTATCAAACGGATGAGTTAGCTTTAATGCAACAAGATTTCTGCATCTTGTGTTGAGACTATTTTACTACTCCCGACTCAATATCCCTCCCCAAATGGCTGATTGAAAAGACATTGTGACGCGGTTAACTCTTGCTGTAGGGGGTTTACTGCTGTAGATAACTGGTGTTAGCGTGAAGCAAAGTTATAGGGCGATCGCAAAAGAAGGCTGACATGGAAAACCTAATGTTTAAGTAGGGGTGCATTTGAAAACTGTTATAACTTTTGCCACTTGCTAACATTTACTGTTAGACTTTTACTGAATATTTTTTTTACTATTAAATTAAAAAAATTACTTAATTGTTAGCAGAGGCAAAAATTTATGAAAATCCAGTGATAATGCAATTGTTAATTCTTCGTATGTCCCCTGTTGCAGACCTTGTGTTGATATTCTCTTTACATTCTCCCTAAATTGTGAACATGAGATAATGCACCATCTGCTTGTTCGTTATATAATGCTTAATATTACAGAAAAAGTCATCAAAGTTACCCAATTAACACTTTTGAATAAAAATTAATAGGGTAGAATCACTGAATATGCTTGAAAATCAAAAGAAGGGTGTTTTTCATGATCGGCTTAACCAATTCAGAAAACGGCACAGTTAGCAGCACAGCAGCTACTAAGAGACTGGCAAGGGCGATGATGGTTTCTGGCGGACAGTTTTCACTGTTATTGGCTTGTTGTAACTGTGTTCAAAAGCAGCAGCAAGTGTTGAATTTGCTAACAGAATTTTCATCAGCAGATATCCACGAAATTTTACTCTCCCCTACTGATGATAAATTATACACAGCTATTACAAGTGAAATTGGTACTACTCAACCCGAAGCTTTGATGGTACGAGGCTTAGAATCTGTAGTGGCAATTAACCAACTGATTATTAGTACCAATATCATGCGAGATGAGTTTCGGAAACAGTTTCAGTTTCCCTTGGTATTGTGGGTCAATGATGAAATTCTGCGTAAGCTAGTCTGGCTAGCACCCGATTTCAAAGACTGGGCAGCTAGTACTATTAGATTTGATGTACCGAATAATCAGTTAATTGAATCTGAACAACCTATCAGCGCTTAATATTGCCCGAAATTACTTTCAAAATCTTATATATGCTAAGTTGAGCCGAGCAAAACCGAAGCTCAAATTCTGTCAAATTATTTTCTAAAATTACTTTTATTTAACCTCTCTGACACAAGTCAGCTAAAAGCTGGTGGAAGCTATTTTCAAAATTAGAATATAGTAAAAATTAAGGGTTATAACAATTAAAAATTAGACCTCTTGCATAAATCAAAAATAAAGAACTCCACCCCGCATTTGCTAAGGCAACCCCTCCCCTGCCCAAAGCATCGGGGAAGGGTTGGGGCAATACAGTTCGGTTAAAGAGAAAAAGGAAAATGACCAATGACAACTCTCACGCTTAAATTGATGCGCGTCTAGATTGTACATTTTTGCATTCAGACTGTCCTAAGTCAATTGGTCATCTGTCCTTTGAAATACAAATGACTAATGACCAATGACCAATGACAACTCTCACGAGTAAATATACAAATTAAATGCGTAACAGCTTACTTACAATTTTCTCGCTAACCATTTTGACAAATCCTGTTTGAAATAGGCTGAATCAGCCCTCCCACTCAATAGGGATTTGAATCAATCCGTCCCCTTTTGACACTCCTGAGATAGTACCCAGAAGTTGGTCTATTTCTTAAGTTGAAGGTGTCGCCACTGCGGACTTTCCAAATTTTGTAATTGGAAAAGGTCAAAGGCTTTCGGGGTTCGCATACTTCTGGCAGATGATTGCCAAGTACAAAGTATGCCGCACCCCTACCCATAACTTTCACCAAACCGTTTTTATCCACAAGAACCGATGTACTTTCACTAACCGCTATACCTAAAACACTGCTAGATACACCATCCTTAATTTGACGGGCAATGAAAGTCATAATTCGACCCATTCTTTCCCGTCTGTCAAAGTGTGTATCTACGATAGTTCCCTTCAAATTACTCCAATTGAAAAAATTGTAAGTAAAAGTAATGTCTCGGTAGGGATCTTCGAGTGCGTCTCTAGTTTCAATGCCTTTTTCGGAAGAAGCGCAAGCATCATAGACACAATCGCTTTGGATCATTGCACCTGCACTAGTGCCACCAATACCACCCCCCTTAAGATAAACTGACTTAACAGCAGCCTCAAGCTTGGTATCTTTCCAGTTGCGGATATATTGACATTGATCCCCGCCAGCAAAGAAAACTACATCAGCATTTCGGATTTTTTCATAAATCTCAGCTTTGTTTGCCTCTTGTCTATCCCTAACCAGAAGAGTTTCCACAAAATTTACGCCCTTCATGGCATAAATTAGCCGATTGTAATCGTGATTACCATTAGTGCGGAGAACTACAACATTAACTTTAGTGCTGGAGTTACTACCTCCCCTAACTTGGTTAATCATCCACTGGATAGCATCATCGACATCAGGGCCTCCCCCACCCAAACTCAGAACTGGGCCCGCTAAGGAAGGACGGACATCAAAGGAGGGAGTGGAGGGGGGGTAAACATCAACAGTATCACCCAGGAAGAAGCGTTTCCAGCTTGCAATAAAACGGGTTATTAGGAAGGTTCCCATCTTCAACAACTTGATTCCTGTACTTTTCAAGCGCCTTGCTATGCTTGGGAATGCCTTTGTCATACTAAACTTCTAGAGCAAACTGCAATTATTGCTAGGCTGTGACGCATTTTAATTGCTTATTTATTCGTGAAATTTGTCCTTTGTCATTAGTCATTTATCAGTTGTTGTGAATAACCAATTGACTTAGGACAGTCTTAACGAAAAATGTGCAATTTAGACGCGCACTAGCTTAACTGTGGCACTAGATCGGGTAGAATTTCCAGCGTACAGGTCTTGTACTGTTTGTTAACGCAAAATAACGCAGAGCGATCGTTAATTCTCTGCGTTACTGTGCAAAAATCTCTACATTGCTTGTAGCGTTTAATTCTGGCCAGATCGAACCTAAAATAGATTAGGTATTGGTTGTCACTGTCCAGATCCTTCCGTAGTTACTGGGAATAGTTACCCAATATTCTGAATAACTGGGAACGTCGATTAAATTGTTTTCACCATTTAGTTCTTCCTGATAATTGCCAGCAATTGGGAACCAGAAGGGTACATTTCGATCGCGATCGCTAAAGTTAAGTGCTACTAGGCTAAACTTGTTACCATGTTTGCGCGAGAATAGCAGCACATTTTTGGAATGATAGCGGTCATAATCGTTGTAAAAGAAATGGTCGCCTTCCGTAAACTGCGGTTGCTGACTACGCAGTTTAATCAATTTGCGTACTAAGGAAAGTACGCTCTTACCAATGGGGTCATAAAAATAATCCCATCGTACAGGTCGAAGCAACATCACTCTACCAAAACCTTGTTCTGGCAGGAAATAGTTTTCACCAAATTCCTGACCTTGCCACAGTAGCGGAATCCCTTTACCAGTGAAAATCCCAATTAGGTAAGGCTGGACTTTATACCATAAGTCACGATTACCTTCTTTTAATAAATCATTCTCGCGGGCGATCGTATCAAAGTTACAAACAAAGCGGGAGTGGTCATGATTTTCTATATATTGCAGTGCTGTTTTAGCAATTTTGTCACCATTGTTTGTAATCTCTGAAGGATAGCCATCTAAACCAAGTTTAAAGCCAAGATTAGCTAAATCACCTTTATTTCCACGAGCTACACTTTCAGCTACACCAAAAGTTTCATTTTGCCAAGTAGAGTTGGTATAAGTTTGTTCGAGAATCTCTTTTGGGCCTTCTAATTGTTCAGCACACTGAATCAAATTGATCGTGTCATCGCTTGTGTCATTGTTAAAGAATCTCTGCCAATACTCGCCAGCTTGTCTCTTTTCTTTGACTGTTTTGTAAGTGTTAAAAACTAAGTTAGCGTAACCAACTCCTGTAGAACCATCCCAATAATTGGGTACGCAGTCATAGCGAAAACCATCGACATGATAAACATCTAGCCAGTGATAGTTGACTGTATAGAAAAAGTCTTGGGTAAACTTGCGATTATAGTCTGTGCTTTCGCCAAAATAATCTTTAGCAAATGCCCCCATAAAAGGATTCTCACGATACCCTAGTTTTCTGTAAACATAAGAGTATGGAAAACTATCGCCAGTGTGACCATAAACGGCATCTACAATTACAGCAATGTTGTTTTGATGTGCCGCATCAATTAAACCTTGTAAATCTTTTCTTTTACCAAATCGTTCATCTACACCAAAATAGCCAATTGGTAAAAAACCCCAATCTACTGTTAAGGCTACATTGGAAAGTGGCATAATTTCCAGACAATTAACTCCTAAATCGGCTAAATAGCCGAGTTTGTCAATTGTTCCATCAATATTGCCGCCGAATTCATCAATCATCAATTCGTAGAGAACAATATCTTTTAAGTTTGGAGTTTTCCAAGTTTTTTCCTTCTGGCTCCACTCATATTGTTGATAGCCGAGTGTGAAGGCTGATAATTTCCCTACACCAAATTCTCTGGCAAAAGGGTCAATAATCCAATCTATTTCTCCCCGATCGGGATTTTGCAAGCAATAGCGGTAAACATATCTACCTGGTTCTCCCCATGCAGATTTGGCACTGGGTTTTGATTGAGTTTTGATATCTATTTGAGTTGACCAATAATCACCATACTCTGAGTCGATAGAATGCTTGAGTTCAAATTCTAAGGGCTGAATATCTTGGAGAAATTGATCTTTTTCGTGGATAATTTTAATTATTAGCCGATTTCCATCCTTTTGAGAAACCCAAGGTAGAAATAGTCCAAAATCAACAATACCGTTGGCTTCTCTAGCTCCTAGTTTATCCAAAGGAAGCAGTTTCATATAGTCATCCTTGATGAATTAGCTTTTTCTCGTGTTATATCATGTCCGCCAAATTACCCATAATAAAAGAACCCCACCCCCAACCCCTCCCCGCCTGCGGGAAGGGGAGACAAAGCACAGCTTTGGCGGGGTGGGGTTCTTCGAGTTTAATAAGCAATCAAGCGGACATGATATTACTGATTTCGGAATTCCAAAAATACAGCATAGTTCAGGAGTAAAACATGCTTTATACCTGAGTAACAGATTTAGCTTGTGTACCTTACCAACTTGAACTATGCTGTAATATCTAAAACCAGATTAAATTTGCACTACTCCAGAAATTGCAGCAGTACCAGCTATAAACTTATCAAAGGTTGATTAAGGATTTATGCAAGTTCAAATAAAATTTTAGCTCCCCAACTTCTTAAAGAAATCGGGGAGCTATCTTACCACGATATTTGCGATCGCTCTTGCACAACTTGCTGATATACTTGCTCAGTTTGCTTGGCGAGTTTCGGCCAGCTAAAGCGGCGCTCTAAATCCTCATAAGCGTTATCCACCAGCCATTGACGATAACCTGGATTTTTCAACACTTCCAAAATTCCCCAAGCTAAAGAATCGGGATTATTCACCCAAGTCACAATGCCTGTTTTGGTATGTTGCACCACTTCTGGAAAACCACCAGTATCAGAAACTACTACAGGTACACGAGAAGCAAAGCTTTCTAAAGCCACAATTCCAAAGGGTTCGTAAAGACTCGGAAAAACTGCGCAGTCTGCGACAGTTTGAAATTTATCTAAGTATTCATCGGAGAGAAAACCGGTAAAATAGCAATGATGCCAAATTCCTAAATCCCAGGCTTGGCGCTTGAGATGGTCAGTATTGCCGCCACCAACAATTACAAATTTCACGTTACCTCCCATTTCTGAAAGGATTTTGGGTGCGGCATTAAGTAATATAGGTATACCTTTTTCGTAGGTCATACGACCGAGGTAGTAAACTATTTTCTCTTCGTCTGCGGCAAATTGGCGGCGAAAATCCAGAGCATGAAAATCTGTATGATGCTGTTTCTTTTCGGCTCGGATACCGTTATAAATGACATCGATTTTATCCCAAGGAGTGTAGAGCGCTCGTTCTACTTCTTGGCGCATATATTCGCTACAAACAATAATCCGCCAAGCATTGTAAGCTAGCAAGGTTTCTTTGCCATTTATATAACCTTGAATCTCTGTGTGAATACCGTTGTATCGTCCGTATTCAGTAGCATGAATTGTGGCAATTAGTGGTATTTTAAAATTATGCTTGAGAGCGATCGCCGCATCTCCGACTAACCAATCATGGGCATGAATTAAATCAAAGGGCCCTTCTTCTAAAATCAATTTACCACCGTGATCTCCCATACTCAAATTGAGATTCACTACCCAGTGGAAAAAGTCGTTACTGTATGCCACTGGCACTCGATGTATCTTTACTCCTTCAACAACCTCATACATCGATGCGTGACCAAACTCAGCTGTAATCAGGTGAATTTCATGTCCTAGCTTTACCAGCTCCGGGTACAACTCCGCCACATGTCGCGCAATTCCCCCAATAATCCTTGGTGGAAACTCCCAACTCAGTACCAGTATCTTCATCTACTAGACTCCCCAACACTTTATAAATATCTAACAAACTACATTTACCTAAAAATACAAGTCTGGCGAATGCAGTGAGTACTTTTACTAAAATTTTTAGATTTTTTAACAGTGATTTTGTTAAAGGTTATCAACTGTGTAGGCTAAGGAGAGAAAGCAAGGTATAGTAATAATTCGTAATCAGAACAATTGAGCCTCCCCTTCACAACTCACTTGTCAAGAAGGGGTAACGACGGAAACGGCATGAACTCGATCGCGTCCTTGCTGTTTGGCTACATAAAGTGCTTTGTCTGCTGCATTAATCAAGTCTGGCGGCGAAATTTCGGAATTTGGCACAATGCTAACAACACCTAGACTAACGGTAACACGATCGCACACGCGAGACTGAGCATGGGGAATGGCTAAGTCGCGCACTGCTTGTCGAATAGTTTGAGCTACATAGATTGCTCCTTGAATCTCTGTATTAGGCAGAATGATAGCAAATTCTTCTCCACCGTAACGAGCGACTAAATCGGCTGGACGCTTAACAATATTTTTGAGGGCATTTGCTAATTGCCGCAAACAATCATCCCCTCCTAAATGACCATAAGTATCATTGTAGAGTTTAAAAAAATCGACATCTAACAAAATTAAAGACAGTGAAAGTTGCTCGCGTTTGAGTCGTTGCCACTCAGCTTCCAGATATTGATCGAATCGGCGGCGATTGGCTATTTGAGTCAAGCCATCTAGAGTAGCTAATCTTTGTAATTCTTCATTGGCAGCTTGCACTTGCTGGTAAAGTACTGATTGATGAATTGCGATCGCTACTTGACTAGCCAATTGCTGCAACAAATTCACTTCAAACGCTTGCCAATAACGAGGTGCGGTACACTGGTGAACAATGAGTAAACCCCAGAGATGCTCTTCATTCAAAATCGGCACTATTATAGCCGCTTTAACTCGATAGAGTTGTAATAACTCAAAAACCTCGGCTGAAAAATCAGATTCCTGAATATTATGGAAGACTTTAGGTAATCCCTGGTAATAGTCGCTAAAATCTTGTTTGAGCGAAAATGGGTGCATTGTCAGTTCTAATCTCTGAGGATAGTTATCACCCACTGATTTTGCCGCAAAATTCCCACTTCCGTCAGATTGTAACTGGTAGATAGCTACGGAATCTGAACCTAAACACTGGCGAATACTATTTACTGTTGTATTCAGAACCTCCTCCAAATTCAGTGATTGCCGAATCTGTTGAGTGACTTCAGTAATTAACCGTTCTCCCTCTGCTTGCTGTCGCAACATCACTTCAGCTTCTTTACGAGTGCTAATGTCTTCTACCGAGCCAAGAATCTGCGTTGGAGTGCCGTTAGCATCTCTGGCAAATACGACTTCTCGTGTATTTAGCCAACGCCACTCTCCATTTTTGTGTCGGAATCGGTATTCAGTGGAAAGTACTTCATTGTCGTTCAGGTTGACAAAGCGATTCGGTATGTCATAGCAGAGGTATCGATCGTCTGGATGAAAGCAATTCATTAGCCACTGCGGATCTGCGTTACAAAATTCTTCTGGAGAGTAGCCTAAAATAGCCACACTTTTCTGATTAAGATAGATACTTGTTCCTTGTAAGAGGTCAAACAAATACAAAATATGCGGTATAGTATTAGCAACCTTTTGCAGAAAGTCTTGACTGGAGCGCAATGCCTCTTCAGCTTTGTGGCGTTTCTGAAGCGCGACTTTATATTCAGTAATATCTCGTCCTTCAAAGATCAGTAGGGTAATATGCCCGGTTCGATCGAGTATAGGACGCAGTGAGAAATCAATCGCGATCGCTTGACGATCTCGACCTAAAATCTCAACTTCATAGCGAATAGATTCACCCTTAGCAGCAGCTGCGATCGCAGTTTTTAATTGCTCTTGAGTATTTAGAGAAATTGTCCACCACTTTGCTTCCCAAAAAGGCTTGCCAACTACTTCTTCTCGATTAATCCCAGCAAAGTCTAGTGCTGTTTGGTTGGCTTCTAATACAATTCCATTCGGCTGAAGCAATCCGATAAACTGAATGGTTTGATTGAAAATCGCCCGGAATTTTTGTTCATTTTCACTTAAAGCTTGTTCTACCAGTTTGCGATCGGTAATATCTCGTCCAACAGATTGAAGTTCTACAATCGCACCTTGGTCATCAAATATCCCTCGAACAATCCACTGCGTCCACCGCACTCCTTGGCAAGCTACAACGCGATTTTCAATGGTGATAACGGGATTTTCTAAGCTAATGGAATTTACCAGACTAAAAACACGTTCTTGGTCTTCCTCAAACACAACAGGTTTGTAGTGCTGACCGATAATTTTGTCTCGCTCCAGTCCAAAAAATCGACAGTAAGCTTCATTGATAAAGGTAAAAGTGCCATCTGGTAAGCCTCTAGCAATCAATTCTGTTTGGTCTTCGAGGATGGTACGATAAAGTTCTTCGCTCTCTTGTGCTTGTTTGCGTAAACAAAATTCGTCATAGACATCGCTAATATCCAATACTAAACCCTGAAGTAGCTGAGTTTGTCCATCGGCACAAAAAACGAGATTGGCTTGGTTTCGTACCCAAATTGTTCTGCCATCGCGCCTAATCATCCGATACTCAATCCTCAAAGGCTCTCCGGTAGCGATTGTAGTGTTTACAGCTTGCCAAAGGCGATCGCGATCGTTTGGATGAGTGTAATCTAACCAACTATTGAATAAACCAGAATTCCAATCTTCGGGAGCAATGCCCAATAATTGTTGCAGTTGCGGACTAATATAGGCTTCATTTGCAGTGGTATTAATCGGTGAGATATATACAACGCCCGGAATTTGTTCTACGAGAGTGCGATATTTTCGCTCTGCCTCAGAGAGTTTTTCTTGGGCCTGGTTGCGACTCATGATATTTTGGGTAGTGGTATAAAAGTAGTGATTTTTCTCTTTTCAGTCCTTATATAGCAAGGGTTTCAGTTTCTGCTATCACTATATATTTACCACTACCTTAGAAAATATACCAACAGCAAGTTACCACTATTTCTGAAAAGATGCTGGAATTTTTCACTTTCTTTGTGGTCTGGGGAATGGGTTTGCGGGTAAAGGATGTATTCAAAACCTTTCCCCTTTACCCTTTCCCCTTTAACCGAAGCGTATTGAGGGTATTTTTCTCCTGAATTCTGCTGTATGTTTTTTCCGGTTGAGATGTAGGCGCAAGTAGCCAATTGTTTTTGGATAAACACTCTTAAATTAGCTTTGATCCAAGCGCAGTACTGCCATAAAGGCTTCCTGGGGTACATCTACAGTACCTACAGATTTCATCCGCTTTTTACCTTTTGCTTGCTTCTGCAAAAGTTTTTTCTTGCGACTGATGTCACCACCGTAGCATTTGGCTAACACATCTTTGCGCAAAGCAGGGATGTGTTCGCTGGCAATAACTTTACTGCCAATAGATGCCTGAATTGGCACTTTGAATTGATGGCGGGGAATTAGTTCCTTGAGTTTTTCTGCCATTGCCCGCCCGACGTTGTAAGCTTTATCTCGATGCACAATCATCGCCAAGGAATCGACGGGATCGCCGTTAATCATGATATCCAACTTCACCAGAGGATTTTCACGGTAGCCAATAATGTGATATTCCATACTGGCGTAACCGCGCGATCGCGATTTCATCTGGTCAAAAAAGTCAGTTACAACTTCCGCCAAAGGTAGCTCATAAGTGAGGGTGGTTCGTCCTTGGGCAAGATATTTCATATCTTTGAAGATGCCCCGACGATTTTGTGACAACTCCATCAAGGTGCCAACATAAGTTTCCGGGGTAATCATCTCTACTTGGACGTAGGGTTCTTCAATTCTTTCGCGATCGTTGGGAGAAGGTAAACGGCTAGGATTATCGATGTACAGTTCCTCACCTTTGATGGTAATCACCTTATAAACCACCGAGGGGGCTGTAATGATTAAATCCAGGTTATACTCCCGCTCTAGACGTTCTTGGACAATTTCCATGTGCAGCAAACCCAAGAACCCGCAACGGAAACCAAACCCCATCGCGCTCGAAGTTTCTGGTTCGTAATGCAGCGCTGCATCGTTGAGTTCCAGCTTTTCCAAGGCTTCCCGCAAATCTTCAAATTGATCGGCATCAATGGGGAACATCCCACAAAAAACCATCGGGTTCGCTTCTGCGTAACCTGGTAAGGGTGCCTCAGCTTTCGCTTTACTGAGGGTAATTGTGTCTCCTACCCGTGCATCAGCTACAGCTTTAATTGCCGCTCCCAAATAGCCTACTTCCCCAGCGTGCAGTTCATCAACTTGCTTTTGAGTGGGAGAAAGAACGCCTAACTCATCAATTTCAAATTCTTTACCCGATGCCATTAAATGGATGCGATCGCCTTTTTTCACGGTGCCATCCATCACCCGGAAATACACAATTACTCCCCGGTAACTGTCATAATAGCTATCAAATATTAACGCTCGTAAGCGTTCATTTATCGTATTTGGCGGTGGCGGTATCCGCTCGACAACTGCTTCTAAAATCTCATCAATCCCAATTCCTTCTTTAGCAGAAGCTAGAATTGCCCCACTGCAATCTAGACCGATAATTTCTTCAATTTCGCCAATTACCCGTTCTGGTTCAGCCCCCGGCAAATCAATTTTATTCAAAACCGGGATAATTTCCAGGTTATTCTCTAACGCTAAATATACATTAGCCAAAGTTTGCGCCTCCACACCTTGGGACGCATCTACTACCAATAGCGCTCCTTCACAAGCAACAAGAGAGCGGGAGACTTCATAAGAGAAATCCACGTGTCCCGGAGTATCAATCAAGTTCAGCACATACTGCTGACCATCCTTAGCTGTGTAGTTCATCCGGGCAGCTTGCAGCTTAATCGTAATGCCGCGCTCCCGTTCCAAATCCATATTGTCGAGAAACTGTTCCTTCATCTGTCGGTCTTCAACAGTGCCAGTAGCTTGTAGCAAGCGATCGGCGAGGGTTGATTTCCCGTGGTCGATGTGAGCAATAATACAAAAATTGCGAATGCGAACTGCGGGAACGTCAGTCATATACTATCTTTGCCTTAGCAGCAACCAAAGTTAAAAGGGCAATTTACTTAATGTATTTTAATGCTTTCTTTGCCAAGACGCTGCTTTTACTGGGGACTGGGGACTGGGGACTGGGTATTGGGTATTGGGTATTGGGTTTTGGGTATTGGGTATTGGGTTTTGGGGACTGGGGATTGGATAGTAGAAAAATTATTTCCCAGTTCCCAGTCCCCAGTTCCCAGTCCCCAATCCCCAGTCCCCTCTTCACCCCATCTTGAACTTTCGATCTAAATAGGTGGACATTTAAGAATATTATGAAGGTCTATTTGTCGCTGCTAGTATTCAACAGTTAGGAGCGTACAATAAATGTAAATAAGTACATCTAGGGATCGTGTCGGGAGCGTGGGCAATTGCGACTGCTAGTTGCCCGTAATCGCTGATTTATCAGCAAAATTTATAAAGCCATTGTCTAGTCAGTTATATGAAAAATGCGATTTAAAACTTAAAGCTGTTACTTTGGTGCTATTTCAGGGAATTATTGAACTGTGCCCTTGAAAATTTTTCAGCGAATTAGCCCAAATAATGAATATAACTACTTTACAAAGCTTTAGACAAAACCAATTCAAAGAATTCAGAGTATATAAACCTATGAATATGAGAGAGAAAACTACCAAAGCGGAAAATACACCAGCCGATAAGGTAGAAATTGCTGTCCGCCTAGACTCCGAGTTACTAGAGCAAATTCAGCATCTCACCAATGACCCAAGTAAAGTAATTGAGGTGGCGATTCGCCAGTGGTTACGGGGTGAACTCCTCAGAGATGACGAACTAACGCGCACGCCTGTGCGTACTCCTGTTCCTCCTCGCGGTGAATGGAACGATTAACGCCATTGCCATTATTTAACTGTCAATGCAAGTTAAAAAAAGTAAAGTTTGCCAATCTGGTTTTCAGAACAATAAAAAATACCCCATCAAACACAAAAAAGCTGTAAAAATTTATGTATAAATTTCAGCGGCTTTAGTAAAATTACGGTCGGATACCCTTTGTCTATCCAACTCAATTAATGACTATTACTGCCAATTCCCAATTGTCAAATGTATTTTCCCAAAATCTGGAATCTATTACCAGTAAGACTGATGGCTCATTACCAACTCTAGGAGCCGAGTTAGTTTATACGCAAGATGGGGCAGGGCGCTATCTGACCTTTTGTTGGCAGTACAGCGAACTCCTGGGGTTAAATACTGAAAAAATAGTTGACGAGCTGAACCAGACTCAAACCTTTGCCCCAGTGGATAAGGTTAGTTATTTGGAACGATTGCACCGAATTTTGACAAGTTTGGTGCCAGAAAGGTTTCAATGTTGGTTTAGCTATCAGAAAGAATTATTTGAGTTGGACTTAGCGATCAGTCCGATTATGCCGAGTTTGGGAACCACTGCCACTACCGTTTTAGTGATGGGACGCTTAATACAAGCGACACTCAACAAAAAACAACCGCGCGTGGCATCAAAAACGCCCACACAAATAGAGTTGGCTTTGCGATCGCAGCAACACCAAAAATTGGTAAATCGCATTACCAGAAATATTCGCCGGACATTAGATTTAGATATTATTTGGCAGCAAACAGTTGACAGTTTGGGGAAAGCACTGCGGCTAGAACGCTGCATTATTTGTCCTTATCAGCCCTCAAGCTCAAAAGTGCAGGTGAAGGCTGAGTATCGCCAGCCAGAACTCAAATCAATGCTTGGCTTGGATATAGATATAGCTTCTGAGCCTGCCTTTGCTCAAGCCTTGGCAACCCTAGAACCAGTTACGATGGAAGTGCCTGGATACAAAGAGTCTGGGCGGCAGAAAACTTTAGTAGTTGCGACTTGCTATCAAGACCAAGCCAATGGATTGGTTGCCTTGAATTGGCAGGATGAATGCTATACATTAACAGAATCGGAATTAGAACTGGCAAAAGAAGCAGCAGATCAATTGGGAACTGCGATCGCTCATGCTACTTTATATGAAGAATTAGAAATAGCGCGTCAAAAAGCCGAAGAAGCTTCCCGCCTCAAAAGTGAGTTTCTAGCTAATGTATCCCATGAAATTCGTACCCCCCTCAACGGTATGATTGGCTTTTTAAAGCTGATTTTGGAAGGGATGGCAGACGATCCAGAAGAACAAAATCAGTTTTTAGCAGAAGCTCACCACTTATCGATACATCTGCTGAATATCATCAACGATATTTTGGACATTGCCAAAATCGAAGCTGGTAAAATGGAGCTAGCTTACGCTCCAGTTAAGCTAGATGAGCTATTCAGTCATGTAGAAGGTTTCATGCGTCCCCAAGCAGAAATGAGAAACCTCAGCTTTCAGATGCAAATGCCTGCTACCTCTGATGAAATCATTGTCCAAAGCAACTACCAACGGTTGCTACAAGTGATGCTCAATTTGGTAGGTAATGCCATTAAATTTACTCATGAGGGTGGCGTCACTGTCAGCGCTGATTTAGTACTCAAAAAGGCGAATTTTCAGGTGAACTTTCAAGAGCAGCAATTTCCTGGCATGGTGAGAGTACGTGTGGCAGACACTGGTATTGGTGTTTCCTTAGATAAACAAGATAAATTGTTTCAATTATTCTCTCAGGTGGATGGCTCCCGGACTCGCCAGTACGGCGGCACAGGTTTGGGACTGGCAATATCCCAAAAGCTAGTGGAGGCTATGGGCGGTGAAGTACATTTTTATAGTTTGGGCGAAGGACTTGGCTCAACAGTCACATTCACCGTGCCACTATATCAACAACCAGTCATGGTTTCGTCTAATGATAGCGACTCAACAAGTAGTGCTGAATGTTAGTCATTGGTCATTAGTCATTTGGAAGATTACCAGTACTGGGTTTTGAGTTTTAAACTTGAAAGTTTTTTAGTAATTATTATTTAATAACCATATTGGGCATGGGGATTGGGAAAAAACCTTCCTTATCCGTCACCTCCTGGCGTTCTCTTCAGGACTTTAACCGCTAAAGTAGAGTAGGAGGGCTTGCACGACAAATTGTTCAGCTAATCTAATATCAAGTTGCTAAAATCAGCAGTGGTTTAGTCAAAAGTTATTAAAAACTGACACCTGACAATCTAGCGGCAATTAGATTTAGGATCGATTTAACAAAGCTGAAAAATAAAATTTTGGATAATGGTTAATGAGTAACCGCGCATCTGGCACAGAGATCATTAATGCCCCATGCCCCATGCCCAATCCCCCATCCCCAATGTCCATCATTAACTTAGCAGGTCTAAACTATGGAACTCACAATTGACAACGTTGAAACAGTCTTAGATGAAATGCGCCCTTATCTTATGTCTGATGGCGGCAATGTGGAACTAGTAGAACTCGATGGGCCTGTTGTAAAACTGCGCCTGCAAGGTGCGTGTGGTTCTTGCCCCAGTTCTGCAATGACCCTGAGAATGGGTATTGAGCGCCGCCTCAAGGAAATGATTCCCGAAATTGCAGAAATTGAGCAAGTGGTGTAAAAGTTAGGAGTTAGAAGTTAGGAGTTATGAGTTTGAATCAACTCCTAACTCCTCATTCTTAACTCCTAACTATTTCTATGTCCCATCCTCTCTACATCGCTTTTATCTGGCATCAACATCAGCCGCTGTACAAGTCCCCTGGCAGCGGCGTTTCGCTATCTCTGAGTCAGCAGTACCGTCTTCCCTGGGTACGTTTGCATGGAACTAAAGATTATCTGGATTTAGTATTGCTTTTAGAGCGGTATCCTAAGTTACACCAAACGGTAAATTTAGTTCCATCGCTGATATTGCAACTCGAAGATTATATTGCTGGTACTGCTTTTGACCCTTATCTCACAGCCAGTTTGACACCGGATGAGCAACTTACCCAGCAACAGCGCGAATTTATTATCCAACACTTTTTTGATGCTAATCACCATACCCTGATCGATCCGCATCCCCGCTATGCCGAGTTGTACCAGCAAAGACAGGATAAGGGGCAAGCTTGGTGTTTAGCAAATTGGGAATTGCCAGATTATGGCGATTTGCTAGCTTGGCACAATTTGGCTTGGATCGATCCGCTGTTTTGGGATGACCCGGAAATTGCTGCTTGGTTAAAACAGGGACGGAATTTTACTTTAAGCGATCGCCAGCGCATTTATTCCAAACAGCGAGAAATCTTGAGCCGGATTATCCCCCAACATCGGAAAATGCAGGAAGCGGGGCAGCTAGAAGTTACCACCACGCCTTATACTCACCCGATTTTACCCTTACTAGCTGATACTAACTCCGGTCGGGTAGCTGTGCCCAATATGACACTACCGAAGCAACGCTTTCAATGGGCAGAAGATATCCCCCGCCACTTGCGGAAAGCTTGGGACTTATATAAAGACCGCTTTGGGCAGATACCTCGTGGTTTATGGCCTTCAGAACAATCAGTAAGTCCAGCAATACTTCCAGATATTATTAACCAAGGATATAAGTGGATATGCTCAGATGAAGCCGTCTTAGGGTGGACGCTGAAACACCTTTTTCATCGAGATGGGGCGGGGAATGTGGAGCAACCAGAATTGTTGTATCGACCCTATCGCCTGCAAACCGCCGAGGGTGACTTGTCAATTGTGTTTCGCGACCACAGATTATCAGACTTGATTGGTTTTACTTATGGTGCAATGCCTGCAAAAAAGGCAGCAGCAGATTTAGTGGGACATTTGCAAGCGATCGCTAAAAAGCAAAGAGATAGTCATAGCGAACAACCTTGGCTAGTTACCATCGCCTTAGATGGAGAAAATTGCTGGGAATTTTATTCCCAAGATGGCAAACCATTCTTAGAAGCTTTATATCAAAGTTTGAGCGATGAACCCCACCTCAAACTCGTTACTGTCTCCGAATTTCTGGAAGAATTTCCAGCCACAGCCACTATTCCCGGAGGGCAACTACATAGCGGTTCTTGGGTAGATGGCAGTTTCACCACCTGGATCGGCGATCCCGCCAAAAATCGTGCTTGGGATTACTTGACAGAAGCAAGGAAAATGCTTGCAAGTCATCCCGAAGCGACGGAAGAAAATAACCCCGAAGCATGGGAAGCATTGTATGCCGCAGAGGGTTCCGACTGGTTTTGGTGGTTTGGTGCAGGACACTCCTCAAATCAGGATGCCATTTTTGATCGGTTGTTTCGAGAACATCTGTTTGGCATTTACAAGGCATTAAATGAACCTATACCGCCCTATCTCAAGCAACCAGTGGAAATCCATGCAGCACAAGCAAACCACACCCCACAAGGGTTTATTCACCCCGTCATTGATGGTAAGGGTGACGAACAAGATTGGGACAAAGCTGGACGCATAGAAATCGGCGGGGCGCGGGGGACGATGCATAACAGCAGTGTTATCCAGCGACTTTGGTATGGGGTAGATCACTTAAATTTCTATTTGCGGCTAGACTTTAAAAGTGGCGCTGCACCAGGACGGGATTTGCCAACAGAATTGAATTTGTTGTGGTTCTATCCAGAAAAAACAATGGTTAACAGCCCAATTCCGTTGGCAGATGTACCAGATGCAGCCCCACTTAATTACCATTTCCACCATCTTTTAGAAGTTAACTTGCTGACGCAATCGATTCAGTTTCGGGAAGCGGGAGACAATCATCAATGGCATCCCCGTTTCAGTCGCGCTCAAGTAGCAATAAATAGTTGTTTAGAGTTGGCAGTACCGTGGGCAGATTTGCAAGTTCCACCAGATTATCCTCTGCGTCTGATTTTGGTGCTTGCAGATGAAGGGCGTTTTTCCAACTATTTGCCAGAAAATGCTTTGATTCCCATTGAGGTGCCTTAACATTTAATATTTTTGGTGTTATACCATTTCACGAAATACCTATTAGGGGCGTACATCTGTATGCCTCTACAGAGGATTCATTGATGTTGCAAAGATTTTTGCAAATCATATTTAATTTTTTTAGTTTTAAATATATTTGGCTATATTACAAACTGTATATTTAGACTAAGCTTTGAAAACGGAGAGGGGGGGATTCGAACCCCCGTTAAGTTTCCCTAAACAGACTTTCCAGGTCTGCGCCTTAAACCACTCGGCCACCTCTCCAGGTGTCACAGGTTACGATCTTACTATAAAATCCCAGAAAATGCAAAGATAAGAAAGATATTTTAGATTGAATCTGATAGTCCTAATCCCAAAACGCAAATCCAGATGTCCCGTACATACACAATAAAAGTTCGCGATCGCGCCACTGGCAAAACACACACCCTACAAGTGCCAGAAGACCGCTACATCCTGCACACTGGCGAAAAACAAGGGGTAGAACTACCGTTTTCCTGTCGCAACGGGGCTTGCACTGCTTGTGCTGTGAGAGTGTTATCAGGAGAAATTTACCAACCAGAAGCGATCGGCTTGTCACCAGATTTACGTAAGCAAGGTTATGCCTTGTTGTGTGTGAGTTACCCCCGTTCTGACTTGGAAGTGGAGACGCAAGACGAAGATGAAGTCTACGAACTTCAGTTTGGACGCTATTTTGCTAAGGGGAGAGTTAAAGCGGGTTTACCCTTAGATGAGGAATAAACAATTGAATAAGGCCGGGGGCAGGGGGCAGGGGGCAGGGGGCAGGAGGCAGGAGGCAGGAGATTTTATTCAGTACGCGTAGCAGCGAACATAGAAGAATTTGTGATGGTTTTGAGTCTTGCTGATTGGTTACGAAAAATAGCTATTTTGGCTTGTTTATTGCTCTTGGTGAGTTGCCAAGGCAAGAACCAGCTGCCAAACAATGAAGCCCAAGTGAAAGTAGCGCGGGTAGTTAGTGGGCAAAGTTTGGAAGTTTTGGGCATGGCTGAACAACCAAATTTGATTTCCCAAGTGCGGTTAGTAGGAGTTGATGCACCAGATTTGCGACAGCGCCCTTGGGGGGAAGCAGCAAAAGAACAGTTAGAGAATCTAATTGGTGGTGTAGAAGAATCGGTAACGCTGGAGTTTGATTTAGAAGCAAAAGACAAAATCGGGCGAACTCTAGCTTATGTGTGGAAAAATAAGGTGTTATTGAATGAAGAATTAGTCAAACAAGGGAATGCAATGTTTGTAGGGCGATCGCCTAACCACAAATATGACCTGCGTTTAGAACGTGCCCAACAATGGGCTAGACTCATGGGGCAAGGAATCTGGAACCCAGAAAAACCCATGCGCCTCACTCCCGCCGAGTTTCGCCGCCAAAATCTTTGAGGACTGGGGACTGGGGACTGGGGATTGGGGACTAGGAACTAGGAACTAAAGGGAAATAAACCAATGCCCCATGCCCAATAATAAATGCCCAATGACAAATGACAAATGACAAATGACAAATTTACAAATTTTTCTAGATATTGCTACAGAAGCGGCCTTGGCTGCTGGTGCTATTTTGCAAGGTTACTTGGGTAAGTTAGAAGATGCAATTATTGAAAAAGGACGCCCTGGTGATTTAGTCACGGCTGCTGATAAAGCTTCAGAAGAGTTGATTTTAGAAATTTTGCGTGGCCACTTTCCCCAGCACTCGATCCTCGCTGAAGAATCAGGAAAATTAGGTAATCAACAGAATGAGTACCTCTGGGCAATAGATCCTCTTGATGGCACAACCAACTACGCTCATCAATACCCATTCTTCGCCGTTTCCATCGGGCTGTTAATTAATGGCGTTCCCCAAGTTGGTGTAATTTATGACCCATTTCACAATGAGCTATTCCGGGCTGCTGCTGGCTTAGGAGCAACGCGTAACCGTCAGCCGATCGAGGTTTCAGTAACATCTGAACTGAATAAAAGCCTACTAGTAACAGGATTTGCCTACGATCGCCGCGAAACCTCTGATAACAACTACGCAGAATTTACTCATCTTACCCATCTTACCCAAGGAGTTAGACGTAGCGGTTCGGCATCGCTAGATTTGGCGTATGTTGCCTGTGGACGTGTCGATGGTTACTGGGAACGGGGACTTTCTCCTTGGGATATTGCTGCTGGGATAATTTTGGTACAAGAAGCCGGAGGCAAAATCACCGCCTACGATGGCACTACTGTCAAAATTGAGTCTGGTAGAATTCTTGCTACAAATAGTTATATTCACGACTCCCTCAGTCACGAACTTTTACGGGTTCCACCACTGTCAGCTTGGGTGTAGCAGATGGGGGCTTTCTCTACGACTTTGGGTACACTAAAAGCAATCTAACTGCTCCTTTGGTGCAAAAACTCTATATGTCTTTCAAAATAGATCGTGGACTATTTAAATATGATTTCATAGATCATCACGCAGTGCTGTGCGTTCCAGTTGATGCCGATGTTAAAGAGATTCGCAAACGCTATCTCCAAGTCGCCCGCCGTTTGCATCCAGACAGTAGTCTTACTGAAACTGCTGCTCAAAAACATCTCGGTAACGAATTGTTATCAAAGCTGGTTAACCCGGCTTACGAAAAACTTGCTAGCGATCGCACTCGCACTGAATATATTCTAATTTTGTCGCAAATTGGCAAGCGTCTGGTACAAGAATCGACTTCGGTAACTCTAAATACTGACTTGGCTAAACAGTTAGTTGAGGCAGCTAATATCGATCATTTTTATAAAACTGCGATCGCAAAACTAGCCCAAACTCAATATGATTCTTTAGAACAAGCACTGCAAGTTATTGCCCAAGCTAGTGAGTTGAATTTAGTGTATTTAATGCGGAGTGCGGGTAAAGCATCCGCCGCGCCGCTACCTGCTCAACCCAAAGTCCAATCAAGTACACCTCAGCCAAATACACCAAAAAATACAGCACCAGCAGCAGCACCAGCGCCACCAAAAGAAGACTTGATTGTAGAACAGTATATTCGTCGCGCTCAATCTTTGATTGACAAAAACCAATTTGCCCCAGCCAAAGTAGAGTTGCAAGAGGCCCTGAAGCTAGAACCAAAAAATAGCCGCTGTCATAGCTTAATTGCAATGGTGTATTTGAAGCAAAATCAGCTAAAAATGGCCAAAATCCACTTTGACAACGCTCTAAAATTAGATCCCAGTGACGAAACGGCTCTGCAATGGAAACCTAAAATAGATAAGGCTTTAGGACAACAACCTAGCGATCAGAAGGTGACTTCATCCCCCAATAATGGAGATAAGCAACCAGATAAATCTGGTAGTGGTTTGTTCGGTGGTTTGTTTGGTGGGAAGAAAAAATAATGGTGTATCAACCAGCAGCGGGAGCCAGGGATTTATTGCCCTTGGATGTAGAGAAAAAACGCTGGATTGAAGATCGGTTACAACAGGTGTTTCATCGTTGGGGATATCACAGGATTATCACCTCGACTTTAGAGCGGATGGATACCCTGATGGCGGGGGAAGCAATCCAGCGTCAGATGGTGATTCAACTACAACAAAATGGCGAAGATGATGAATTGGGGCTACGCCCAGAATTAACAGCATCTATTGCTCGTACTGTTGTCACTCGGATGGCTGGTGTGACTTATCCCCAACGGTTGTATTACAACGCCAATGTGTTTCGTCGCACTTGGGAAAGTAGGCATAATCGCCAGCAAGAGTTTTATCAAGCTGGGGTGGAGTTGTTAGGTACTGGTGGATTGCTGGCGAATGCGGAAGTCCTGCTGTTAGTCGCAGATTGTTTAGCAGCACTGGGTTTGCAGGGATGGCATTTAATTTTGGGTGAAGCGGGAATTACCCGATCGCTCCTGAGTGCCTTTCCTGCTAATTTACAGGATCGAGTTCGCAGTGCGATCGCTCATCTTGACCGCATTACCATAGATAATTTACCTCTAAGTGACAAACTGCGCGATCGCGCCCAAATCATCATGGATTTGCGTGGATCAAGTGCAGACGTGTTGCAAAAAGTTAGTAGTCTGGATTTAGATGAAGAACAGCGAGAGGCAGTGAATAACCTCAAATCCCTAGTAGAATTACTAGAATCAGAGAAAAAATTTCCCTTAATCCTCGACCTCAGCCTGATCCAAACCATAGATTACTATACTGGTATCGTCTTTGAAGTTGTCAACGATACTGAATCCCAAACCAGAGTTTT
This sequence comes from Nostoc sp. DedQUE05, assembly GCF_034530955.1. NCBI lineage: Bacteria > Bacillati > Cyanobacteriota > Cyanophyceae > Nostocales > Nostocaceae > Nostoc > Nostoc sp. DedQUE05. Next base: position 72,764 of record NZ_JAVRCB010000001.1, on the reverse strand, counting down.
AGGGCGTGGTGGTCGCTATGACCAGCTTTTGGGGCTATATCATCCTCAAGGAGAAAACATTCCCGGAATTGGTTTTGGACTAAGTATCGAAGATTTATACCAAGTTCTGTTGTCTACCCAGCAATTACCACAAGAAACTCCAGCAACTGACTGGTTGGTAGCACCAGAGACAGCTAGTGCTAACGCTGCCGCCTTTGTCTACGCACAAAAACTCCGAGATTCTACTGATTTGGTGCGAGTAGAAATTGACTTAGGAGGAAGAGATGCAGAGGAAATTCGCCAATATGCAAGCGATCGCCGCATTGCCCAAATTGCCTGGATCAAAGCTGATGGTTCACCAAAAATAGAACCATTGCATTAAGTGAGTGGGGGATTGGGCATGGGGCATTAGGAGTGCTGAGTGCTGAGTGCTGAGTTAGGAGTTAGGAGTTAGGAGTTAAAGAGTTAAGAGTTAGGAGTTTTGTTTATCTCCTTGTCCCCTTGTCTCCTTGTCTCCCCTGCCCCCCTGCCCCCCTGCTCCCCCCTCCCCTGCTAGGCTAGAAATAGCCGATACAGAAAAGAGGGAATCGAGAACATGCCGCATACAATTGTTACAGAAGTCTGTGAAGGCGTAGCTGACTGCGTAGATGCTTGTCCAGTAGCTTGTATTCATGATGGCCCAGGCAAAAACACCAAGGGAACTGATTGGTACTGGATTGACTTTGCCACTTGCATCGACTGTGGCATCTGTCTCCAAGTTTGCCCTGTAGAAGGGGCGATTCTTCCAGAAGAACGACCAGAGTTGCAAAAAACCCCACAATAGTCCATAGTCAACAGTCAATAGTGATGTATGACTTGACCGTGCCAATTTTAGATTTTAGATTTTAGATTTTAGATTTTAGATTACTCCGGTTCATGCCCCGTCCGAAGTCAAGCGGAACAAATCCAAAATCCAAAATTTAAAATCATTTTGCCCCGTACCCTACTTCGACTACGCTCAGTACAAGTTGTGGTCGGGGTCAATCCAAAATCCAAAATTTAAAATCCAAAATCGATTGACCAATGACTAATGACTATTTATTAGAAGTTCAAAATGTTCGCGCCGGATACATCAAAGATGTAGATATCCTGCAAGGTGTGAATTTTCAGGTTGCACCAGGAGAATTGGTGACAGTGATTGGCCCCAACGGTGCAGGTAAATCTACTTTGGCAAAAGCAATTTTTGGGCTTTTGATCCCCCACACAGGCACAATTACTTTCAAAGGTGAAAATATCGTGGGGCTAAAGTCCAATCAAATTGTCCAACGAGGAATGTGCTACGTACCGCAAATCGCCAATGTTTTCCCTTCTCTAAGTGTTGAAGAGAATTTGGAGATGGGTGCTTTTGTGCTTAACACTCCCCTGAAACCAATTAAAGATAAAATATTTACTATGTTTCCGAGATTAAGCGATCGCCGTCGTCAACGTGCTGGTACTCTCTCTGGAGGAGAACGCCAGATGCTAGCGATGGGCAAAGCTTTGATGTTGGAACCTGGTTTGCTGATTTTAGATGAGCCATCTGCTGCTTTGTCGCCGATTTTGGTGACACAAGTGTTCGAGCAGATTAAACAAATTAATCAGGCAGGTACTGCGATCGTATTAGTTGAACAAAATGCCCGTAAAGCTTTAGAGATGGCTAATCGTGGATATGTATTAGAATCGGGACGTGATGCGATCTCCGGCCCTGGTGAAGAATTGTTGAATGACCCGAAAGTGGGTGAGCTATATCTGGGAGCAGGTAAGAGACATTAACCCTTTTTTATCACTCTTGCCCCATTCAACATAACACCAGCTTAATATCGGAGCTTCACCAGTCTATAGCGATGACTAGGTTGGGCTGCGCCGACGCTATCTATAACTAATACAAAAGCCATAACATTACCTGCCACTGCCGCGACCGTCGTTTTCGATGCTCAAAGAATTCTCCCTAATAATCCGTTTCTGATCACATCTACAGCTAGTCGAGAGGCAAAACAGGACATTCATTCAGGAAAAACTGACTAAAATCTAAATTACCCGGATTTACCAAAATCCCATTCGCAATGACGCTCTCTACGAGACGCTAAAAGCGTAGCTTGCAACTCTTACAGAGTACGCAGACTCGCTAACGCAATTCTGAATTATGTCATGGATGGGTATTTAGACCTCAACCATAATAGGACTTACGCACTATACAAATCAACCAAAACGTGTATTACGGTATTTAGTCTTTTCAGAGGCTTCAGATAACCCTGATTTATTCCGACATTTGCGATCGCTGGATGCCAAAACATGCCTAAAATACCCAAATTGTGTTTAGTACTTATGTACGATGCGTAAGTCCTACATAAATTAACGTGAGTTCGATGAACCTCTCCCCAACCCCTCTCCGAGGCGGAGAGGGGCAGAAATATTTTTAGTTGACAACGAAAAAATTAGGGTTTCAAAGCCTCTCTCCCTGTGGGGGAGAGGAATGGAAGTGGGGTTTTTAGAGCCGTCGAACTCACATTAAATTAAATGTATAGGTATCCAAAAATATATCGGTGGAATTAAAGAATCTGGACGGACTATTCGCCGTCATAGCAGTTTTTATATTGGATTATATGGATGGATATAAAAGATTCCTACGAATTAGTTGCCGAATTATTTATACTAAGTACTAAAAATCACCAGTACTACCAACAAGGACAAAGGGCGATGAGGCTTCTTTTATCTTGCATCCTAGCCAAAGTTGTAGCCCCATAAGCTTGCACAGAGACGTAAAGGACAGAAAATAAACTTTCTAGATTCTCAGCGTCTCTGGGATTATTGTTATCTTGGGCGTCCCAATGTAGTGATATATAGAACAGCTTCATCAGCAGGAATACCTAAAACTTCATTTACTTGGTCGTCAAAGAATCCACCGATACCACTGACGCCGACATTCAGGTGCATTGCTGCTAAATTCAGGCGTTGTCCCAAATGACCGGCATCCATGTGTAAGTAACGGTAAACGCGATCGCCATATTGTGCGATCGCAGCTTTCAAATCGGCTGTGTGAAATAATACCGCTGCCGCATCCCGTCCTAATTCTTGTCCCAAACAGAGAAAATGTAATTCTCGCCGAAAGTTTTTAAACCGGATTTGGCGTAATTCTTGGGCTTTGGGCGCGTAATAGTAACAACCCGCCTCCAGTCCTTTGACTCCGCAAACAGCAATGAATGTTTCGATTAAATTTAGATCGAAGTAGTCTGGAGAAATATCTAAACTTTGGTCGATGTAATTTTGCGGTTGGTAAGTGAAATCGAGTAAACTTTTCAATTCATCGAAGCTTAAATCATCACCATTGTAAGCGCGGGTAGAGCGTCGCTTATACATAGTGGTTTCCAGTTCTGATAGTTTTTGTCCCCAGTTTATAGGTGCGGTGGTGGTGGGAATTTTTAAACAGAAAGGAAAATTGTATTTATCCTCTAAAGATTTTTCTTGTTTAATAGTTGGTAGATTAAGATTACCAGTTACACCTGATTGGATCTGGGTATGTTGATGGAAATATGTTAGTAGTTCGCCATCAGGGATTTGAGGATAACTGGTTTCAGTAGCCGAAGGTAAAGCAGTACATCCCAATGGTAAATTTTGATTAACATCTAACAAGTCTGCCAGAGGTAAGACAGCGATCGCACCTTCTTGTTGCGGATCGATATAAAGCAGATCGTTAACCGATTCATCGACAAAGCCACCGATTAAATGGGGGCGATAATCAGTAACCGCACCAGCTAACTCGATATTACCCAACAGATGTCCCGTATCCAGAAAAATCCGACGGTAAGCCCGATCCTCATAGCGCCACGCAGAACGATAGAATACCGCGGTCACAATAATTGCCAATTGGGTATTTTCTAAAGAAGGATGCCAGAAACAAGCTGCTTGCAAAGTTTGCCAAACATCACTTTCCCAATAATGCATGAGAGAATGAGTTCGACACTGGTAGTTATATAGACCAGGCGGTAATAACGATGTACCACGCGAAACCACATACACCTCGGCAGGGTATAGTCCGCCTGCACTCGGAGCAGCGCGTAGATACACTGCACTACCCATAGAAGGCATTCTTGCTGTCAATCCATAACTACGAAACAATAGCCGTGAAAGTCTTTGCCACCACTGAGTATCTGGGTTATTAGCAAATGCCTCTGTTTTTTCTTGGATATAGGGTTTGAGATCAAAAGTAGAGCCAATTTTGTACTCTTTAAAGGGTACTGGCTGTTTAGTCCAGTCTAATCGCTGGTTTTTAGAGGCGAGAGTATCAGGGTTGTATTTAGTTCGTTCGTGATAATGCTGGGCAATTGATTGGTGTAATTCTGGCATAGTACTTTTAATATCCTTGGGGCATCCTTTTATTGATCTTGGCATTCATTAGCCTCATTATTTCGTGTCAATTGGTACAATCCTCAGAGTCATAAAGTGGTAAATGATAACAATTGAATTGGGCATGGGGCATTGGGCATTGGGCATTGGGCATTGGGCATGGGGCATGGGGCATGGGGAAGAGACAAGGTAGACAAGAAAAAAGGAAAAGACTTGTTCAATAATTCCCCCTTGTCCCCTTGTCCCCTTGTCCCCTTGTCTCCCCTGCTCCCCTGCTCCCCTGCTCCTCGGTCACTGAGCGTAGCCGAAGTGCTGCTCCCCATCTTTCGCAGTACCATATAAACGCAAAACTATCTAAGCCTGGATGTGCAATGATGGCTGTACGTCAAACTTTATCAAAGCCTGATATCCAACTTTCTTATTTAGAATGGAATCAAGGTCAAGAACCTTTACTGCTGTTACATGGCTTAGGCGATCATGCTCTAGTGTGGTCTAGTTTAGGAGATTACTTGGCGGCGGATTACCACATAGTTGCGCCAGATATGCGCGGACATGGCCAAAGTAGTAAACCAGAGATAGATTATAGCTTTGAGAGTGCGATCGCAGACCTTGAAGCACTCATGGATAGTCTTGGATGGACTTTTGCCCATATTGTAAGTCACTCGTGGACAGGTAAATTAGCCGTCATCTGGGCAAGACAAAACCCAAAGCGTGTACGGAGTATAATTCTCGTCGATCCGATTTTTATCTGGAAAATGCCCAGTCTTTTCAGGGTAACTTTCCCAATGTTATATCGCTTTTTGCCTTTTCTTAAAAGTATGGGGCCTTTTCCCAGCCACGAAGAAGCCGAACAACAAGCACGGCAATTAAAGCAATATCAAGGATGGAGTTCCTTACAACAGCAAGTCTTCCAAGCAGGAATAGAACAAAAACCCGATGGGAGTTGGGGCAGCAAATTTACCATAGCCGCCCGCGACGGAATTTTTGAGGCAGTCATGCAAGTGCCTGGTTTTACAATTCCCCTTAACATTCCTGCTTTATTCGTCCAGCCACAACAAGGACTGAACCGCCAAAATTGGCAAATTCAACCTTACAAAACTTATCTTCAAAACTTACGTATCTGCCAAGTTCCCGGCAATCATTGGCCGTTTTTGACACAACCAGAAGCATTTAACCAAACTGTGGCAGCTTTCTTGGCTGAACACAAATAAAAAATCTCATGATTATTAGACGGGATTAGTCATACAGCAACAGAAGAATTAATAGGAGCGATGTTTAGGAGGATTGGGCATGGGGAATTGGGCATTGGGCATAAGAGGCAGAGGTGCAAAGGGGCGAAAAAACTTACTGCAATTTCTCCCCTGCTCCCCACTCCCCTGCCCCCCTGCCCCCCTGCTCCCCTGCTCCCCTGCTCCTCCACTCCCCACTCTCCTGTCATGAGCCTTTGTATCAATCCCGTTTGCCCTAAACCAAATCACCCGAATAATCAGCAAAACCGTTTTTGTCAAAGTTGTGGTTCCCATCTAGAATTGCTAGGGCGTTATCGGGTGACGTGCTTGTTAAATGACAAAACAGGTTTTAGTAAAGTTTATGAGGCATACGAGCAAGGTACCCCCAAAATTCTCAAAATACTCAAAGAAGATTTATCAGACAACGCCCAAGCAGTAGAATTATTTCAGCAAGAAGTAACGGTGTTGGGACAATTCAAGCATCCCGGAATTCCCAAAGAAGATAGTTACTTTCAGTATCAAACCCGAAATGGTTTAGTGTTGCATTGCATTGCAATGGAAAAAATCGATGGCTACAACTTAGAACAGTGGCTACAGCAAAATAGCCCCATATCTCAAGAACAAGCCACAGACTGGTTAAGACAGTTGATAGAAATTTTAGATGTAGTACATAGCAAACAGTACCTACATCGAGATATTAAGCCATCTAACATTATGATTAGATCCCCCCTTGAGGAGGGTTGGGGGAATCTAGTACTGATTGATTTTGGTACCGCCAATGAAATTAATAAAACCTACCAAGACCAACTAAGCAATGGCGACAAGATGACAGCACTTATGTCATCTGGCTACAGCGCCCCAGAACAAATGAATGGTCAAGCAGTACCGCAGTCAGATTTCTTTGCTTTGGGACGCACTTTTGTATTTTTGCTGACAGGATATCATCCTTTGGAGATGTATGATGTCCAGCAAAATTTGTTGCACTGGCAAAATCATGCGACCCATATTTCACCCTTACTATTGAATTTAATTGATTGGCTAACAGCATCAGATATAGAAAAACGTCCTGCCAGTACTCAAGAAATTTTGCATTCCTTAAAAGAAATAGAAACTCAATTAACAGACACGACTCCGACAAATAATAATATTTTAGAATCTTCTAAACTTGAGCATTTAACTGTAGATATTAATAGCAATTCATTACCTCAAAATCAGCAGTCGCAAAAAGTGCCGCTATTGACATTTTTTGCAGTTTTATTAGTAATATTAGGATTACTCAGTATAGTAACTTTAGCCACACGCAAATCAGATTTACCTGACACATCCTATTACAGACAATATCCAGAAAAAAAAGGTAATATCGATTACTTTTCTTATCAAGAAGGGAAGGATAGTCAGGGAAGGATAGCGGAATTTAATATAGCGGTTTTATCACTAAAATATAAATGGCTTTTAGGTAGCAACTTTCAACTTAAATCCAATGATGAAATTATTAGCGTTGACCTTTTAAAGTTGAATTTAGAACAAGAAGGTATAGAGAATATAATGGAAGCTCCCAATGAAATTATCTCTGTCGGCACGGCTTCTTGTAAAGGTGATAGATTAATTCAACAACGTGTGGCTTTAGAACGTTCTAAACAAATACAACTTTTGGTTCAAAAATTATTTATTAATACACCAAGTGTCAAAATTTATCGCTTATTGAATTTGGGTCAATTTCAACGAAGTGATTGTCAGGCAAATCGGGATTTAACGACATATCAAACAAGTGTGATAATTATTGGTGTTAAAAGAGAATCATCAGGTGTCATTCTTGACGAGGCTCTACGGAATAGGTTAGAAAAGAAGCCTTTTGCTGATTTTAAATTAGAAGATTATTCCTTGGGATCTGCACAGAAGTTTAAGACTATACCGAGCAATTTATAAAATCTTTAATAAAGTAAAATCAGTATATAGGCATATCTCTTATGGCTAGAGCAGCAGATATCAGCATCAAATACTGTATTTGTCTTTGTTGACAGATTACTAGTAGCATCTTCCCAACTAACTAGGACGGTTATTCGCACCGTGAATTTTTAGAATAATTTGTCAAAATAAATGATAACTGGAGGTTCAAAATATGAAATTTTCGATCCAATCACTTTATACCTGGTATCGCAGCGTACTTCGTAACCCCAAATATCGTTGGTGGGTAATTTTAGGAACGTTGGTTTATTTGGTCAGCCCATTTGATGTTCTCCCAGATTTTATACCAGTTGCGGGACAGATTGATGATGTTTTCCTCTTGACTCTGCTAGTTGGTGAGGTGTCTGGGCTAGTAATTGAAGGCTGGAAAGCTCGTAAGGGTGAGGTGGGTACTGAAGTACCTAATACTCCAGAGGGTTCTACCTCTAGCTCTAGTGGAAGCACCATTGATGTTGATGCTGTTTCTGTTAAGTAGTTTTAACAACAAAATAAAGTTGAATAAACCCCTGCTTTCTCTGCTTTTGGCGTCTTAGGTAGGGGATATTTTTTTAACGCAAAGGAACGCGAAGGGAAGCGCAGAGGAACGCAAAGAGGGGGAGTTAGAGGTTGTTAGCTACGCGTTTAATACCTTCTTTGAGGTGGAGGACGTTAAAGTTGAGGAGAAGACCTAGTTTGCAGTTTGCTAGTTTGAGATAGGTTAGGAGTTGAACGGAGTGAATTGGGTGGAAGGATTCTACAGATTTAATCTCTACAATTACTTGGTTTTCGACAATCAAATCTAATCGATAAACACATTCCAATTGCACATCTTGATAAACTAAGGGCAATGGAATTTGCTTACCAACATTCAATCCGGCTTTCTTCAACTCATAATCCAAGCACTCTTCATAAGCTGACTCCAATAAACCAGGCCCCAAAGCAGTATGCACCCTCATCGCACACCCAATAATCACCCCACTCAACTCATTCTCTCTCATCCTCTGCGTACCTCTGCGCTTCCCTCCGCGTCCCTTTGCGTTTAAAAATCTTTCACAAATTCCGTTAAGAACCTGAATGCCTTCAAAATATAACCAGCGCAATCTCTAGGAGAAGTATTGTAAAACGATCGCCACGCACTCGCCTTATCCTCATCATAGCGATCACTACGTTGACTATGATTCTCTAACCACGCCAATCGCACTGCATGACCGATTAATACATCCAACACAATATATTCTTCAATTTGCAGCTTGGGATTATTAGCCGCGATCGCTCCTAATTCAATTAATGCTTCAATATTAACTTGGCGATATTCTGGGGCTTCGATTTTATTCAGCAAATGCTCAACCAAGAGAGCAAAATTTCTTTCCCCCGCTGTCATTTCCGACAACATTATCTCACTATCTAAACGATTGCGCCGCTCTAGTTTATCGCCAATTACTAGACCCTTGCAATGTTGCATTAATAGCCAAACTTGTTTAAAAAATTCTTTTGGTACGCGTCCCGTCGCACCCTCGGCTTGGCGAAACCGCCGCCAACCACCTGGCGGAACTTCTATCCCTTCGGCGATTCCTGGTAATACCACCCAAGCAATATCACTTTCTTTTTGTTTGACGTGCAGCGATTCTTGCTGGCGCAACAGGTTACTCATACCAGTATATCCAGTTAATACCTGACGCAAGCGCATTTTCACTTCAAAGGGTGAAAGTTGCATTAAGCGATCGTAAGCTTCATCTTGAGTGACATGCAATTCCCGCGCTAGTTCGCTGGTGATTAATAAGATCAGATAGCCGACTCTCAGCGTTAGTAGTCCCTGAAATAGTTCGGGTTCTGAGCGAATTAAAATGCCAACATAGATTAAAATCTCTTGAGTAAGGACGCGATCGCGGATATCCTCACGACAAAAATGATTAATTTTATCGGCAATTTCATCGTGAGACATGGGTACGCTAATCAAGGACGCTTCACTGTAAGCTTTACCCACAGCAATTTGCTTACCCCGCACCAAAATACTCGTGACTGCATCTGATAGGCTGATATCAACCATTTGGCGCAACCCCGCAGCCCGACGCACCACTGCCCAAATGCCTAAATCTCCAGCTTTGGTGTAAACTTCATCTAGTAAATCGCCTACGGTGACAGGATATCCTGGGCCGCCATACCCTGTATCAAATTTCATTCCCTGCAAGCGAGTTAATGTTTGCAATAACTCGATTTGCTCGTAAATATTCTCTGATGAACGCAAGTAAGAAAGCAATAACCCCAAGTTAGTTTCGTACTCCATTTGAAATTCTTGGGTATGTCCTAAGCGCCAGTTTTTCTCAGGATGATAAGCTAAATAATAGCAACGTGGGCTAGCATTTTTCACTGGCGATCGCGCGAATTCTGCATTTGGTAGAAAATCAATTCTTTGGATTCCGGCTGTTAACATTAGCTGATTTAGCCGCCCTAATTTCACCTGCACGCCGTTACAAACACCATCTTTAAGTTCTTGCATCAGTTCTAGTAATGCTTCAGAACCACTTTCTAACATGGTGTGCGTCAACATTAAAGTTAAGGTAGGACGACCTAAATCGCTCCAATATTTTTGAATGTAAGCTAGTTCGCCTCTAATTTGATCCAGTAAAAAATGGTAATCAAGAGTTAAGTAAAACTGCTGGGAGTCTGAAAATGAAGGCAAAAATACAATTGTTTCACCGCTAATCCGAAAGATTCTCGATGTTGTCAAACTCCGCAACCGTCGCACTGGCCGCCCAGTTAAACCAAGTTTATCGTTACGTCCAATTTGGGTATAAATAGCTGAAAATTCTCCAGCTTTTCTCACTTGAATCGGTTCTACTTGAGTAGGCGTTTGCGCTTCAATTCCGTGAACTTCTAGTTTTGTTTGTAAATCTTCATCTTCTGCTAACAAGGCAATTTGTACCAATGCATCGCGCTGTTTTCCTACACACAAATGTCTTCCCAAAGGGTCGATATCACCAACTGCGATTAAACCTTCACTCAACATTTGACTGAGGAAGTATAAACTCTGCGCCCATACTAAGGGAATATTTTCATTGGGCAAACGTGGTTGCGTTTGAGGTGCTAATTTTTCTACCTCTATGTTTTCTGCGGAAATATAATAAAGTTCTGGCAGTAAACGCAAACCATTTTGTTCTATAAGTAATGATTCTAAAAGATTTTGGTATTTTTTAACTTGTTCTCGATCGCCGCGAAATAATCCATCTAGAACTAAATAAGTGAAAAATAACGGCCATTCGCATTCAATATGCTCAAATTGCTTGAGTTCCCACGGTTCGTAGTGTAAACGTTGATTATCTTCTAAAACCGTTTGGTGTCCATCACGCAGAAAGCGTTTGCAGCCGTATTTACCTGCGAGTTTATTGATAATATCGTTTAAGGTGCGATCGCGTAACTCCAAATCTTCCACTGCAAAGGCAGGATAACTAATAACACTCAACAGCGCCGCATCAATTTCTTTAGAACCAGATTCTCTCGGTAATAAGGATTCTAGGGTAATTCGGGCGCGGGCAATTTCATCTGGTAGCACATGAATTACCGATGCTTGACTACCACGCACACCAAACAAATCCAGTCCGTTGATAGCTTCTAAAGCAGCTTTTGCCATGCCTACAGAACTGGCATTTAATTCAGCATTACCCCGATTAATTTTATTACCGCGTTCCCAAATACCGTAATCTGGCGTGCGGTAAGCTCGTCCAATGTAGTAAACTAAATTTTGGACAAAATTAACTTCATCAATTGTATAAATTATTGGCAATCCCGCAGCCGTCATTTGCCCTAACATCAACAAAAATATAGATGTGGCATCAAGTTGCAAATGTCCCCATTCGTTATCCCCAACAACAATGTCACCAGTCGCGGTATTATATTTGGCGTGCAGTCCATCTAGTAGCGACTGAGTATGTTTAAATGTCTCTACTTTATGAGCCTGTCGCATCATCGCAAATAACAACCCACGCATCAGTTTGATGACACTGTGTTCTAGTTCATAAGTGCGTCCTTTGTCGTCGTCAATCTTGCGGTATGCAAGTCCTAAACCCCAAACTGCCAAAATGCTGTAAACGTTGTCTCGCACCCAGGCATCTGTATAATCGCCGTGGGCTGTAATCGCTGTGCTTGCAGGTAGTAAACCAGTAATCGGATTTTGCCGAGTCAGGATAATAGTCTTGATTTGCTGGTAATAATAGTCCAGACGAGTTAGCAATTCGGTAGATGTTTTCATGGTTGGGTTTGAAATACTTGCAAAATTTCACCCCTTAAAGGAATGGGTTTCTTGCACTTGGGCTATGGAGAATGGGACATTGAGATGGGATTATGTACCGTAGAGCATAGGGAAACGTAAATCTTCTTTAGAAATCTCGATCTCTGCGTGGGTGAAAAAATCCCTCCAAATAAGTCTTAGAAAGAGGAACTCTCAAGAGTTATTCAGTGCTGGGATGAGATTAAAAAATCAAGAGTGCCTAACTCCGAAGGATGAGCTTATGGTAGTCTAAACTAAATCACTACTTTGAGGTTATGCTTATGCCGATCTAAACTAAATCATTTTTGAACAAAAATCTTTATTAAATAAATATAATTTTAATGTAAATCTGTTTTAATATTGATGTGTTTGTGTTAAATATTCATTCAGCAAATAATTGCAGTCAACACAGGGAGGCTATCCTCAACCCAATCAAGTTTGATAAAAATAGGGTTTATGCACTTTACAAATAAATCATTTTGTGCATTTACATCAAGACTTCAGTTTTTTACAAAGTATATTTTATTAGTTGCGTAGACTAGCAAAAACCCAGACATCGCAAAAATCTACCTAGAAGCCTTGAAAAGCATAGTTGCTATTTTGCCTTTCCTGTCAATGCTTAAGTCATAAAAAATTAATCAGTTTGTTGACATAAATAAATATCCTAGTTTGCTTTATTAGACCCTAAGATATTTACTAAATAATAGTTTCAGAAAAACTTATTATTTCACTGACTAACATAAATAATTGAAGCCCTGATTTAGACTAGTATAGCTTTAAAAAACTAACAATTGTTATTGCTGTTTTGAATAAATCAGGTAATTACTATTTTATCCAAAATAGCAGCAGATAAAATCAAGGGCGTAAATATATAAAGAACTTAAAAGCTTTTTACCCAACATTTTGTTCATTTTTTGGAAAAAGAAATATTAATCTTAAATAAATAGGAGTAACACAATGAAAACAGTTGGAATGTATCGTCGAGCTTATCCAAGAGTATCAGAAACTTTTATCGGAGAACAAGCCCATAATTTACAAACATACAAACCGTTATTTCTGACTTGTAAACTATTGGCAGAAATTCCTTTTGACAGTATTGCTATTAGTAATAACGATCAATGGAAGATTAAACAATTATTTCATATAATTTCTGCTTCACCAAATATGTTTGGAAAAGAAGCTGAACTAAAAAATCTAAAATTAATTCACGGACATTTTGGGCCAGATGGTATTTATGCAATGCGATTGGCAGAGAAATTAAATATTCCTTTCCTCGTTACATTTTACGGTTTTGATATCACAGTTTCACGTCAATCTATGTGGCTGTCAGGTAATCCAGCATTTTATCAATTTCTTTTGCATGAAGAAGAATTAAAACAAAAAGCATCTAAATTTATCGCTTTTTCTAGTTTTTTGTATAAAAAGATGATTGAATATGGTTATCCTGAAGATAAAATTATTAAACTAAATAGTGGTATAGATTTAGAGAAATTTGCCCCAGCCAGTGAATCAAAAGATGAAAGATATATTTTATGTGTAGGCAGACATACTGAAAAAAAAGGAATTGATACCCTATTAAAAGCCTTTGCCCGGATTGCCAATAAACATCCAGATGTGTCAGTTATCCAAATTGGAAATGGCACAATGACTGAAAACTTTAAAAGTCTAGCAAATGAGCTTGGTATTAGTAATAGAGTCAACTTTATGGGGGCAAAACCTTATGAAGTGATTCAAAAAACTATGAGAAATGCAGAAATATTTTCTCTACCCAGTCAAACAGCAAAAAACGGTGATAGCGAAGGTTTACCGCTTTCAATATTGGAAGCCGCCGCTTCTGGTTTACCAATAGCTTCTACCTGGCATAGCGCTATCCCTGATGCTATTTTAGATGGAGAAACTGGCTTTTTAGTTGATGAAAAAGACGATCGCTCTCTCGCGGAAAAATTAGATATTCTTTTATCAGATCGGGCTTTAGCTAAAAGTATGGGTAAAAAAGGACGAGAGTTTATTTGCGAAAATTTTGATATTCGCAAGCAAACTGCCAAGCTAGAAGCTATTTATGATTTAGTAATTAGTTAACGACACTCAAGTAAGAGTATCTCAATTTAGATCGCTGAACCTCAAGCATTTGTTAATGAGCAGAAGTTTTCTAATGACTTATTTAGAGACAACTCCCCTTTTTTTAGCCATCCGTATACTTATTTATTCGCGATCGCCAGTTTCCACAGATTAGATCGGTGGAAAAGCTTACTCTGATTAGAGAATAATTCCTCAAAAATCAGGGTAGCAAGCTCAAAAATGCACATAAAGTTACTAAAAAAGCTACTAAAGATATAAAATTTTCTCTGTATCTACCGGAGAGCGCTGTTCCGGGTTAGGATGATGACTAGCAATGCTTTAATTTAGCTATCAATATTGATTTGTTGAAATTTTATGGACCATAGTCCACAAGATGGCAGTATCAACCTCCTCTGAGCTGTGGTGAGGAAGTCTCCCAGCGCGGGGGAGACTTAGGAGATATATATCATGCTCACAGAAGATATTCGTGATTTGTTGACTGATACTACCGATTTAAACCAGTTGAAATGGGATTTAAATCGCTTGCAACCTGTGGATGTGGGAGACTACATTACACAATTGCCCGAACAACAACGGGCGATCGCATTCCGTTTACTCAACAAAGCTCAGGCAATTGATGTATTTGAATATCTGCCGACAGAGGTGCAGGAAGAACTAATTAATTCTCTGCATGATGTCCAGGTAGTGCAACTTGTAGAAGCGATGAGTCCCGATGAACGGGCAGAATTGTTTGATGAACTACCGGCTGGAGTAATCAAACGGTTATTACAACAACTCAGTCTAGAAGAAAGGCAAGCAACAGCAACGATTCTCGGCTATCCAGAAGGTACGGCTGGGCGGGTGATGACAACCGAATATGTCCGGTTGCGGCAAGGATTAACTGTAGGTGAAGCTCTGAGTAAAATCCGCCGTCAGGATGAAGACAAGGAGACGATTTACTACGCCTACGTCACAGATGATAACCGGACGCTGGTGAGAGTAGTTTCACTGCGGCAATTGCTGTTTACTTTTCCCGATGTTTTCATTAAAGATATTGCTAGCGATCGCGTCATTAAAGTTAAAACTGAAACCCCTCAAGAAGAAGTGGCGCGAATTATGCAGCGCTACGACTTAATCGCGATCCCCGTAGTTGACCGAGAAGACCGATTGGTGGGCATTGTCACCATTGATGATGTCATGGATATTTTGGAAGAGGAAGCCACAGAAGATATCCAAAAACTGGGGGGTGTCAGTGGTGATGAAGCAGCTTTATCCTCTCCCTTACTCACCATTCGCAATCGCTTACCTTGGCTATTGGGGATCATGGCCATGTATATTGGTGCAGCCAGTGCGATCGCGCCTTTTCAATCTGTAATTGCCGCAGTGCCAGTTCTAGCCGTAATCATGCCGATATTTTCTAACACTGGCGGTACTGTCGGTATTCAATCATTAACGGTAACAATTCGTGGCTTGGGAGTGGGAGAGGTAACACCCAAAGATACCTTAAAAATTCTCCGCAAGGAACTTCTAGCTGGTTTAGGTACAGCTCTGGCTTTAGCCACAACGATGATCCTGCTTTCCTTGATTTGGGCGCGACCTCAAGAGCGATGGGTGGCTTTAATTGCCGGAATGGTAATGGCAACTAATACAATTGTGGCTGTTACACTCGGCACTTTACTACCAATGGCTTTGAAACGACTGAAGCTCGACCCTGCCTTGGTTAGTGGCCCGTTAGTGACTACAATGCTAGATACAATTGGGTTTTTAACATTCCTCAGCCTAATTTCTCTAGCTTTAAACGTTTTCCATTTACCAACTTGAAGGGATTGGAGATTGGGGATTGGGGACTGGGCATGGGGCATGGAGAAGAGACAAGGTAGACAAGGAAGAGGGGGGAGACTTGTCCCCTTGTCCCCTTGTCCCCTTGTCTCCATCATCTCCCCCAGTCCTCAAATATGAAGAGATAAGGTAGACAAGGAAGAGGGGGGAGACTTGTTCAATAATTCCCCCTTGTCCCCTTGTCCCCTTGTCCCCTTGTCCCCTTGTCCCCTTGTCTCCATCATCTCCCCCAGTCCCCAGTCCCCAGTCCCCAGCCCCCAGTCCCCAAATATGCCTACTACTACCTGGAATCGTCATCACATTCTTTCCCTGGCTGACTTTACTACTACCGAATACGATACAGTTTTGCAAACTGCTGCCAGTTTTCAAGAAGTGCTATCACGGCGGACAAAGAAAGTGCCAACTTTGCAGGGACAAGTGGTGGCGAATTTATTTTTTGAATCGTCTACCCGCACCCGCAGCAGTTTTGAACTAGCAGCCAAACGTTTAAGTGCGGATACGCTGAACTTCGCCGCCGCCACATCTTCTATGACTAAGGGAGAAACAATTCTCGATACGGCGAAAACCTATTTGGCAATGGGAACTGATATTATGGTAGTCCGCCATCGAGAGGCAGGAGTACCAAATGCGATCGCATCTGAAATGGATCGCCTCGGTGTACGAGTTAGCGTCCTCAATGCTGGTGATGGTCAACATGAACATCCTTCCCAAGCACTGCTAGATTTATTTACCATAACTACTCTAATTGACCCAGATCATCCGCGACTGGAACTTTTAAAGGGGAAAAAGATTGCCATTATTGGCGATATTCTCCATTCTCGTGTGGCGCGATCGAATATTTGGAGTTTAATTGCTAGTGGTGCCGAAGTGCATCTGGCAGCACCGCCAACCCTCTTACCTAAATTCTTTGCCGAGTTTATCTCGGAGGAAGTAGAAGGCAGAAATTATTCTCCCAATCCCCAACTATTTCTACATTGGCAGCTAGAACCAGCTTTGCAGAATGCAGATTTTGTCATGACTTTACGTCTGCAAAAGGAACGGATGACGGCTCATTTGCTGCCAAGTTTGCGAGAATATCACCAACTGTTTGGCATTACACGCACAAAACTGCAACTTTGTAAACCGAATGTCAAAGTTTTGCATCCAGGCCCAGTCAACCGTGGTGTTGAAATTAGTTCTGAATTGATGGATGACCCAGAATTTAGTCTCATTCAATCACAAGTTACCAGCGGTGTCGCTGTTCGGATGGCACTGTTGTACCTATTAGGTAGCGGCAAAGCTTAATATAATTTCAGTTGGAAATTTCCTCCCATCGGACTACCTAACGGAAGAATACCTAGTCTCATCGAAATTATATATTCCTCCGATCGCATGAGGACAGAATTCTCTAATCTTGGCACACTGGTGTCGTAGAAGTTCAGAATTCAATGACTTCTAGAAGTGTCCGAGGTAAATTATGAAACGAATTTTTTTGACGGCAGCAGCCTTACTCAGCACGCTATCCTTAGCTGCTCCCATTCCCGTCAAAGCAGAAAATTCCGCCCCTGTCCGCCGCTTGTTAGAAACTAGAGAATGTTCGGGATGCAATCTAGTAGGAGCTAACCTCAAAGGCGCTCATCTAATCGGTGTTGACTTGAGAAATGCAAATTTAAAAGGAGCTAATCTCGAAGGTGCTAACTTAGAAGGTGCCGATTTAACTGGAGCTAATTTAAAGTCTGCTAATCTCACACAAGCATTTGTTAGCGATACGATGTTAAATAATGCCAATCTTACCAACGTGAATTTGAGTAATTCCCGTTTATATAATAGTGACGTAGATGGCGCTGTTTTAGCTGGTGTTGACTTAAGTGGTGCTGATGTATTTAATACTGCCATTAGCATTGGTGGTGAATACTAATGGTTAGTCATGATTTCCAAGTTAAGAGTTAAGAGTTTAACTCTTAACTCTGCACTTACTAAGTTTTATTCGCCGGTAATCGATAGTTCATTAACCCAGATTTTCGGGCAAACCCCACCTGGCGTTAACTCTGGCTCTTTTTCTACATAAATAATTGACTTCAAAAGTTCCAAGAAATCACCAGCAACAGTTGCTGACTCAATACTCGTCCTCACTCCCTTATTAACTAGCCAACCATCAAACGGCAAAGAAAAGGAACCTTGCAAGGATTTAACTCCAGCATGGAGAGCTTGTAAATCATCGATAAAAATCACATTTTCAGCAGTTTCTAAGCTCAATTCTTGCTCAGGAGTTGCTGTTGAAAATACGTGATAAAAATTGGGGCTGACGCTGACTTTTGCACCAATACTAGCATTACCCGTTGGCTGGGCATTTAACCTTTTAGCGGTGCCTGCACTATGGAGAAATCCTGTTAAAACGCCATTTTCAATCAGCGAAATTTGACGAGTAGGAGTTCCTTCGCCATCAAAACTTTCCGCACCTACGTTAGCTGGGTGCAGTGCATCATCATAAACTGAAAGCAGAGGAGAAGCAATTTCCTTACCTAAATCATCAGGTGTAGATAGACTTTGATTGTCTAAAATACTTTGGGCATTGAATAAGTTAGAAAAAGCACCCAACAGACTTAAGAAAGCTTCTGGTGAGAAAACAACTCGATATTTACCAGTTTTGATTTTTTCATAATTCAAGTGACTGATAGTTTTATCGGCAGTTTCTTTAATGCAACCATGAATATCTAGATTATCTAAACTTTGGTTGATTCTATAAGCGCCTGCACTGCGCGGTTTCTTCCCATCTTCCTCAGTTTTACTATAAAGATAAACTGATGCCAAAGAGTGAGATTCAGTTCTTACTGCACCGTCGCTATTGAGATAAAATCTGTCAATATCTCTTTGAGACAAACCATTATAAGGTACACCTTTAATTGCTGGGTGAGCTGCCAATAATTCTTTTTCAGCTACCAACAATTTTTCTATAAGTTCAGCAACAGGTGCTTGAGGTGCTTTATGCAGAGGTTTACTTGGAATCGGAACAGTAGCCTCTGGACTAAAATCAGGAACATTCTCTTTAACACCAAAGAAACTGGCTTCGTAAGCAGTTTTCAAAGCTAATTCCAGTCCCTTGGGGTCTACATCTGTGGTGCTGGTCACACCCATTGTATTATCTTCATTCCAAACACGAACAGTAACACCAGAGCGGTTTGAAGCTTTAACTTGTTTTGGCTCACCTTGGTCTACTTGCACGTTAGTGTCATCTACTGTTGAGCCATAAATGTCAAATTTTTTAATGCCAAGTTTATCAGCATTATCCTTAGCAGAATTTGCAATTTCATTGATATTCGGCATAGTCAATTTTGGATTTTGGATTTTAGATTTTGGATTGGAAGCGATTCTATTTTGAATAATTAGATTTTGGATGTTATTGCTTGTACTTCTCTCATAGAGTTCTGACTGAAGGAATACTCAAGCAATTTTGGATTTTAGATTTTAGATTGAACTAACGGAACAATCAGGTAACTTGAGCATTTTGGATTTTGAATATTGTAATTCAAAATCCAAAATCTAAATCTAAAATTCTTATCTTCCACCAACGGTAATAGAATCAACCTTGATGTGGGGTTGTCCGACTGTGGTGTAAATACTGCCACTGACAGAGCCACAAAAGCCTGGTGCAATTTCCAAATCTTGGGAACACATGGAAATTTTATTCATAATTTCCTTAGCTTCACCAATGAGAATTGCTCCCTTCAGTGGTTTGGTGATTTTGCCATTTTCAATTAAATAAGCTTCATCAACACTAAAGTTAAATTGACCTGTAGCACCAACGCTACCACCACCCATCTTTTTACAGTAAATACCTTTATCAACAGAGGCAAATAATTCATCATTGCTATATTCGCCAGAATCAATATAAGTATTACGCATCCGGCTAGCAGCGGCATAGGTATAATTTTGGCGGCGTCCACTTCCAGTTCTGGGGTGTCCGGTGCGTGAGGAACCTGTTCTATCTGCTAAAAAGTTTTTCAGAACGCCTTTTTCAATTAAAAGGGTTCTTTGAGCAGGCATACCTTCGTCATCCATGTCAATAGTCCCGAAGGCATTTTCAGAGCGCCCTTCATCCCAGGCTGTCAAACTTTCGTGGGCAATTTTTTCGCCTTTTTTGTCAGCAAAGGGTGTGGTATTACGTTCAATTTGAGTGGTTTCTAGCAGGTGTCCGCAAGCTTCGTGGAAAATTACGCCGCCAAAGTGATTGGCCATAATGATGGGATAAGTACCCGACTCCACGTAATCTGCGTAGAGCATTTTTCCAGCCGATTCTGCTATTTTCTCGGCGGCTTGTTGAGAATCCCAAGTTCTCAAGAAGTTGGCATCACTAGTATTACCCGCGCGATCGCCAATTGAGGTACGATTAGCACCATCAGCACACAACAGGTTAAATCCGACTGATTGGGTGAGGCGAATATCACGGGCAAAAGTCCCGTCACTAGCAGCGATTAAAACTTCTTGCCAATCCCGGAAATAGCTAGCACGGCGCGATTGGACGTGGCTAGCTTTTTGCTTCAGGTGGGCTGTACCATCTAGGAGGATTTCTCCCATTTCTCGGATGGAGCTACACACTGGTAGCCATGCATCTTTACCTCTTTTGGTAGCGTAATCTCTAAATAATTCTAGGTTGATTTCGGGGATGAAAGCTTTAGCAGTGGGTAGTTGTAATCCTAAGATAGAAAGACCTTTTTCTAAGGCTGCTTTCAAACCGGAAAACGAAAGGTCATTAGTGCTAACGTAGCAGTCAGCTTTGCCACGAAATACCCTGACTCCTGCGCCTGTAGACAGACTGGGTGAAATACTCGTGATAGCGTCATCTTCTGCAAGAGAACTAATATAGTTGCGACGCTCTAAAAATAATTCGATGAAGTCAGCACCAGCGGCGCGTCCTAGTCCCAGAAGGGTAGCCAGGGGGGCTTCCCAGGTTTCATCGAAACGCTCTGGTGTGGAGGAATATTGAAGAGTAGGAAGTTGATTCGAGAGAAGTAGCGTACTTGTAAGCATGGGTAGCCTCGTCTGCTGGCGTAGTTCAGAGATTTGACTGAAAAATCCTAGTGTGTTCAGTCTAACAAATGAGTAAAAGCCACAGTTGCTAGAAAAACGTGTGGATTTCCCTCCCCTTTAACAACGCCTTGGCAAATCCGCCCACAGACTAGAAATTTAGAGCTATTTGACGAAAAATTCAGAAGTCAGAATACAAAAGCGGAGCAAGCAAAGCTCCGCTTTTGTATCAGTGTAGAATAAAATACAATTCTATTTATATATTTACTGACACTCTTCTCAAGTAAAGAATCCAGACTTTTCTTCTCAGGTTTATTTACGGTTTGCCATTCTTAGTGGAATTCTAACTGTTTCTTGCTGTTTGAAAGTCTGACCTAAATTAGAAGTTGGCTGTGTTGAGGCTAGATTCTTAAACAAGAGTTTTAGTGTTCGAGTAATAGTTTTAAGAATTTTCATTTTGCTAGCAGTCGGTTTTTCATCGTATCTCAAAACCATTGGAATTTCTACGATTTTTGGTTTGAGGGCTTTGGCTTTCAGCAGTAAATCTATCATGCAAGCAAATCCACTTTCAGTGAATAGATTGTCCCCATAATACATATCCAGTTTACTAAGGAAAGTACGGTTATACAGTCTGTAACCACAAGTGTAGTCTTTTACGCCTGGTACACGAGCGGCAATTCTGAAAAGCCAGCTGGCTCCGTAACTCAGCAGCTCTCTAAATTTTGATAAGCCTATGACTTTAGAACCTTTGCGATATCTAGACGCGATCGCAATATCATAGCTACCAGCTATCATAGTGTCATACATTTTTATTAGTAGCTCTGGTGGTTGAGTATTATCACAATCCATCGCAGCTAAAAAATCACCTTCATTGGAAATTTCCAAGAAAGTCGTAAAACCTGTTTTAATTGCTTGACCTAAACCAGCATTTTTGGGATGTTGGACTAATTTTAGTAATATACCTAGTGATTGAGATTCATCTATTGCAGTCTGAGCAGTTCTATCGCTACTGCCATCATCGACAAGAATCAGTTCTATCTCTATATTAAAAATTTGCTGCAATGTTTGAAACTTTTTGAACAAGGGTCGAATTGATTCTTGCTCGTTATATGCGGGTAAAAGAACAAAAAGACTCATAAAGACCTCGTGTGATTTTTAAAATAAAGTGTGATTACTCAAATTTCAAGAATTCAGGAATGCTGATTTTTTGAGAAATTCATCGACTTGTCGAACTACTGCGTTGTTGTTAACGCTATCATTAACCAACTGTGAGGTATTGACGACGAAAAAATCATCGTTTTCAGTACTCACTTTGGGAACAAGGCTGGAATAATTTAAAACTTGTAGTGGCTGTACTTTAATCGCTCGATTAATATGTGCCGCTACAATGTCATCTGCTTTGAGTTCGGGGAACATTAAACGTATACCTTGGAAAAATATTGGACGTAATTCGTCATCTGGTTGTTTTAACAACGGGTCAGTGGAAAGGATATATTTTGGTAGGAATGTAATGTGATACCCTGCTGTCTCTTGTAAAGAAACTAAGTTACTCATACCGATAACTCCAGTAAAAGGAATATTTTTATCGGCAATATTCACTACGTAATAAGGAACTAGAGGCTTACGAGTAATCAGTACCATGCAGATTACACCCAGGTATTCTACTGTTTTACTAGTGTCTGAAACCTTCACCAATTCCCTTGCAGCAACCTGTTGCAAGATATTAACTGGCCCAGTAAAGATGACTTTATCAAAATGCTCTTTTTTCCCCTGATATTCTACCCACATTCCACCCCCTGGATGAGGTGCGATATATTCAACCGCAACACCTTTGTGGATATGACCTCCAGCCGCGTAAATTAATTTTTCTATATGGTCAAAAACAGTTTTATAACCGCCTGATACATAACCGAGTTGTTCTTTATTTAATGAAGAATCGCGCGCTGAAAATAGTCTTTTGATATAAGCCCAAATAAAAACTGCTGATATTCGCTTATAGTTTTCTCCTAATTTGGATAAAAGCAAAGGTTTCCAGAGCTTTTCGTATGTGTTTTTACCACCAAGTTTCAATAGCCAATCTTCAACTAAAATCTTCTCTAAGCGCCGCCAGTTATTAAGGCGCGAACCATATAAAAGAGTAAAGGCTAATCTGATTTTACCTATAAGTCCAAATAGAGGAAAACGCAGGAATTCTATACTATTACTAATAGAATAAAACTTTTTATTGTCATAAAAGCCTGTTAAACTTCGATGCCAACGTAGCTTATCTCCAAGACCAATATCTCTAAGAAAATTTATTAAGTGAGTATCAGAAGGTAGGATAACGTGATAAAAGCGATCCCAGGTAAATAATCCGTAATCATGATAGGTAGTAAGTCCACCAAGCTGCTTATTACTATCAAAGACAGTGACTTTATGTCCTTGATGTGAAAGACGTTGAGCTAATACTAGCCCAGTGATGCCTCCGCCAACGATACCTATATTCATAAATTAAATTTAGATTTTGTGAAAATGTTTTAGAGGATGATGTTCGGAAACTGTTAATATTAATAATCTGAATCATAAAAGATTAATGTACAACTAGAATTACGCCAGTTATAATAACGGAAATCCCTAACCATTGGCTAAACAGAACCTCTTCTTTTAAAAGATAGTGAGAAGCAATGGGTACAAATGCATACATTAATCCTAAAACTGGAAAGGCTTGACTTAAAGGAATTGTCCGCAATACATAAAGCCACAATATAGTCATAAATGTATAGCAGATAAACCAAATTAAAAAATAACGAGATAATAAGAGATTTTTGAGAGAGCCGCTTTCTCCTTTATTAGAGTTAGAGATGTAAAGTCCATACTTGAGTGAGAGTTGAGCAGTTGTTCCAAATAAAACAACAAGCATTAAATTTAGCCAAGTAAAAATACTCATTTTTAACTTTTCAAGTAATTATCTAAATTTGAGCTTTTTTATGGGGTTAACTACTAAAAGAACACCCAAGAATATAGTGATGACTCCTACTATTCGAGTTAACGTAATCACCTCATTAAAAAAGTAGTATGAGCCGAAAAGTATCCCGACATAATTTAAACTTGTCAGTGGATAAGCAATACTCAATTTTACAGATCGCAGAGCCAATATCCAATTTACTATACCTAAACAATAGACAGTAATAGCTAATGATAATTTTTGAAGAAAATCCCAAGTAAATACTCCTTCATTTGTATAAATCATGGCATTTTTCATTAGCAGTTGTCCACAGATACTAAGTAAAATACTTACAAATAAAATAATATAAGGGATTATTTTAAAGTTTGAACCTTGCGACATGGATTTCATAGTACTTTGCCTTAATCAAGATAGTAGGTATGAACCGGATAGTAAACAACCAGTTGTTTTAAAGGTTTCATATCTCGGCAACACTTCAGTAAAGACAACAAAATTAAAAGGCTATGTTGAAGTGATTGATATCAAAATGATCTTTGAAGCTCATGCCTTAGAGTTAAAAACTAAATACTATGCAATATTCCAAGATGGTTGCTGTATCATGGCGGCGTTCGATATGATTGCTAGTAAAACACGCTTAATTGCTTGACTGGATTATACTCCCAACCAAACCAGTTTATTGCTTGGCAATTAGCACAATCAATTTAGAGTTTGCCTAACTGTGAATTACAGATATTTTCTGTGCTACCCAGGTTTGCTTAACACTATTTTTAGCGCGATCGCGATAATCTAATAGTGGATGCAGACATAGAGAAATTTGAGAAGTTTGTCACAAATTCTCTATACATACACAAAGTTTGCAGTGTGCGTAGGTGTAGCCAGTCGTAGACATCGCTGATGTTGAACTCTGATTCCACCCACATATTCAACAGATGCACCTAAATCAAAATGGATTACCAGAATTTTTGATTAATCCATTCATTAACTTTCTATCAGTGGTATCCTGCTGTAGAAATCTTTTGAAGATACTATTGATATTCTCAAGCTATAAAACCTAGCTGGATTGAGAAATATTTTCTATTTGCTCCAAAAAAGTGGATTAATGTACTGACATATGATAAAATTTATCCCGGCTCACAGACTATATCTGTAATCTTGGCTGGCAATTAAGCCGATTTATAAAAGTAATGGTTTTTACTCAAATGGAGTATGTATACGTGCTCTTTTTGGGCATGGGAACACAAGAATTAATACAAGTCTGACTAGCTGCGTAAATAATAGAGAGATAAATCAACCTACACTACAGTAATACGCTTTACAGATTTATCGGGAATTTTACTGGATGTCCAAACGGAGCTTTTTTACAAAACAACTAATGCAAACTAAAGTTGGCTAATCAACTTTCAATTGAGATTGCATTGAATTTGAGATATTTCTACACCATCTAATATTAGGTTTGCTTGACTTTTCCACGTGATTTTATTTAAATAGGCTTTTTCCTCCAAATTTATTGTTACATGTAATTACTTACTAGAATACCATGAGAAAAGCATGTTGCAAATTTATCGCTGTACTTTATCAAAAATTTATCTACTGACAAATACACTTAAACAAAAACTTCATAAAATAAAAATCTTCCTCTATTAGGAATTATTGCCTAGGAAATTTGTACATTTATGAAGTAATTTATGGTATTAAAGTTCTATAACTAAAGAGTTAGTATTAGACTCGATAAATGCAAAGCTAAAAAGCCAAAAGTTGACCCAAGGAAAATTCAAACTTGAACAAGACTACTTGCGGTGACCGGATCGCACAACGTTACACTAAATTACAACCTGAATTTTTAGATGACAATCGAGAGTTGGAATTATTTTTTATCTATTCACAAAAATATTCATCTAAATTTACATATTTCAGATAGAGTTAGTAGTCTGCCAATTTTCCTTCGCTGGGTAGAGGTTTTTTTATTATTTGGACTGATTATTTTCATCAAAGTCTGTTGATAATAATGATTAACAATCGAAACTGATGTCAGGATATTAATGCTTGAGATAAAATCAAGCTAATAGCTCCAAAGTAGGCAATTTCATTAGTACTCTTTTTGAACAAGTAGGCAGTAGCTCAAACAGGACATAATGGTATAAAGAGAAACAACGCTAAGTTTCCTTAGTTGGATAGAGGTTTCTCTAGGTTGTTTTCCTATTGCTTGGACTCATTATTTTCCAAAAGTCTGTTGGTAATGACGAAGACAATTATTAATAGTCCAAACTGAATCTGCCAAGGTGCTAATATTAAACTTAAGATCAAGCTAATCGCTGCGAATACACCTGCAAGATATGCTATTTCATCAGTACTCTTTTTGAACAAGTAGCCTGTAGCTAAAGCAGTACATAGTGGTATCAAGAAAAACAAAAGCATTTTAC
Organism: Nostoc sp. DedQUE05; assembly: GCF_034530955.1. Taxonomy (NCBI): domain Bacteria; kingdom Bacillati; phylum Cyanobacteriota; class Cyanophyceae; order Nostocales; family Nostocaceae; genus Nostoc; species Nostoc sp. DedQUE05. Next base: position 46,721 of record NZ_JAVRCB010000001.1, on the reverse strand, counting down.
TAACCTCTGAACTAAAGGTTGTAGTGTTTTTAGAACAAATTTTTTGGAAGTGTGGTTAATCTTACATCCAATATGGTTTTGGCTACAACAGTCGAGCGAAATAAATATTATAGAAAATCAAGATTATGCAAGGTTGTATTTTATGCCAATTGGAATAATTATTGCAATAGATGAAGCGCCAAAAGCTTGACAACTCTTATTCTGTGTTCGAGTGTGCGTAGCAAGATTTAAAATTTGGTACGAGATGCTACGCGAGATTGCGTGGTGTTTAGTAACAGACAATTCCTGTGGGTGATGCTACTTTTGTCCTTCTCGTGACTTAGCCAAGCTGGGTTGTGCTAGACAAATTCTCATTCATCTACGCAAATTGGAAGGGTTATAAAACTTGCGTAGCTGGGTTTTGTCTATTTGGCCAATTACACTCTTGCGAACAATCATCTGGTAAATTAACTTAAAACTTTGGACTTGCGCCAGGATAAGGATCTAGCATATTACCTTTAGAAGTAGCATTTTCATTTTAGACACCTAATGCTGAACATTCCTCAAATACTGGCAACTGAAATCAACCTCAAATCCCATCAGGTGCAAAACGCGCTGGAACTTTTGGCGGAGGGTGCAACAATTCCCTTTATTGCACGTTACCGCAAAGAACGCACCGATGAGATGAATGAAGTGCAACTACGCGAACTGGCCGATCGCTATACTTATTTAACAGAACTGGAAGAACGAAAATCGGTTATTTTAAGTGCGATCGCCCAACAAGGTAAACTTACAGATGAACTCAAAGCCAAAATCTCATCCTGCTTACAAAAAACCGAACTTGAGGATTTATATCTACCCTATCGCCCAAAGCGCCGCACCCGCGCCACTATCGCCAGAGAAAAAGGACTCGAACCACTGGCGGAATTCATCAAGTCGCTAAATATCAAAAATGCTGCAATTGCATCCTTGGAGTCAGAAGCAGCTAAGTATATTTCACAAACCCAGGGAGTAAAAACAGCAGAAGAAGCACTCAAGGGTGCTGCCGATATTTTGGCGGAAGAAGTAGCTGAAAAAGCTGAGTTACGCGCATATATCCGCGACTATCTTTTAGAGGAAGGGGTATTTGTCTCCCGCATCAAAGATGATTATCCCGAAGGTACAACCAAATTTGAGATGTACCGTAACTATCAAATTAAGGTAAAAAATATTGCACCACACAATATGCTGGCGTTGTGTCGGGGTGAAACTGAAAAAATATTAAGCTTTGAAATTGCTTTCGATGAGGATGCGGTACTTTACTATCTTGAGTCGAAAGAGATCAAAGCCAAAGTAAGGACAATTCGAGATTTTTATCAGGCGATGCTGAAGGATGCATTCAATCGTTTGATGAAAGTCTCTCTTATGGGAGAGGTTATTGCTGAGAAAAAAGTTTATGCAGACATAGAATCAATTAAGACATTTGAAACTAATCTGCGGGAGTTGCTGCTATCTGCACCAGCAGGGATGAAACCAACCCTAGCGATAGACCCTGGATTTAGAACTGGGTGTAAGGTTGCTGTCCTCGACCAAACTGGACAATTTTTGGAATACCAAGCGGTTTTTCCCCACCAAGCGACTGAACAGCGACTCAAAGCTGCACAAACTGTCAAAAATCTGATTGAAAAGTACAAAATTGAGTTAATCGCCATCGGTAACGGTACAGCATCCCGCGAGACAGAGGAATTTGTCACGCAAGTATTGCAAAATATAGAACGCAAACCAGTTAAAGTGATGGTGAATGAGTCTGGCGCATCTATATATTCTGCTAGTATTGTAGCGCTAGAAGAGTTTCCCAATTTAGATGTTACTGTGCGCGGTGCGATTAGTATCGGCCGCCGTTTGCAAGACCCCTTAGCAGAACTGGTGAAAATCGATCCCAAATCCATTGGTGTGGGACAATATCAGCACGATGTCGATCAGAAATTGTTGAAAAAGAAATTGGATGACACTGTAGAAAGCTGCGTTAACTACGTTGGCGTAGACTTAAACACCGCCTCCAAAGAACTTCTGACATCCGTCTCTGGGATTACTACAACAGTTGCCAATAATATTGTCGCCTATCGCAACCAGCATGGAGCCTTTAAAAATCGTCGACAACTGTTGAAAGTTCCGAAGCTGGGGCCAAAAGCTTTTGAACAAGCAGCGGGTTTTCTGCGGATTCGCGGCGGCGATAACCCTTTGGATAATACAGCAGTGCATCCAGAGAGTTATTCTGTAGTAGAAGCGATCGCATCCGATCTAAATGTGCCATTAAATCAGGTAACACAAATTGCTGAAAAACTCAAAAAGACTAACCTGAAAAAATACGTTACCGATAGCGTCGGCGAACCCACACTGCGCGACATTCTCAACGAACTCGAAAAACCAGGTAGAGATCCTCGGGCTGAGTTTAAGTATGCCACCTTCAGAGAAGGAATTAACGAAATCAGGGACTTAAAGGTGGGAATGGAACTAGAGGGAATCGTGACGAACGTCGCCAACTTCGGTGCTTTTGTCGATATCGGCGTACATCAAGATGGCTTGGTGCATATATCCCAACTTGCTGATAGATTTGTAGACGATCCCAATAAAATTGTCAAAGTTGGACAAGTAGTGAAAGTGCAGGTGTTAGAAATCAACGAGAAACTCAAACGGATTAGTTTGTCGATGAAAGCAGTTAAACAATAATTAGAAACAGTAGATGGCAGTTTATCAAGTTCGATTTATCAATCCTACACTTGGATTAGATCGCACCATTCCAGTACCAGACGATCAATATATTCTAGATATGGCGGAAGAAGCTGGTATCCGCTTACCATCTGGGTGTAAACAAGGCGAATGTTCTGCGTGTATTGCTAAACTTATTAGTGGTGAAATCGATCAAAGCGAGCAAAAATTTCTGCGTCCAAGTGAAATACAGGCTGGTTATGTTGTTACTTGTGTAACTTACCCTTTGTCTGATTGCACTTTAGAAACCCATCAAGAACAAGTCTTATATAAATCAGCCCTTTACTATAAGCCTGAGTCGGGAAAACCTGAGTGATTTTTGCCTTGTGACATTAAATTAATCTTAAATTTCTAGGGTGTGTTAAGTTTGTTTAACGCACCCTTCAAAGCATTGCAATATGTTAGACATCTTCAGAAATTAATATGGGTTATCCACAATCCTTATAGAGAGGTAGTACTGCTATGTCTTTACTCCTATGTCTAATGTATAGGCGTACAGATGCGCCGATAAAATGTATTTAGAACCGCTACATTTTTCTCAACGATAGGCCTAATGGTAGAAAGAAATTCTATCTTGCAAGGGAGGTGAAACCCTAGCAAATAGTTAAAGATGATATAAGAAGTCGCAAAAAAAATCTCTAGTTATTAGGTAAAAACAATGTTGACTCCATTTTTAACCGCGCTAGCTACAGCTTTGAGCTTGTTGATTGTTGATATCGTTGTTCCAGGCGTTAATATTGCTAATTTCCCCGCCGCTATAATTGCTGCTTTAGTAATTGGTCTAATTAACGGTTCGGTTAAACCAGTTTTGTCTGCTCTTTCTCTACCACTTAACTTTCTCTCATTTGGAGCATTTTCGCTCGTTGTCAACGGTTTATGTTTCTGGTTAGCAGCAGTGCTAGTTCCTGGGTTCGCAGTTCGCGGAATTATTGGTTTCTTGCTTGGGCCAGTAATTTTAACTTTTGCGAACACCTTTATTAACAACTACTTTGTTGAAAGAAACCTTTTAACCAGCAGTGGTGATGTAAAGAATCAAGCTGAATTACCTTCTTCTAGATAAGTTTAGAACGAATAGAAACGCCAGTTAAATCACGTTTCTCACCTACATAAAATCTCCGAAGGTGGATTTCCTAATTCGGCATCCTCAAATGAATGTAATTAAACAAAATCACAAAGTTGTAAAATCATGAAATTAGTTCGTTTTCTTCTAGGTTTGTTAGTTCCTCCTTTAGGTGTTTTCTTGACAGTTGGAGTTGGCCCGACGCTGATTATTAATATTTTGCTCACAGTTTTAGGTTGGCTTCCTGGTAGTATTCATGCAATTTGGGTTATAGCCAAGCATGACGAACAACTTAATCAAGAAGGGCGTATTTACTAATACGCAATATTAAAGGGAGCATCCCCTAACACCTTCTCCCAAATTGGGAGAAGGGGGAGTCAATTTTAAAGTCCCTCTTCCAAGCTTGGGAGAGGGACTTTAATTCATGTGATAAGTCTAATGAAAAATGCTATTTCAACAAAAAATAGGGTGAGAATTTACCACCCTATTTTTTCTAAGTCAATTAAATACCAAAGCAGTCTATTTATGAATAGTCTCGCGTTCTTTATCAGCAGGTTGCTTATCTTTGAACAAGTCAGCCGCCGTTAAGAGTAACTGCCTCAACGTTTGTTTTATTTGGCGCTCTTTTCTTGCTAAAGATGTACCAGCTTCACCTAATTGCTCTTCTAACTGCGATCGCTTCTGTTCTACCTGTACAGCCATTGATTCTGCTTGGGGACGAGCTTTATCATACCAGTGTTTCGCCTCGTCTAGATAATCTTGAACTTCCATATTCCGCCCACCATAGCGTGCAGCCATATTAGCTCGGACAATGGCTAGCTGCGCTTGCAGTTGCGCGTAACGTTTCTTTAACAATCCGACTTCTTCACTATCTTTAATAGCATTGACAGCAGAATCAATCGCAGTTTTGGTACTTGCAGGTTTTTCCTTACCCGTCTCTTCAATTTCTGCCAGAATTACATCAACCTCTTGTTGGAGTTGTTCTTCTTCACCGTCAAGTTGAGCCTGTAGGCGCTTGATATCTGTCTGAGTTTGAGCAATACTTTCGTGTCTTTTGCTATTAATCCCTTCCAACGCTCCTTCAATGGAAGCTGTCACTTCATCTTTGAGTTCGCTACCTTTTTCTTGGAAGTTTTCAATTACAGCAGAAACAGCATCTTTCACAATGCTACGAACTTCAGTAGAACCTTGTTTAAACTCAGAAGCTACTTGAGAAACTGCGGATTTCACAATTTCTCGAATCCGCTCAGTTCTTAATTGTCCAGTTTCTTTTGCTTGTTGCAAGTCGGCTTGAATTTGTTGTTTGATATTGTTAGGCATTTTCAACTCGGATAATTTAACTAATTGGGATAATATTTTCTCTTAATGTTCCTACATCCATATTATGGCGTAGCCCAAACTGACTTGGTACTTCCTTTAGATATAAAATTGCAGTCCCAAAGAGGTGATGTGTAAGATGTTGCCCATTTGTGAGATGATGAATATTTAGTGGTAGTAATTGGAAGTGAAATATGTGGCAAGTAAATATTACTTGTTCGGATGATGCCTGGAAAATCTATGGTGTTGATTTTAAAGCGATCGCAGCGAAATATCAAGGTGAATTAATTAGTTCCAAAAAAATGCCAAATGGTACGCGCATCATGTCTTATAAAATTGAAGATGTGAGCGATGCAGAAGCCTTTCAAGAAGATTGTGCAAATTTTGCTGGATTTACAACTGACTTTGAATCCCTCTAATATTGGTTTTAATACTTATGCCTACAACTAGTATGTTCAAATCTGGAGAAATTAATTGAAGAAACTACTTACATTAGTATTAGTAACGTTTTTGTTATTAATCAGTACTTTTACTTTGCCTGTTAGGGCAGCAGACACAGTTAACGGCGAACAAATATTTAGCGTTCATTGTGCTGGTTGTCATATCAACGGTAGCAATATTATCAGGCGAGGTAAAAATCTCAAAAAGTCAGCCCTGAAAAAGTATGGTATGGATTCAATAGAGGCAATTACATCTATAGTTACCAATGGTAAAAATAATATGTCAGCCTACAAAGAGCGTCTCACCGAACAGCAAATTCAAGACGTTGCTGCTTACGTTCTCGAACAAGCTGAAAAAGGCTGGCGTTAAAAAGTTAGGAGTTGGGAGTGGGGAGTTAGGAATTAAGAATTATCAGTTATGATTTATTTATTAGTAATTGTTAAGTATTCCCATTCCTAACTTTTCACTCATAAATTGAAAATGAACTTACCCGCAGCTAGTCGTCTCCAATTTACCCCCGATTTGAACATCTGCCGCATATTAAATGGGATGTGGCAAGTCTCCGGCGCACACGGGCAGATCAATCCCCAAGCCGCTATTGAGACTATGTTCAAATATTTAGATGCAGGTTTTACTACTTGGGATTTAGCAGATCATTATGGCCCTGCGGAAGACTTTATTGGTGAGTTTCGTTGCCAACTAATTGATACTCGTGGGAAAGATGCTTTATCTCAAGTACAAGCTTTTACGAAATGGGTACCTCGTCCAGGCAAAATGACCAAGAAACTGGTCGAGGAAAATATTAATATTTCCTTGAGAAGGATGAATGTGCAATCGTTAGATTTGATGCAATTCCACTGGTGGGAATATCAGGATAAAAATTACCTGGATGCCCTCAAATATATGGCAGAGCTTCAGACTGAGGGTAAAATTAAGCATTTAGGTTTAACTAATTTTGACACGGAAAACTTGAAGCTTATTACTGAAGCAGGTATCAAAATTGTTTCTAACCAAGTGCAATTTTCCCTGGTTGACCGCCGTCCTGAAGTTAATATGGTGGAGTTTTGTCAGCAGCATAACATAAAGCTTTTTACTTATGGTACGCTGTGCGGCGGTTTGTTATCAGAAAACTATTTGGGTAAACCGGAACCGCGAGGATTTGATTTGTCCACTGCTAGTTTGAAAAAATATAAAAATATGATCGATGCTTGGGGTGGTTGGCGATTATTTCAAGAGTTGCTGGCTATCCTGAAGGAAATTGCTAATAAGCATGGCGTCAGCATTTCCAACGTGGCAGTGCGTTACATTTTAGATCGGCCAACTGTGGGCGGTGTGATAGTTGGTGCCAGACTTGGAGTATCTGAACATATAGAAGATAACGCCAAAGTATTTAGTTTTAGTTTAGATGAAGACGATCGCGATCGCATCAATGCAGTATCTCGTCAATCACGCGATTTGTACCAGCTTATCGGCGATTGCGGCGACGAATATCGGCGATAATTTCGGGAAAAAGGTGATAATACGGTGAAGGTTACTGTGGAAACTATTGCTGTCAGCCATGCCCCTAAACTTCACCTTCGCCCTCAGTCAACAGCAAACTTTTGAATTACGCTGTGACTATGGCTCACGTCGCCTGGATAAAACGGAGTTGGCAGCACTAATTGATTTGTGTGAGCAAAATTACTATGCTCAACAAAGAGATCATCTACCCTATCTCACCCAGTTGGGACGGCAACTTTATCAATGGCTGGATGGTAAAGAAGGATGGCTGAGAAAGGCGCTGGATGAGGCGGATGAGCAAACGATTCTTCTAGATTTGATTAAAACCAGCGAAGCAAAGGGGTTGAATCCCGAAACAGAACGGGTGGCTTTGGGATTGGCACATATGCCTTGGGAATTGCTGCATGATGGTGCAGGGTTTTTAATCGAACGCCAGAATCTTTCCGTTTTACCAGTGCGTTCTGTACAGCAGCGTCAAACCCAAATCATTGGCGTGCAAAATCGTCCATTGCGGTTGCTGTTCATGGCGACTTCTCCTGAAGATCCCAGAGTTCCACCACTAGGGTTTGAGCAGGAAGAAGCCAACATTTTGCAAGCAACTAAAGATCAGCCATTGGCGTTGATTGTTGAGGAAAGCGGCTCGGTTGCAGAGTTAGCCAATTTGGTGAAATCCTACCCCGAAGACTATTTTGATGTCTTTCACCTCACGGGACACGGGATAATTTATACCAAAAAAGACTACGGCTATTTGCTGCCAAAAGGTGTAACGCTGGCAGACAATACCCCCTGCTTCATCACTGAGGATGAGGTGGGAAATATGCAACTGACTACCGTCAATGACTTAGCTAAAGCCTTTCGGGGACGCTGGCCCCGTGTAACTTTTCTCTCTGGCTGTCATACGGGACAGGTTGCTAACAAGGGGACAGTACCCTCAATGGCGCAGGCGTTGGTGAAAGCGGGGGCAGGTATCGTTTTAGGCTGGGCGCGTCCGGTGTATGACCGCACGGGTATTGTAGCAGCACAGGCACTTTATCAAGCATTGGCAACAGGGGCAACTGTTGAGGAAGCAGTCAAAGCAGCGCAGCAGGAGATGATTGAGAAAGAATGCACCGACTGGCATCTGTTGCGGATGTATCGGGATACGCGCCCCATTGCCGAACTGGTGACACCTCTGAGAACAAGAAATCGTGAAAAGCTGAAGTTTACAGCGCCAGAGCAAGAATTTCTCGATGAGAATAATCTAGTTAAAGTTGCCAGTCGGTTTGAGTTTGTCGGACGCAGACGACCTTTGCAACGGTGTCTCAGGGCATTGCGGGAAACTAGCGACCAAATCGGGGTGTTTATTGCCGGGATGGGGGGACTGGGAAAAAGTACCCTGGCGGCGCGGTTATGTACGCGGGTGCAGACGCAGCGTGATAATTTTGCGCGAGTCGTTTTGATTGGCCCTTTGGATGAGTGGGGTTTGCTGAATAAGCTTTCTAATAAGTTTGACCGGTTTGCAGATGTGCCGGCACTTTTGAATGAACCAAAGGTGTCTCTGAAAGGGCGGTTGCAAAACTTTTTTGAGGCAATTGAAAAGGAACACAACCAACCTTTGCTGCTGGTGCTGGATGACTTTGAGCAGAATATCCCCACAGCTAATATTGAAGATGGTTCACTGCGGATGACGGCAGATGCTTATGAAATTTTAGGGGCGATTTGTGCGGCATTGGCGGAGAACGGGGGAGAAAGTCGGCTGATTGTCACCTGTCGCTATTTGAAATCAGACACCTTGCCACCTCATCACCTGCACCTGGAACGACTGGAACAGATGAGCAGCAGTGATATTGATAAAATTTGCTTTCCATTAGATAAAGAAGTTAGACAGCAGTTAAGAACTCAGCGAATTATTCACATTGCTGATGGTAATCCCCGGTTGTTGAAGTGGCTATTGGAGGTGATTCAGCAGGCGGGATTAGCGGCGGATGAATTATTGAATCGTCTGGAGGCGACTGAGCAGAAATTCCGCGAAGATATTTTGGCACAAACTCTGCTGGATGCTTTGGAACCGGAAGAACAAAAGTTTCTTGCACGATTGAGTGTGTTTCATCTGCCAGTGATGGAGGATATTGTGAGGGCAATTTCTACCGCAGGGGAATTGGCAGTTTTAGGCAAGCTAACCAGCCTTAGCCTAGTCGAGTCTGCCACCGCTCACCCCAACCAGCCAGCTAATTATCGAGTGACGACAATTTTAGAACCGTTGTTAGAACCAGTATTGAGTGAGGAAGAATGGCAAGCAACGCGACAGCAAGCGGTGAGGAAAATCCATCAAGCTTGGTGCGAGGAGAATGAAAACCCCACGGAAGCAGAAGGACTGGAAATTGTGCGGTTGGGACTGTTGGCAAAAGAGCAGGAAATTGCAATCAGCATTGGGGATAGGATTGCAAACTATTGGGTGAACAATTCCCGCTTTGTGGAAGCTTTTGATTTGTGTGAGCAAGTGCTGGCAGTTTTTTTAGATTATCGCATCTTGGGAACAGTCGCCCGTGCGGAAGAGGTTTTGGGTTTTGTGCAAGAAGCTGCTACCCATTATCAGCAAGCTTTAGACCTTTGCCCTGAAGAGGAATTAACAAGAAAAGCCGCTACCCTCAACAACATGGCACTGGTAATCGCCGACCAAGGATTGCTCCCAGAAGCGATTGCACTTTGGGAGCAATCCTTGGAAATAATTGAGCAGATTGGCGATGTCAAAGGTAAAGCCGCAACCCTCAACAACATGGCACTGGTATTCGCCGACCAAGGGGACATCGCAAGAGCGATCGCACTTTGGGAGCAATCCTTGGAAATAATTGAGCAGATTGGCGATGTCAAAGGTAAAGCCGCAACCCTCAACAACATGGCACTGGTATTCGCCGACCAAGGGGACATCGCAAGAGCGATCGCACTTTGGGAGCAATCCTTGGAAATAATTGAGCAGATTGGCGATGTCAAAGGTAAAGCCGCAACCCTCAACAACATGGCACTGGTATTCGCCGACCAAGGGGACATCGCAAGAGCGATCGCACTTTGGGAGCAATCCTTGGAAATAATTGAGCAGATTGGCGATGTCAAAGGTA
>NZ_JAVRCB010000001.1:0-36481 GCF_034530955.1 Nostoc sp. DedQUE05 | reverse complement strand
AGCAATCCTTGGAAATAATTGAGCAGATTGGCGATGTCAAAGGTAAAGCCGCAACTCTCAACAACATGGCATTGGTATTCGCCCAACAAGGGGACATACCTAGAGCGATCGCACTCTATGAGCAAGTTGTTTTCACACTTGCACAAATAAGTGCATACAGTGATTTGGTAACAGTTCTGAGTAATTTAGGTTTAAGGGATGAAAGTAACGGTTTGGTTTACCTAGCTCAAGCAATCTGGTTGACGCTGAGAATTCAAGCACCTTTAGGACAAACCATTCAGTTAATCAGTTTTTTATATAATAAAGTGCCTCAAAGAGATGAACTAGAAGCTGTGTTAGGAGCAACGGCAATGTTCTTTTGCAGCTACCGAGGTGAAGGTCATCCCCAGTTAGAAAAACTTCAGGAGGATAGTTTCAAAATTATATTAGGTGCGGCAAATGCCCAAGGAATTGAGACGCAGGAAGCATTTGATAATTGGTATGTCCAGCAACAGCTCAACGATCGAGAATATTTCCTCCCACGACTCAATCAACGCCTAGAGGAGATTGTCGGCGATGGGTGGTTGTTTGACTGTAGTCAATTTGAGGTGGAGGAATAAGGGGAAATGCGATCGCGTTAATCTTAAATTAATCGCTCACAATCTAACCAGCTTATGCAGTCGTTCAATATTACTCTGCTATATGCGATATGGAATCTCAACTAATACAAACTTCTCCCGACATCCTTTCTGGTACACCCGTTTTCTATGGAACTCGTGTACCAGTACAAACATTGATTGATTATTTGGAAGCAGGCGATCGCCTTGATGATTTTCTAGAAGATTTTCCCACGGTGAGCCGCGTACAGGCAACTGCGTTTCTCAAGCTAGCCCTGAAAAAGGTATTATCTTCTTATGAAAGTGCTGCTTGATGAATGCCTGCCTAAGAAATTAAAGCGAGAAATCACAGGTCATGAGGTTGTGACTGTACCAGAGCAAGGATGGGCAAGTAAAAAGAATGGTGAGCTACTGCGACTAGCGAAGACAGAGTTTGATGTATTCATCACCATTGATCAAAACTTAACAGCTCAACAAAATTTGAATAATATCAACTTAGCTATAATCGTTCTCGCATCTCCCAGCAATCGTTTAGAAGTTCTCAAACCTCTGATGCCTAAAGTTCAAGAAGCTTTAGCAACGATTCAAGCAGGTGATGTGGTTACTATCAGACTGCCAGATGCGATCGCTTAGGCAACTATGATTATTGTTGGATTGCTGAGTGGGGAAATGCGATCGCGTTAATCTTAAATTAATCGCTCACAATGATAACCAGCTTATGCAGTCCTTCAATATTACTCTGCCAGATGCGATCGCTAATGCTCTCAATGCCTATATCAAAGATCAGGAAGTTTCCATACCCGCGAATGTCGTTGCAGAAATTGCTTTAGAAGATTTCCTTTGCCAACGCGGCTATTTGGTTTCACGAAAGCAAGGTCTATCTCTTACTCCTGCACCAAAGGGAAGCGGATTTAAAGATGCATCGGTAAATCACGATAAAATTCTAGCTGAACAAGCATTTTTACAGTCATTACCAGCAAACACACCTTGAGAGCCGTATTTGCTGACACTGGGCCTTTGTACGCTGCTGTAGATGTAGACGACCAATATCATGAGCGTTCACAAGCTGAACTAAAACGGATCAATACAGAAAATTTAATAATCCTAGTTCCCTTTCCTGTTTACCTGGAAACATATAATCTTTTGCTATATCGTCTTGGAGCTGAACAAGCGATTAGCTTTGCTAGAGAGTGTGGAGAAGCAGTTAATTTCGTTAATCCTTCAGAGGAGCAATATACAGCAGCAGTGGAAAAAGCTGCAAATTTTCCAGATCAACGGATTACCCTCTGCGATGCTGTCACTGCTATTTTGTCAGAGGAAATGAAGTTACCCGTGTGGACGTATGACTATCATTTCGATTTAATGCTGATTCAGGTATGGCGATAAACAATTATTGCCCAGAGAAAGGATGCGATCGCGTTAATCTTAAATTACTCGCTCACAATCTAACCAGCTTATGCAGTCCTTCAATATTACTCTACCTGATGCGATCGCTAAGGCAACTATGATTATTGTTGGATTGCTGAGTGGGGAAATGCGATCGCGTTACTCTTAATTAATCACCGACAATGTAAAAAGTTTCTGAAATCAGTCCTCTAGATTCGTTCACGAGTATCAAAGACTCGTTCACGAGTATAAAAGACTCGTCAGCGAGTATAAAATACTCATTCACGAGTATAAAAGACTCGTCAGCGAGTATAAAATACTCATTCACGAGTATAAAAGACTCGTCAGCGAGTATCAAAGACTCGTCGGTGAGTATAAAATACTCATTCACGAGCATAAAAGACTCGTCAGCGAGCATAAAATACTCATTCACGAGTATAAAAGACTCATTAGCTGTTTGGTAAGGTGCGTTAGCTGTTGCTAACGTACCAAAAATATCTTGGAGGGTGCGTTAGCAAGGTAACGCACCCTACGAAAGTTACTAATCTACTTCATACATCTGTTTATGTTTGGCTAAAAGCTCTTGATATTTCTCATTTGTCTTTGCTTCTACCCACTTAGCTTTAAATATTGCTGCTGATTCCGCTTTAACTGGGTCTACTTCATAAGGAAGAATCTCTTTTTTGGAACCTGAATCTTCCGAATTCTGTTTATACTTCCTGCCGCTTTTATGATTAGCATAACGGCGAGAGCGAGTATAGCCCATTTGGATAAATTTCCGTGCCATATCTGCGCCGACAAAATCATCTTTCTCTAAATAATCAAGAAAAAGCTCGTAAATTTTCTCACTCGACTCTCTAGCAATCTCAGGAGTTTTGAACCGCCAGTAAGGAAGAATTTCTGATTTGTATGGTTCTACTAAAAGTACACCCTGCTCACCCTTCCCAACACGATAGAGTTCAGGATGTTGGCGAAAATCAATATTTTTAAAGTCTAAAGAATAATCAAAAGCCATGATAAATTTTTATTAGCAATAGTAAACTTTAAAAAAAAGTTCAACTTCTATCTAAATATTGAGATTTTGTTGATTATGCTATCTAGCACCCCATCTCTGAACAGTGTGATTGCGCCAGGAAGTCTGCGTAGAGTACATCACATTGCCCTCAACGTCAAAGATATGCAAGCCTCGCGCTATTTTTATGGCACAATCCTGGGTTTGCACGAACTCACAGGCGACGAAGTACCCGCAACTCTGGTGGAACTAGTCGCATCTGGGAAAGTAGCCAACTTCATCACTCCCGATGGTACAATTCTAGATTTATTTGGGGAACCAGAATTATCACCACCAGATCCCAATCCAGAAAAGACCTTCACTAGAGCTTACCATCTCGCCTTTGACATCGATCCGCAGTTATTCGATCGCGCGGTGACAGTAATCGGGGAAAATAAAATAGCGATCGCACATGGCCCAGTCACTCGTCCTACTGGTAGAGGAGTATATTTTTACGATCCAGATGGCTTTATGATTGAAATTCGTTGCGATCCAGAAGCTAGTTAACTTAAGGGTAATAACAAAAGTATCTACTATGACCGCGAAACTCACGCAACTATTTAAAGTCATTGAAGACACAATCACAAAACCACCAATACCCCACGAACCATACAAGCAATCATTGAAAGCCTGGGCGATGTATTGTTTGCGAGACAAAGGTTTTATAGTCGCTTATGCTCAAAATGCCGACTTTGCCATTGAAAGAAAACGTGAAGAAAAGCTATATTTCAAAGTTTCAAACAGCCCCGATGATTTAGATAATTCTTTTAACTGGATTGTTTGGGATAGTGTCACCAAAAGCGCTAGTCTCATTCCCCAAAAAATAGACTGATACCAAAATAGTCATCAAATATTTCTCTGATTTTTTAACTATTCTGATTCCTGAATTATGACTCCTGAATTATGACTAGACAACTGCTGCACAAATATTTGAGGTTAACCATGATTTTCCTAGATAGCAAGAAGTTTTACTTTATTATGACTTGACATTTTAATTACGAATTACGAATTACGAATTACGAATTACGAATTAGTGTTGGGTTTCTCAAACACCATTAAATGCTGTTGAGGTAACAAATTTTTAGTTTCCCGCCAAACCAAACCAACAGCTTGCATTTCTTTGCGGACTTGTTTTTGAGTCATTTTGTGCAGACGTTTAATCATAATAAAAGGATTTTCACCCCGATACTCAACCAGCACTACCCGGCCACCAGGTTTCAGCGCTTTCACAATTCCTTGCATCACTTCTTGAGGATACTCAAGTTCATGATAAGCATCCACCATCAAGGCTAAATCGATACTTTCAGATGGTAAGTTGGGGTTACTAAGAGTGGCTAAAATTGGCTCAACATTGGTGATATTTTTCTCTTTTTTGAACAACTCAATGATTTCCAACATTTCTGGCTGAACATCTACAGCTAACACCTTACCTGTTGTTAATAACGGCGCGATGCGAAAGCTTAAGTAACCTGTACCAGCGCCAATATCCGCCACCACATCATTAGGTTTGAGATTGAGGAGGCTGACTACCTTACTTGGCTGTTCTTCTCGCTCCCGGCTGGAACGTTCTAGCCAGCCAGCGCCAGTGTATCCCATAACTTGGGCAATTTCGCGCCCCATATAGTATTTGCCGATACCATCTGGACTGTGGATAAAACGCTGTTCGTAAACAGTGGTAGATGAAGACGCAGCTTGTACTGTCAGGGTTGGGTTCAGCAGTGAGCAACTCAACATCACAAGAAAAGTTACTATAAAGTGGAGAAAATTTGGCATTTGGTTATGACCGATCGGGATAGCTATAAGCAGCAATTAAAAGAATTTTATGGTAGTAGAACGACTTATGACCATGAAAAAGATACTCGCCATCCTTTAGAAGCCAAGCTTTTAGTTGAATTTGTTGGGCTACATTCGGGGCAGAAAATCCTTGATGTGGCGACTGGAACAGGTTTAGTTGCGATACCCGCAGCTGAAAAAGTTGGTTCAGAGGGCTACGTAATTGGGATTGACATGACTCCTGGGATGTTGCATCAAGCAAGACAAAAAATTGCAGCAGCAAAATTACAAAATATCGAGTTGATTGAGGCGGATGCAGAATATTTAAACTTTAGCGATAGTAGTTTTGATGCTGTCTTTTGCTGTGAGGCAATTGTACTTTTTCCCGATATTCTTGCTACTTTGCAAAAGTGGTATCGCTTCTTAAAAACAGGAGGGTATGTGGCATTTACCTGTCCTCCCGAAACTGCTATTATGGCATCTCTTCAGCAGAGGGTCTGCGCTAGAGTTTTGGGTGTATCACTACCACATATTCTTGAACCACTGGGAACTCCAGAAAAATGTCGTAAATTGCTTGAGCGGGCAGGTTTTAGAGATATCGAAATTAAGATTGAACCATCAGGACGTTATCACTCTCTTAGTGATAACAGATTATCGATGACAGTAATTAATATAAATTTTAAAAGCAATCCTCTGTTGTCAAAATTATCACCAGAACAATTAAATCAATTGCAAGTTGAGTACAAAGCAGAAATTGAGAAATTAGCAACCGATCGAGGTCTTTGGATAGACACTACAAAGTTCTTTGTTCGCGCTCGAAAATAAGTTGATGAGCTTTGTTCCTGAACTGACAGCTTCGGGCGATCGCACATGATAATCTTGCCGTTAATAATCACAATCACAGTTTAATCTCCTAGACCGATGTGGAAGTAAACATTTTCAGGATTTACTTGAACAGCCCCTTGAAAAATTTGTAATCCAACCTGTGGACGCTTATATGCAAAACCTGTCCCTAATGTTAGTGCCTGTACTCGCTGCGCAGAAAGCAGCAGGTGACGGTTTAATTAAACCTCTTGGTCATCACGAGCTGCTGTTGGTGCTAGTGCAACTGTCACTATTGCTTTTGGTAGCGCGGGGATTAGGTGAGTTGATGCGCCGAATTAACCTACCGCCTGTTGTTGGAGAATTACTGGCGGGTGTGCTGCTTGGCCCTTCTTTATTTGGTTTGCTTCTTCCAGATTTACAGGCGCACATCTTTCCCAAAAGTCAAGAACAGTCTAATTTACTTTCGGTGATTTCTTGGTTAGGCGTGTTATTTTTGCTGATTGTGACTGGGTTGGAGACGGATCTAAAGCTGATTCTTCGTAAAGGTAAAACGGCTCTTTTGATTTCACTGGGCGGAATTATTATCCCGTTTATCACTGGATTTGGACTGGGCTGGCTATTGCCAGATAGTTTTTTAGCCGACCCAGAAAAGCGATTGGTATTTAGTCTATTTATCGCCACAGCAATGAGTATTTCGGCAGTCCCAGTGATTGCGAAGGTGCTGATGGACTTAAACCTGATTCGCCGTGACATTGGTCAAGTTACCTTAGCTGCTGGGATGACTGACGACACCATCGGCTGGATTTTACTTTCTGTGGTTTCAGGTTTAGCTAGTAGCGGCAAATTTGACTTTGGGACAATTTTCCATTCTGTGAGCGCGGCGATATTGTTTTTAGCGATCGCCTTTACAATTGGGCGTACCATCGTAGACCAGATATTACGGTGGGTTGATGACTATGTTGGTGGAATCGCCGCGAGTATGTCGGTTGTGCTAATTCTTTCGCTCTCGGCAGCAGCACTTACCCACGCATTAGGTCTAGAAGCAGCATTAGGTGCTTTCGTGCTGGGGATTCTAGCAGGCCAATCCCGCCGCTTTAGCAATGAAGCTGGACACATGTTAGAAGTTTTTACAGCAAGCTTTCTAGCGCCAATTTTCTTTGCTTCAGCAGGCTTGAAAGTTAATTTACTCGCTCTGTTAGTCCCTCAAACATTGATATTTGGCTTGATTGTTCTGGCTGTCGCCTGTGTTGGCAAATTTACAGGTGCTTACCTTGGTTCTCGTGCGGGCGGCTTGAGTCATTGGGAAGGTTTGGCGATGGGTTCCGGGATGAATGCTCGCGGGGCGATGGAAATTGTCGTTGCCACCATTGGTTTATCTTTGGGAGTGCTGAATCCCCAGATGTACTCGATTATTGTCATGGTAGCGATCGTCACTTCCCTAATGGCTCCACCCCTGCTGCGCTGGTGTTTGTCGAAGGTGGTTATGGGTGAAGAGGAAGCTCGACGTTTGGAACAAGAAGAACAGGATAGCCGCAGCTTTATCAAGCAAATCCAGCGTGTCTTAATACCCACTAGTGGTGGGCCCAACATCCAACTGGCAGCGCAACTAGTCGGTTACATGGCTCACCAAAACTCGATAGAAGTTACATCTTTATATGCCCTGAGTGATAAGCAACCTCAAAGCAAAGCCCGCCGGATGGAGGCAACCCAGGTTAAAGATACTGCCGCAGACCTTGCTTTAGCTGCTGTAACTGAGGAAATGCAGCTACCTGCTGATACCACCCTGCAAACAAAAACCGAGTCGGGGCGTAATAAAGCGGAGGTAATTTTGAATGAAGCAAACAAAAACTATGACTTGATTGTACTCGGAGCTTCGGAACAGATCCGCCCCCAGAAAGCATTGTTCAATTTGCTTGTCGATCGGGTTGTCCAAGAAGCACCTTGTGCAACGATGGTGGTAAAGTCGCATCTACCCCAACCGAAAGGCGAGATATGCAAAATTCCTCAACAACAGATCAACAAGATTTTGGTGCCAACGGTGGGGACAGAATATAGTAAAAATGCTGTAGAGATGGCAAGTACGATCGCAGCTCAAACCGGGGCATTAGTTACGATCGTTAACGTAATTAATTTGCCACAGGTTGAGTATATTCTTTACGAACAGCGATCGCTAGCTCCAGTCAAGGAAATTGCTCACGATATGCTCGAACAGCAAGCAGAAATTGCCCGCAATCTGGGTGCTGATGTCAAAACCTATATTCTTCAAGGAACCAGCCCAGAAAAGGAAATCCTCAAGTTTGCCAAAACTCAGGAAGTTGACTTAATTCTTCTAGGGAGTAGTATCCGCATGGTTACGGGTCGCGTTTTCTTCGGTCATAGAGTCGATGCAATTCTGAGTAAAGCCCATTGCCCAGTAGCAGTAATTACTGTACCTTAAGAGTGCTGAGTGCTGAGTGCTGAGTGCTGAGTGCTGAGTGCTAAGTGCTGAGTACTAAGTATAAACCCAGTTGCTCTAAAGCTTTGAGCAATCAACACTGTTTTAATACCAATTGGAAAAAAGAATGCGACAAATAGACCATTTGTAGAGACGCGATTTATCCCGTCTTTATCCAAGAATATGTTCCAATCATTAATTGAATTGGTATAGCATATCTGACTACAGCTATACATTTATAGCAACAGCCAAAAAGGTTCGGACATTAACAGATGATAAAATTTAGACACAAAAAGGCTTTTCACCCAGTCCCCAGTCCCTAGTCCCCAGTCCCTTGCTATATTTCATAGACATTGCAAAAAAGAATGTAGAGACGTAGCAGTGCTATGTCTCTACAAGGGTTCTGGATAACGCATATTTAATTTCACCAGATGTCTAATAATTTGATCTTAGCGCGAAGCCCTGGATGTTACCGATCTTTGTAAATTAGCTAGAGCGCGATTGTAATCCAAAATAGCTGCGACTCGATTACCTTCTGCTCTTGTCAGGTCATTTTCAGCATCAATTACCTCTGTTTGAGTACCCACACCAGCTTGGAACCTCAACCTTGCTAAATTCAGAGCTTCCCTGGCTTGATTTAAAGCCACACTAGAAGTCTGCACGTTATTTAAATTGGATTGCAATTGAGCATAATACTGTTCTACATCAAAGCGAATTTGGTCGCGCTGGCTAGCAAATTGAGTCTCTGCGATCGCAATATTAGCTCTCGATTGAGCCGCTCTTGCTCTTGCTGCTCCCCCTTCAAATAAAGTTAGATTTCCTTGAAGTCCTACTGAATAGCCATCAGTAATGCTCGCGCCATCATTATACCGATCTAGCAGATTGTAGTTGCCTACCAAACTAACTTGCGGCCCTAGCTGTGAAAGTGCCTGTCGTCGCTGTTGCTCAGAAATATTACGTTGTGCTAATTGCTGTTGCAACTCTGGACGATTTTGAAACGCTTGGACAATACTTTGTTCTACCGTCTGCGACCAAAGACCCGCTAATTGTACGGGATCTGAGGCAGCGATATCAACTGACTGCGATAAACTTAACAACGTAGCAAGCTGACGACGGGCAATTTGCTGCTGTGAGATCGCATTAGTCAGTTGTTGTTGGGAGTTTGCTAAATTCACCTGAGCTTGCAGCACATCGAACCGCGTACCCACTCCAGCCTGTTCTCTTGCTTGAGTATCCCGTAAACTAGCCTGGGCATTAATCACAGCAGACTGATTAATTCTTACTAGTTGATCTGCTTGTTGCAAATTGTAGTATTGAGTGGTCGCATTCAAGCTAATTGTCAAAGACTGACTTTCAACATTTAACTCATCTACCCGTAGCTGTTCTTCTGCGGCTCGGATAGCCGCTAGTGTGTTCCCAGAACTATAAAGATTATAATTCAGTTGGGCTGAACCATTAAAAGAGGTGCTGGCTTGAGATGAATTGTTACTAAAACCATTACCACTATTAGTCACACTACTGTTTATTCCCAGAGTCGGAAATAAGGCAGCTTGAGACTCCCGTAGTGCCGAGCGACTGCGTTCTAGCTGTAATATAGCTACCTGTAAGTCTCGATTGTTGCGTTTTGCTAGTTCCAAAGCTTGTGCCAAACTGATTGGCACAGTTCCCTGAATCCTTACTTCCTCCGGTTTAGTTGGAAATTGCAGAGGGTTGGGATTGGGGTTGAGGCGATCGGGAACTTGTACAGAGCTTGAAGAATTCTGTGCTTTTAGTGGAGTTGCTGCACTTACTACATTTGGAAGAAGAATCGCCAACGCGACAGTAACCCAGGCAGAATGCACGAAGAATAAGCTGAAATTCATAATCTAGATATAGTCATTAATTAGGTTTTTTGAGGATATAATTAAAAGTTTTCATCCTGATTGACCTAAGAGGTTTAAATCTTAAATTCCTCCTTAGAAGGTTAATCTTAACAAATTAGCCGACAATCAAACCATCTTGAACTCGAATAATCCTTTGGGTTTGAGCAGCGATATCAGGTTCATGAGTGACAATCACAATTGTGATCCCTTGGTCATTAAGTTCAGTCAGTAAACTCATCACCTCATGGGAAGTTTCAGTATCTAAAGCTCCTGTTGGCTCATCTGCCAAAACTAATGCAGGTCGGTTAACCAAAGCACGAGCGATCGCTACTCGTTGTTGTTGTCCGCCAGAGAGTTGACTAGGACGGTTAGCGATGCGTCCCCCTAGTCCTACCTTTTCTAAGGCTTCTAATGCCCTTTCCCGACGTTTTGGCTTGGGTAAATTGGCGTAAACCATTGGCAACATCACGTTTTCCAACGCTGTTGCCCGCGCCAATAGGTTAAATTGTTGAAACACAAAACCTATCCTTTGGTTGCGGATATAGGCTAATTCATCATCATCAAAAGTCGTCAGGTTTCTGCCTTCAAAAATATAGTCTCCAGTTGTGGGACGATCCAGGCATCCCAAAATATTCATCAGCGTAGATTTACCCGAACCTGACGCACCCATGATTGAGACATATTCCCCTTCCTCAATAGAGAGTTCAATTCCCTTGAGTATGGGAACACTAACTTCTCCCAAGTGGTATGTTTTAGTAATAGATTCCATCCAAATCATTGTTGGCATAAGAATTACGAATTACGAATTATTTAGTCGCTTCTTAAAGCGTTGATCGGATCTAATTTAGATGCGTTCCGTGCTGGAATTACCCCAGCGATTAAGCCAACGGTTAACGAGAGTACAAAGCCAGCAACGATCGACAACAAAGAAATTACAAACGGGAATTTGAAAACGTTTGCAGCCACAAAGGCTAATAAAACGCCAGTCACCATCCCAATACCTCCGCCGACAATGGAAATCACGATCGCTTCCGCTAAAAATTGATTAAGTATGGCAGAATTAGTGGCTCCTACGGCTTTGCGAATCCCGATTTCCCGCGTCCGCTCGACCACAGAAACTAGCATAATGTTAGCAATACCAATGCCACCAACAACCAGAGAAATTCCAGCGATTGCTACCACCATGACTGTAAATAAACCCACAATACTAGTAAAGGTACTAACAATATCAGCTTGATTAGTCAGCCGAAAATCATCAGCTTGTGGCGGATAAATGTTATGACGCAATCGTAAAAGATTGGTGACTTGAAACTGAGCGGCTTCTAACTGCTCCTGATTCGCGCCTTTGACTAAAATTCCACTTACAGAAACGCCTACCAGGGCATTATTTCCAACTAGTCTCTTCGACATACTAGTTAGAGGAATAAAAATCTGGTCATCTCGATCCATTGGCCCCTGAGCGCCTTTAGGTTCCATCACCCCAATTACTTCATAAGCCTCTCCTTGAATCCGAATTCTCTCACCGATCGGATTTACACCTTGTGCAAAGAGTGTTTTTTGAACTGTGGGGCCAAGAATGGCAAGCTGTGCAGCAGTATCTAGTTCTTCCTGAGTAAAATATCTCCCTTGTTGGGGGTGAGTATTTCTGACTTCTGGGTAGTTCAAATCAGTGCCATAAATGGTTGTTGAGGTGTTCTGCCCTGCATAGACAACTTGAGCAGTCCGTTGGAGATAAGCAGAAACCAGCTGTGCTGATGGCGCTTGTGTAGCGATCGCTTTCGCATCTTCCCAGGTCAAGGTACTGCTAGAACCTACTCCTTGACGGACATTCCCGCTTCTTGCCGCACCCGCCAAGATTTGGATCACATCTGTACCCAATGCTTGGATCTGCTGCTCAACTCCTTTTTGTACTCCCTGACCGACAGAAGTAATGGCAATAACTGAAGAAATCCCAATAATCACGCCTAACATAGTTAGACCTGTGCGTAATTTGTTACTCCACAGAGTTTCCGCCGCCATTGTCAAGATTTCCAGCAATGGTACTGTGCGGGTATTCTTCGCTTTGTAAAAGCCCTTAAATATCTTAAACATAATGTTTTATTTAAAACTAACTTTAAGGGGAACCACTGCCTTGAGAACGACCACCACCGCCAGAACTGCCGCCGGAACGACCTCCGCCGCCACCTGCTCCTCTTCCTCCGCCTCCGCCGGCTCCTCCGCCTCCACCTAAACCAGGGAAAACTCCTCCTCTTGGTGTTGATTGCGGACGCGATCCTGGTGGGAAACTGAGTAATACTCTTTCGTCTCCTGTCAATCCAGACTTAACTTCGGTAAAGTTATTCGCGGTGACGCCAGTCTCGATGCGAGTGAACACAGGTCTGTTATTTTTTCCTTGCACAAACACGCCTGTGGCATTTTCTTGACGAACCACCGAGGCTGTTGGCACTACTAAAACATTTTGAACTTGACCGACTTGAAAATCTACTTCTGCATTCATCCCAGACCGCAATAGTCTTTGAGGGTCTAAAAGTGATACTCTTACTTCAAAACTGGTGACGTTTTGCTCTACTATTGCTTGGGCAGCAATTTGGCTGACTTTACCTTCAAAGGTTTTTCCTGGGTAGGCATCTGCTTTAATCGAGACTTTTTGACCAAGGCTGATTTTGGAAATATTTGTTTCCGCTAAATTGGCGACAACTTCATTTGTGGAAGCTAAAGACAAGATTGAAGAAGAAGAAGAAGAAGCTACTTCACTACTAGCAGTTGTCGGTGTCACGAAAGCGCCTGGATCGGCAAACTTCTTTGTCACCACACCATCAAAGGGTGCGCGAATGATCGTGTCGTTGATTTCAGCTTGGATGTTTTGCAGCGAACCACGAGCTGATGTTACTTGGGCACGAGCAGCATTAATATCTTCTTGGCGCGTTCCGGCTTTCAGGAGTGCCAAAGCTTGCTGTCTCTGCTTCACCACAGCTCGTGCTTGCTCGATATCTTCTGGACGTGACCCGGCTTTTTGCAGAGCCAGTGCTTGCTGTGCTTCATTTACATTCGCTTGGGCGCTGTCACGATTAGAACGGTTTTGGTTGAGAGTCTGAAGGGAAATACCACCTGCATTGTAAAGTTGCTGGTTGCGAGCAAAATCATCTTCTGCTTGGCGAAGGGCGGCTTGAGCGCTTTGCAAGCGTGCCTGTGCTTGGGCAACATCTTGAGAACGATTACCTGCGATCGCTTTTTGCAAATTCGCTTCGGCTTCGTCTAATGCTCCTTGTGATTGGGCAATATCTTGAGGACGATTACCTGCGATCGCTTTTTGCAAATTCGCCTCGGCTTGTGCCAATTGTCCTTGAGCGGAGGTAAGTTGCCCCCGGAGGTTGGAATCATCCATGTAAGCGACAATCTGTCCTTGTTTGACGATATCTCCTTCCTTCACCAGCAGTGTTTTCAAGATGCCAGAATTTTTCGGGCTGAGGTTGATTGACCGCTCAGGTTTCACCGTTCCGTTCGCTGAAACTGTAATTGTTAAACTCTGCCTTTCTACAGGCCTTGTCAGCACTCTGCGTCTGGCTTCTTGACGAGGAGCAACCGTTACTTGGTAATAAACGGCATAGCCAATTCCACCCAAAAGGCAAAGAGCTATTAGCCAAGAGAGCCAATTACGTCTGCTCTTTTTTTTCTTTACCTCTGGAACCAAAACTGGGGAATCTACGGTATTTGGTGTATCAATTTTCATATCCATTTTGTCTATAAAGAACGGCTACCGAGCTAGTTATTCACGGCTAAAACTATAGCCTGGTAGCCTAATACTGACAATGATTTTGAGTTTTTAGTGTTTTAAAGGTTGATTTGCAGTACTAATCCACTAGGAAGTCTGAAGTAATCATCACGCACTCTTACTAATCTCCCAGCAGGAACAATTTCCTGATTGGGAAGAAGAATATCCCCGTTAGGAAGTCTGAAATAACCTCGATCGCGCAGTCTGACTACGGATCTAGCAGGAATAATTTGCCCATTGGGATATCTGATATCACCATTACCAAGTCTGACTACTCTGCTATTAAATTGGTTGTCACGATTCCAATTATCCCGATCTCTAGGATTTCTGACTTCTACAGGATAGGATCTGCGATCGCGGTTCCAATTATCCCTGTCTCTAGAGTTTCTGACTTCTCTAGAATTGGATCTGCCGTCGCGGTTCCAATTATCTCTGGCTCTAGAATTGGATCTGCCGTCGCGATCCCAATCTCGATCGCGATCGCCACCAACGTAGACTTTCGTCTGGGCACTTGCAGGCGCAGTCAAGAGAGTGGGAACAAGAATCAGCGCAGCAGCAGCTAATACAATCGATATACGGTTTGGTTTCAACATCGAATCAACTCCTTATTTACATTAAAGTTCTATTCTGCTGATGTATGGATTAAGCAATTTTAGACAGTTGCTTTTTTTTGATATCAAAGTGTTTAATATTTACCTCATCGTATAAATTCATACATAATAATTATCATTCAAAACATCCAAACTGATGTATGACCAAAGTCACTAGTAATTCCAGACTGATGTATGACCAAAGTCATCAATTGTTTAATTGGTATGGGGCATTGGGCGTTAGGAGTGCTGAGTGCTGAGTTAGGAGTTAGGAGTTAGGAGTTAGGAGTTTTGTTTATCTCCTTGTCCCCTTGTCCCCTAACTCCCTCACTTGCTCACTCGCTCACTCCCTCATCTCCCTGCTCCCCCTGCTCCCCCTGCTCCCCTGCTCCCCCTGCTTCCTGCTCCTGCCTCCTGCCTTTCTTTATAAGATTTTGCTACCGCCAACAGCGCAGATCGTTTAAGCTAGCTGAAAGATTCTTTGATTAGTGGCTTAAAGGCGGTAGTGTGCCTAAACATATTCGTTTGATTTCTCTTTTAATGGTCTGTAGTTTATGGAGTATGCCAAAAGCCGCTAACGCGCAGGCATTAATACCCCATACATTGCAACTAGATGCGACAAAGTTAGAAAAGCAGGGGTTGAGCTTGGCACAAGAGGCGGCTCAACTAGCTCAGTTTCAACAGGTTGACTTAGCTTTGCCACGAGCGCGGCTGGCTAGTCAACTGGCTCCTGGGAATGATAAAGTGTGGTTGCTGTTGGGTGGATTGCAGTTGCAATCCAAAGAGTTTGATGGCGCGATCGCTAGTCTGAAAAAAGCGCAATCTCTTAACCCCAAAAATGGTGATATTTTGTTTGCTTTGGGTTCAGCAAATTTTCAGCAGAAAAATTACCAGGCTGCTGTTGTCAATTATCAAGATGGTTTGAAGTTAAAACCCAACGATCCAGAGGGATTATTTGATTTGGGTAATGCTTATTATTTGCTGGGTAAATTGCCAGATGCGATCGCACAGTATGATAAAGCCGTCTCCCAAGATAAAAAGTTCTGGCCCGCACTCAACAACATTGGCTTAATCAACTACGAACAGGGTAATATCCCTGAAGCAATTAAGCGATGGCAATCTGCTGTAACCCTTGAAAAACAAGCGGCAGAACCTTTATTGGCCTTAGCCGTGGCACTCTATACTAAAGGCGATCGCCAACAAGGACTAACCTTGGGAGAAACTGCACTCCGTATCGATTCGCGCTATGCTAATTTAAATTTCCTCAAAGAAAATCTCTGGGGCGATCGTCTACTGTCTGATACGAAAAAATTCCTAGAATTACCACGTATTCAAGCAGCCATACAGCAACGAGAAAACTCATCATCAGCGCCTACGCCTAGAAAACAGCCGACTCAATAAAAGTCTAAGTTAGGAGTTAGGAGTTAGAAGTTAAAAGTTAGGAGTTAAAAGTTAAATATTTCAACTCCTCACTCATAACTCCTAACTGTCCTATTGCCACTTGCCTAATAGTACCTTTTCGTAGTACATCTATACTAGATAAATACAGGAATTAGTTGCCTAAAAACATTTGCGGGCAAGTATTCCTGAAAATAAGTCGTTAATTTTCAGTGTTAGTCTGTGGGTAGAAGTGCGATGATTTGGTCAACGAACTGTTGATGGTCAACAACTGGCTTAGAAATGTAGCCATCAGCACCGCTTTGCTTGAGAAAGTTCTCGCGATCGCCTTCCATAGCATGTGCTGTCACCAGAATCACAGGTAAGTTTGCTGTTTTTGGATCGGATTTTAACATTTGTGTAATCTTAATTCCATCAACAGACTTGCCTTGGTAAACACTTCTGGAGAGAGAAACATCCATCAAAATCAGGTCGGCTTCTCCTGATTGGGCAATTTTGATGACTTCTTCGACATTTTCAGTGTGTTTTACACCCAAGCCACCACGCTTGGACAAAATTTTGGAAAAAACACGAGCATTAATTAGATCGTCTTCGACAATTAAAACAGTTTTCATGAGAATTTTAGTTATAGAGGTGAGGAGATTCAAGAATTTCAGAATTCAAAATTAAAGATTTGCAATCATGGAAAGTATCATGGCTACTAAGTTTATGTAGATTATACTCGTGTGCATCCTTTTTAATAGTCAAGTGCATCTTCGTCATCAAGGATGATAGTACTGCTTTTTCTTCTGTGACTATCAAAATTTTGTTATGAATCTCATTTCATCCGTTATGCTGTGGTTGCCGCAGTGTTGAGTTCCATCGGCTTTTGTGTAGTTAAATTTCAGGGAAAAAACTCATGGCAAAACAGTTAAACCTTCTCTCAACGGGACAGGTAATTCCAACAGCCCTGCACACCGAGATGCAACGGTCTTATCTAGAATATGCCATGAGCGTGATTGTCGGGCGAGCGCTACCAGACGTGCGTGATGGCTTAAAACCAGTGCATCGGCGCATTTTGTATGCAATGCACGAACTCGGTTTAGTACCAGATAGACCCTATCGAAAATGTGCCCGTGTAGTGGGTGATGTGTTGGGTAAATACCATCCCCACGGCGACCAATCAGTTTACGATGCTTTAGTCAGGCTGGTGCAGGATTTTTCTAGCCGCTATCCCTTGCTGGCAGGACACGGTAACTTTGGCAGCGTCGATAATGACCCGCCAGCGGCGATGCGCTACACAGAAACGCGTCTCGCACCGATCAGCCATGAGGGAATGCTGACAGAAATTGGTGAAGAAACTGTGGAATTTGTCGGTAACTTCGATAATTCCCAGCAAGAACCAACGGTGTTACCTGCTCAGTTGCCGTTTCTGTTACTCAATGGCTGTTCTGGTATTGCCGTGGGAATGGCGACAAATGTACCACCCCACAATTTGGGGGAAGTTGTCGATGGGTTAATTGCTTTAATCGACAACCCAGATTTGCCAGATGAAAAATTATTTGAGCTAATTCCAGGGCCAGATTTTCCCACTGGTGGGGAAATAGTTGGTGAAGCGGGAATTCGGGAAGCGTACACCACTGGTAAAGGTGGAATTCTGCTGCGGGGAGTCGCAACTCTAGAGGAAATTCCAGCAGCTAGGGGAAACAAGCGCCGGACGGCAATTATCATTACAGAATTGCCTTATCAAGTGAATAAGGCTGCCTGGATTGAGAAGGTAGCGGACTTAGTAAATCAAGGACGCTTGCAAGGAATTTCCGATCTTCGGGATGAGAGCGATCGCGAAGGTATGCGGGTGGTAATTGAACTCAAACGCGATACCAATCCCCAAGAAGTTCTCCAGAATTTATATCACCAAACTGCTTTACAAATGACTTTTGGGGCGATTCTGCTGGCAATAGTGGATGGACAACCCCGCCAGTTAAGTTTGCGTCAACTGTTGCAGGAGTTTTTGAGATTCCGAGAAGAAACGCTGAACCGTCGCTACAATTACGAGTTGGGTAAGGCCCAAAGTCGCGTGCATTTGGTAGAAGGTTTGCTGAAAGCGCTGTCTAATTTGGATGAGGTAATTCAAATTTTGCGCCAAGCTCCCGATGGGAGTACGGCAAAAATTAACCTTTGTAGCCGACTGGATTTGAGTGAGGTACAAGGAGATGCAATTCTAGCTATGCCGTTGCGTCGCCTCACTAGTTTAGAACAGCAAAATTTGCAGCAGGAATTTGAGCAGATCAGCGAACAAATTAGTTTATTGGAGCAATTACTCAACGATCGCCGCGAATTATTAAAGGCACTGAAAAAAGATTTGCGATCGCTCAAGCGCAAGTACAGCGATCCCCGACGCACGAAAATTGCAGAGGAGCAAAAGTCTAGGGCAGAGGAGCAGAGGGGCAGAGGCGCAGAGAAGGAGGAACTTAAATCTTCTGAACCAGTAGAGGAAGCTATTTTAGAATTTACTCAACGAGGTTATGTTCGCCGCACCCAGCCATCTGGGAGAAAGTCAAAAGCTGAAAATGGTCTACACGATCATGACTTCATTATCCAAACTGTGTTGACCGACACAGGGAAAGACTTGCTAATACTAACTGGTGGTGGCAAAGTGTATCCGGTGAATGTGGGAGAAATTCCCCCAACGACTGGGCGTTCTCCACGGGGAAAACCTTTGATCGCTATGCTCAGTAGTACTGCTCAAGGCACTCAAGAAGCTGTGGTCAGCCGCTTTTTACTGCCGGAAAACCTCGAAAATAGGCAGATGATTCTCCTAACAAAACAGGGAAGAATTAAGCGTCTGTCTTTGGGAGAATTGACTAACCTGACTCGGCGCGGAATCACAATTTTGAAGCTCAAAGATGATGATGAATTGTCATTCACCCAGTTCATCGCTCCAGGGGAGCATCTGATTTTAGCTAGTTCCGGTGGGCGAATGTTGCGCTTTGCAGTCAATGATGAACAATTGCCGGTCATGGGACGCACAGCAATGGGTTTACAAGCATTTCGACTATTGAGAAATCAGCAAATGGTTGGCTGTGTCACTGTCGGTAAAGATGACCAACTGTTGCTAGTTACTCAAGAAGGATATGCCAAGCGGATGGCTGCGAGTCAGTTAAGAGCGGCTAATCGCGGTGATTTAGGCACGCAAGCGCTGAAATTTGCTAGCAAAACTGACAACTTAGCTGGTATGGTGATGGCGATCGCATCTGGCGAGATAGCTTTAGTAACGAATAAGGAGCGGGTCGTACGGATACCTGTGGAAACAGTGCCGCTCTTAGGTAGAGATGTCAAAGGTGAAAGCATCCTCCAACTCAACCGCGATGAAAAAATCATCACCGTGGCGGAAGTGCGATCGTAAATTAAGGTGATGTTCAACTTGCGACAAGCCAACTTGCAGGATTTAGAGGCGCTAATCCAAATGCGTCTCGAACTCCTGCGGGAAGCTGGCGAAATTAAAGGTAATTCTGACACCACAAACCTAGCAAAAGCAACTCGAAGATATCTTGGCGAAAAAATGCCGACGGGTGAGTTTTTAGCTTGGGTAGCTGAAGTGGATAGTCAAATTGTTGCCACTAACGGCTTGGTATTTTTTCAACGACCCCCTTACAATCGCAATCTCTCAGGCTTAGAAGGCTACAGAACGTTTATACGATTCCGATGTGGCGAGGACACGGAA
This sequence comes from Nostoc sp. DedQUE05, assembly GCF_034530955.1. Classification (NCBI taxonomy): domain Bacteria; kingdom Bacillati; phylum Cyanobacteriota; class Cyanophyceae; order Nostocales; family Nostocaceae; genus Nostoc; species Nostoc sp. DedQUE05. Next base: position 17,091 of record NZ_JAVRCB010000001.1, on the reverse strand, counting down.
TTGCAACAGCATTATTAAAGGAAATTATCAGCTTTGTGAGAGCAACTGAGGCAAAACGCCTCTGGCTTCACACCACTGAGGATAGTAAACATATCTACGAGAAGCTTGGTTTGGTCTCGACTGCAAAAGAAATGGAAATTGTCTGGTAGTAACTTAAATTCTCAATAATTTTTTTATTTTAAAAGGCAAAATATATTGAAAATCAAGCAATTTAACTAAATTAATGAGATTTTTATCAAGCTAAAAGTCTGAATAACATTTCTCTATCTCAGAAACTCTTACTGAAGGCTGATGTTTTAGTCTGTATAAATAGCTATTTCTATTTATGTCAAGCTATGGAAACAAAAATATAAAAAATGTTGCCTTTATGAAAATATTTGTTATATTAGTTTACATAAGGCAATAAACATTAAAAATTGAATTTGGAGTTCTAACCATGACAAATGCAACCACAACAAAAGTCACTACTCCCATAATTGAAGATCGCAACGCTTGGCGTTGGGGCTTTACCCCACAAGCAGAAATTTGGAACGGTCGCTTGGCAATGATTGGCTTTTTAGCAGCCGTTTTGGTTGAGCTTTTTTCTGGTCAAGGATTTCTACATTTTTGGGGCATCCTATAATAAGTTTTAATATTTAAGATGACCTATAAATAAAAAAACCTGGAGTGCTAATTCACTACCAGGTTTTATTTTTTTGTCATTTGTCATTTGTCAGTTGTCATTTGTCATTTGCTTATTCACTAATGACTAATGACTAATGACTAATTGACTACCGAATATATTCCTTGAGAACGCTGTTACGATTTGGATGGCGTAACTTGCGGAGTGCCTTCGCCTCAATTTGACGAATCCGTTCGCGGGTGACGTTGAAAATCTGTCCGATTTCCTCAAGGGTCTTCATCCGACCATCATCCAAACCGTAACGCAATCTGAGAACATCCCGTTCGCGTGGGCTGAGACTGTCGAGAACTTTTTCAAGGTCTTCGCGCAGAAGATTTTTGGAAACTTGGTCTTCTGGTGTCTCACCATCGGATTCAATAAAATCGCCCAACCGAGAATCTTCTTCTTTACCAATTGGCGTTTCTAATGAAATTGGTAACTGGGCAGATTTTGCAATAAACCGCAACTTCTCAATGGTCATTTCCATGCGAGTAGCGATTTCTTCCTCGGTGGGTTTGCGACCCATTTCTTGAGATAGTAACTTGGTAGTTTTCTTAATCCGAGAAATGGTTTCGTAAAGGTGAACTGGAAGCCGAATTGTGCGAGATTGATCTGCGATCGCGCGGGTAATTGCTTGACGAATCCACCATGTAGCGTATGTAGAAAACTTATAACCTTTTTCGTGGTCAAACTTTTCAGCGGCACGAATCAAACCGAGACTGCCTTCCTGAATTAAGTCCTGGAACGACAAACCACGATTCATGTATTTCTTAGCAATTGAAACTACAAGACGGAGGTTAGATTGCACCATCTTGTCTTTGGCCCGACGACCAACATGGAGGCGATAACGAAAGGCTGGTAGTGGCAGTTGTACTGCTTCTGCCCATTCACTATCTCGAGGATCGCGATCTAATTGCTCCGAGAGTCTTTCGCGTACTCTCTCTAATTCCAGCAAATCGGCTATTTTCCGCGCCAATTCAATTTCTTCGTCTGCCCGCAACAGACGAATTCTACCAATTTCTTGCAAGTAAAGCCGAATTGAATCTTCTGTATAGTGCTTTTTCTTGCTTTGTGTCCGACGACGCGATTTAGCGGCTTTTCCAGACTTTGCGTCGTCCTCATCAGACTGAGGCTCTAAAAATTCCTCGTCACCTTCATCTACGATCAGCAAGTCCTCTTCATCGTCTATTAAGAGTTCTTCTAACTCGAGCTCAGGCTGATTCATTATTTCTAGGTCAGGCTGATATATGCTTTCGAGTACGTTGTTAGCCTGGTTCATGCCGCGTTCCTCATGCTCCTTGCAGAATCAATTACTCAAGATGTGTTTACTGCTCTTTTAAACGAGCCAATTGCCAACCGAAAATAAGCTTTTTGGCAGATTTGCCAGAGATATTTTCGGAAATTTTAGACCTCCGGTAGGAGGGTTTTTACTTTAGTTTAAGCAACTACTAAAGGTGACTTGCTCACTTTAGTAAATGTTATATGTGTTGCTATCACATATTGCTTTCAACTAACTGGTCAAAAGAAAGACTCGCCTTTATCAAAAAATTTACCACTCTATACAAATGAGTTCATACTGTTGGCAGATTTTTGTATAAAGACTCTTCCGATTGTAGCCTGTTTCACAGAAATTGCACTCTTTTTGTGTATTAATCATGAATTCATTAAGCAACTTTTAGCTACTTTCACCAAAAAGACATTGAAAACGGGATTTATACCCGGAAATTTTTTCTCTACTTTTCGGAATTGCAGTGACGCTCTTATTACATTACGAAGTAAGTACGCTTGCTTATGCCGAATTTCATGTATTTTACACAACATTAATTACTGAGAAAGAGTGAATTATATGTTAACTCAGACTATTCCTCTTAACCTAACCATTTTTACATTTCCTTCATAAATTAAGCATCCCTTAGACTAAAACGGGTATTGTCCTTGGGTAAATACAACAACGGTGGTGTTTGCCTGAAAGCAGTTAACCTTTTGCGTACTAACTACCTTAACTGAGGAGTTGAGGCGGTGGCAGAATCGATGCGATCGCAGATCGATTTAGGTTTACTAATTTGGTCTTATTCACACGTTAGCGCACTGTGGTGATTTCAGCCCTATGAAACTTGACAAACTTTTTTTATTGTATACAAGGATATTTTAATCAATTCAAAAACAATTTGTCCTGCGAACTTGCCAATCTTGTCTTACTCTTAGGCAAAAGTACATTAGATACATACAAGACGATCGCGATCGCCACAGCACTACATGAAGATATTAACAAGTTTTCAGCCTTCTGGTGTGTACTTTCAACAGCTATTACCTCGAACACAGAGAACCCAGCAGATTACCTGATGATTTAGTTACAAGGACTTTTTACGTAAATTAATTGTAAATTTCAATACTTTTATTTCGGTAATTTTTTGTCATCTGATAATGAGAAATCCTCAAAATACTTATTAATTGCTGTTGGATAGATGATATTTAGTTATTTCCTTAAAGCATAACAAATGTGTTTCTAGCTAGTGGTTCAAATTAATCAGCGAGTCAGAGCAAAGAGTATTATTTGGACTAACTTTCCAATAAAGTTGGTAGTTTTGCTAACAATTGAGCATTGATTGTTTTGACAATATTGACAATTGGTAAATTATATGAATTTGCAAGCGAAAAAATGAAATTTATGTAGTTTTTGTAGTAAAGCCTATTACTTGTATGACAAGTCAACTTAATTTTTTTTATTGATTATTAGAGATTAATTCAAAATCACAATGGCTTTCAAAGTTGAAAACTGGAGACTATGAACTTTGCAGAATTAGCGTGGTGTTGGGGTGGTGTTTAGACTTGCAGGAAAATTAGGTGGCACAAGTACCCGATCGACTACATGAACGATGCCGTTGCTAGCTGGGATGTCTGGCTGAGTCACCTTAGCGTTGTTGACTGTGATTGAGTTGCTGGCACGATCGACTGCGATTTTAACCGGACTACCCTCAACTGTTTTAACTTCTCCAGATGTCAATTGCTGCGAGGTAATTCCTCCAGGTATGAGGTGGTAGGACAGAAGCTTGACTAATTGTTGTTTGTTTGCTGGTTGTAAGAGTTGGTCTAGAGTAGCTTTTGGTAAAGCAGAGAAAGCAGCGTCAGTAGGTGCAAATACTGTATAAGGGCCTGGTGTCGCCAATTGTTCAGTTAATCCGGCAGCTTGCACTGCTTGGATAAGAGTTTTAAACTGTCCTTGACTAGCTGCTGACTTTGCCAATTCTGCTAAATTTTGGGTGGCAATAGTAGGAGTAGGAGTTGGCGTGACGGGCAAGACAGTTGTTGAAGGGACAGTTGCTGTAGGAGTTTCTACAACAGGTTGAGCGCAGGCAGACAGAGCAACTAAGCTACCGATGCCAATAATATTGAACAATGTTCCTACTATGCTTTTGCTCACTTTCATAGCTTTGTGTAGAATCCAGTTAATAAGGAATTATTAACAATAGTTAATGAATTTGTGAATATAGTCACTCATCTAACGACATAATTTGTAGTGGGAAAAATATTAATCCGAATTTTTTCTAAAATACATAATTTGTCATCAACCAAAAGAGGTAGTTTTTATAAAATTTTGGATATCAAGTCTTTACTAAAATACGTGAGTTCGACGAGTGCTATTTTGATCTCTCCCCCAGTCCCTCTCCTACGTCCCTTGCGCTGTGTTGCAGTAATGTCAAGCAATACTTGAAAGCTAAAGATCCCCGATTTATTTGAGAAATCGGGGATCTTGTTTTTTACAAATGATTTCGGACTGCTGGTACTTAGATATCTAGATCGGTGAAGTTGAGTTTAGAGCCATAGGTTTCGATGAATTCTCGTCTGGGTGCGACTCGATCGCCCATTAAAATTGTGAAGATGCGATCGGCTTCGGCGGCATCCTCAATTTCGACTTGCTTCATTTTACGAGTTTCTGGGTTCATGGTGGTGTCCCAGAGTTGTTGTGGCATCATTTCACCCAAACCTTTGAAGCGTTGGATGGTATAGTTGGCGTTAGCCGGAAATTTGGCGATCGCTTGATTTTTTTCGCGATCGCTATAGCAGTACTCATGATTACGTCCACGTTCTACTTTATACAGTGGGGGACAAGCAATATAAATAAAGCCTTGTTCGATGAGCGATCGCTGATATCGATAGAAGAATGTTAACAACAAAGTCCGAATGTGCGCTCCATCTACGTCAGCATCAGTCATGATGACTATCCGGTGATAGCGCAGTTGGGTGGAATCGAATTCATCACCTTTGACACCTAAACCGAGGGCTGTAATTAACGCTTGAACTTCGTTATTTTTATAAATTTTAGCGTCGTCGGTTTTTTCAATGTTGAGAATTTTACCACGTAGAGGCAAGATAGCTTGAGTACGGCGATCGCGTCCTTGTTTGGCACTCCCGCCGGCTGAGTCCCCTTCTACGATGAATATCTCGGATTCGCCAGGGTCACGAGAACTACAATCTGCCAATTTACCGGGTAATGGTGAAGATTCCAGTACAGATTTGCGTCTGACTAATTCCCGTGCATGACGCGCTGCTTCTGCGGCTTTGAAGGCTTGGATAGCTTTATCTAAAATTGAATCAGCAACGCTGGGATGAAATTCTAGATACTCGGTAAGGACTTCTCCTACCAAAGAATCGACAATTCCCCGCACTTCAGTATTACCGAGTTTGGTTTTAGTTTGTCCTTCAAATTCGGGATCGGGGACTTTAACCGAAATTACCGCAGTCAAACCTTCACGGACGTGTTCGCCACTGAGGTTAGGTTCATTCTCTTTAATTTTATTTCGTTTGCGGGCGATCGCATTTAATGTCCGAGTCAGAACTGCTTTTAACCCTTCTAAGTGTGTACCACCATCCACCGTGCGAATATTGTTAGCAAAACCCAGTACATTATCCGTGTAAGCATCAGTACACCACTGCAAAGAAACTTCCACTTGTACATTGTTCCGTTCCCCCTGCACATAGATAATTTCTTCATGCAGTGGTTGCTTCTCACGGTTCATGTACGCAATGTACTCTTTGATCCCACCCTTGTACTCGTAGGTTTCTACCTTGGCTGTATCGCTTTTTAGTAGTTCTAAACGGTGGTCAGTAAAAGTAATTTTGACACCTGCATTCAGATACGCCAATTCCCGTAGGCGACCTGATAAAGTGATGTAATCAAACTCAATGCTAGTAGTAAATATTTGGACATCCGGCTTAAAAGTAACAGAAGTTCCTGTTCTAGCTTCTTTGTAAGGCTTGACTTGCAGTTCACTAACTGGGACACCACGTTCATAGCGCTGAAGATGAACCTTTTTATCTCGCCAAACTGTAACTTCTACAACTTCAGATAAGGCATTAACAACAGAAATACCAACCCCGTGCAATCCTCCCGAAACTTTGTAACCACCACCGCCAAACTTACCACCAGCGTGCAGTACCGTCATTACGGTTTCCAAAGCCGATTTCCCGGTACGCGAGTGAGTATCTACGGGAATACCGCGACCATCATCTGTTACAGTCACCGAACCATCAGCGTTGATATCCACTTCTATATGAGTGCAATGACCCGCCAAAGCCTCATCGATTGAATTGTCCACCACCTCGTAAACTAAATGGTGGAGTCCTCGCGGCCCAGTGGTACCGATGTACATTCCTGGTCTTTTGCGGACGGCTTCCAGACCTTCCAGAACTTGAATCTGATCGGCACTGTAACTGCTCGTCATGTAAACTCTCCTGATGCGTGGGTTTAAAATCGCCGAAAGGCAAATAAAAGTAAAAACACTCCAAAATTGTAACACAAAAGCCTTGCTGGCGTCTGTAGGGCATTTTCAAGAGAAGTTTATACTGGGGTTGCAGTACCGTGGAAGAGGGCAAGGGAGGCAGAGGGGCAGGGGAGCAGAGGGGCTGGGGGAGCAGAGGAGCAGGGGAGCAGGGGAGCAGAGGGGCTGGGGGAGCAGGGTAAGCAGGGGAAGCAAGGGCACAAGGTGACAAGGTGACAAAAGTTTAGAACTTACAACAAGTCTTTCCCCTTGTCCCCAATTCTCCTTGTCTCCAAGTCCTCTTTCCAATGCCCAATGCCCAATGCCCAATGCCCAATGCCCCATAACAAATGACAAATGACAAATGACAAATGACTAATGACAAAATTAATTGTGATTTGTGGAGCAACGGCAACGGGTAAATCGGGTTTAGCTTTGGCTTTGGCGATGCGTTTGGGTTCTGTAATTCTGAGTGCTGATTCTCGTCAAGTTTACCGTGAGTTTGATATTGGGACAGCTAAACCAACTGTAGCTGAACAAAGATTGGTGCCACACTATTTAATAGATATCTGCAATCCAGCAGATATGATGACAGTATCAGATTATCAGCAGCAAGCACAAGCTTTAATTGCTTCTGTTGGTGTTACACCACTGTTCCTAGTTGGTGGCACTGGTTTATATATACGTTCGATTGCCCAAGGGATGAAAATTCCGAGAGTTGCACCACAAATGGAATTGCGATCGCAGCTTGAATCTCTGGGTCAAAAACAACTCTACGCAATGTTACAACAAGTTGACCCAGTTGCAGCACAAAAAATTCATGGCAATGATTTAGTGCGAACTTTAAGAGCATTAGAAGTATATTATGTTACTGGATATCCGATTTCAGAACAGCAAGGGGAGAATCCGCCGAATTACCCGATTTTGCAAATTGGTTTAGATTGCGATGTTGAAAAGTTGCTTGCTCGTATTCAACAGCGTACTGAGCAAATGATAGCAAATGGTTTGGTTACTGAAGTAGAGTATCTTTGTCAAAAATATGGCGCTGATTTGTCTTTATTGAATACTTTGGGCTATCAAGAAATCAAGCAATATTTGGCTGGGGATATTTCTTTAGATGAAGCCAAAGAATTAACAGTTTTGCATACACGACAATTTGCCAAGCGACAACGCACTTGGTTTCGAGCATATCCGCAAATTGAATGGTTTGATTCAGACGATCCTAATTTATTAGAGAAGGTTTGGCATCGTATAAATAAGTTTATAATTTGCACAAGTTCGTGAGAAATTTTTGCTCATGTAAAGACGTAAAAAACTTAACTTTGCGTCTTTACAGCAAGTCTTCTAGAGAGTATCAGGATCTACACCCATAGCCCGTAATCTATCTGCTAGGATTTGGGCGCGTTGTTCGGCTAGGGAAGCGCGTTCATCTCCAGTCGATAAAACATTACCATCTTGGTAGCACCAGCGTAACCAAGTATCTTGTCTATCTTCAAATTTTCCTTCCCACAAAGTTACACCTAAACCAACTTGTTCTAACCAATTTTCGGAAGTTTCAAAGTAGCGCCTTCCTCTAAGCTCATAAACGCGCAAGACTTTTTCTCCTAATTGCTGATTCTGGTCATATACGATGTAGTAGCTAGCCCGCATTTGTTCATAAATTTTCAGTTTTTTGCCCAGTTCATCACCTTCTTTATTAGAGACAATTTCAATCACGACTTCTGGAGGTTTGCCAAAACGCCAAACCATATAACAGCGATTTTGTTTTTCCCACCAATTTTGAGGTACTTGCACATCTAAGCTGAGAAAAACGTCGGGTACAATTGCGGGTTGACCGTCTGTATGGTAGATACCAACATTCGCTGCTGCTAACAAACTTTGCTGCTGTAGAGAACTGTAAAGAGAACCAACTAAGAGGCGTTGTTGTTTTTCAGAAGCAAAATTGTCCACAGGTGTATCATCTTCAGTGACTAGCTGGTTGGCATCTGGCACATAGTAATCATCATCATTGATTAGAACTTGCTGAACCATGATTTTATCCAGTATTTGAGAGCGTTATTTCTAGGTTAGTTGATTGGGGATGAGAGAGTGCGTAGTCGTTTACCTACAATAACGGTTAGGTTGTGTCAAAATCTACAGATAAAGGTCTGTAACATTAGCATAATGATTGGATACATACTGCGACAGCGTTACAAAATTATCCAAAAATTAGGAGCGGGTGGATTTGGGGAAACCTATCTAGCTGAATACCCGCAGGATTTACCTGTTACTCCTAAGTATAAGTGCGTTATCAAGCGGTTGACCAAACCCCAAACTCCAGATATAGATACTGTAGAAAGGTTCAAAAAAGAAGCAGCAATTCTATTCACATTGGGTAAGGAACACCTCCAAATTCCCCAACTTTATGACTTTTTAGATGAATATAAAGAATTTTATCTAATCCAAGAATACATTGATGGGCATGATCTGAGTAATGAAATCACTTCAGGAAAACCGTGGAGTGAAGCTGATGTGATTCAACTTTTACAAGATATTTTAGAGGTGCTAGCTTTTGTCCACGAACAGAATGTGATTCATCGAGATATCAAGCCATTAAATTTGATGCGGCGGTATTCAGATAATAAACTTGTCCTGATTGACTTTGGGACAATTAAAGAAATCAGCACTTCAGGAATTAATAGTCAAGGAAAAATTAGCACCACGATGGCCATTGGTACTCGTGGTTATATGCCGAATGAGCAATGGGAAGGGCATCCTCAGCTATGTAGTGATATCTATGCTTTGGGAGTTACAGCAATCCAAGCTTTAACTGGATTACCCCCACAACAACTACCAAAATCTAAGACTCTGGAATTAATATGGCGCGACTGTGCTCAAGTTAGTGATGGGCTAGCAGACTTTTTGACAAAAATGGTGCGACGTGATTTCCACCAACGTTATAAAAATGCCAATGAGGCAATGCAAGCCTTAAACCACTCTGGTTTAAGGCTTGCACCATCTCCTGAATCATCACCAAAACCAATTAAGATTGGCGAAAAGTATGGCTATATTAATAAGACAGGAAAGGTAATCATTCAACCCCAATTTGATAAAGCTTGGCAATTTTATCAAGGGTTAGCATTAGTAAAGATTGGCAGCGAGTTTAGCTATGGTTATATCAACAAGATCGGGCAGCTAATTATCTTACCCCAATTTAAATTTGCTAGTAACTTTTATGAAGGACTGGCAGAAGTCTTGATAGCTGGTAAATGTGGCTATATAGACAAAAGTGGGCAACTAGTTATCTCACCCAAATTTGATGAAACTTTGGGATTCTCTGAAGGAATAGCAGTTGTCAAAATCAATGGCAAGTGGGGCTATATTGACAAAAGTGATAAATTAGTAATTCAACCCCAATTTGATGAAGCTGGAAGTTTTTCTGAAGGAATAGCAGCTGTCAAAATCAATGATAAATGGGGCTATACTGACAAAATCGGGCAATTAGTCATTCAACCTCAATTTGATGAGTCTTGGGATTTTTACGAAGGGTTGGCAATGGTCAAAATCAATGACAAGTGGGGCTATATCAATAGAGTTGGACAACTAGTTATTCCACCTCAGTTTGAAGATCATGCACTACTATCGCAAGGAATTTTTTCCGAAGGTCTTGCAGCAGTAAATATGGGCTATAAATTTGACTACAAGTTTGCCTATATTGACAAGAGTGGAGGAGTAGTCATTGAACCGATGTTTGATGTGGCTTTAAAATTTTCCGAAGGGCTAGCAGCAGTGAATATTGGGGACAAGTGGGGTTACATTGACAAGATTGGGCAGTTGGTCATCCAACCCCAGTTTGATAGTGCTAATGAATTTTCAGAAGGGCTGGCAGAAGTTAAGCTTGGTAAGCAAGACCACTACATTGACAAAATAGGAAAATTAATTTACTAATCCATGAAACTATCAGTGCTACTTAGGTATAAGCTGAAGATAAGTGATATCGCTATCTCAGCCTATAGAATCTGTGTTCTTACTCCATATTTAGGAAGCAGCTTGTCACCAGCAGTTTATGTGTAGAGCGCACATTAGGATGGAACAAAGCTAGGGATAGAATGAGTATTTAGACTTAGAAAAAATATCTTTGTTAAGAGACATCGCACCTTCTGTACTCAAATCATGCGATCGCACTTACTCTACATCAAAGGCATAGACGCAAAGCGGTTTGTCGTCACACATCGCTTTTACTCACTTTTGACTGCTATTCTTGCAACAATAGTAATTACAGCTATACTAACCAGCCTGCAACATCTACCTTGAACTTTAAAAAACTATGCTTACCCAAGATAAAAAACAACGCAACTGGAAACCCATTCTCAAAGCATTCGAGGCTGTCCTTGGCAAAAATGGTGTGGTGCAACGCCGCGAAGAACTCATTACCTATGAATGTGATGGTTTAACTGGCTATCGCCAACGTCCGGCTGTGGTGGTGTTACCCAAAACTACAGAACAAGTTGCCCAAGTTGTGAAGATATGCAATCAATATTCTATACCCTTCATCGCACGTGGCTCTGGTACTGGTCTATCTGGCGGCGCTTTACCATTAGAAGATTCTGTTTTAATTGTTACTTCCTTAATGCGGCAAATCCTCAGCATTGATTTAGAAAATCAACGGACTGTTGTACAACCAGGGGTGATTAATAGTTGGGTAACACAAGCTGTTAGTGGTGCTGGATTTTACTATGCTCCTGACCCTTCTAGTCAAATTATCTGCTCTATTGGGGGCAACATTGCCGAAAATTCTGGTGGCGTACATTGTCTTAAATACGGCGTTACTACTAACCACGTTTTAGGATTAAAAATTGTCACGCCAGAAGGGGAAATTATCGATATAGGTGGACAAATTCCAGAAATGCCTGGTTATGATTTAACAGGTGTTTTTGTTGGTTCCGAAGGTACTTTAGGAATTGCCACAGAAATTACGTTGCGAATTCTCAAAAGTGCAGAATCAATTTGTGTGCTGTTGGCAGATTTTACTAGTATTGAAGCTGCCGGGGCAACTGTTTCTGACATCATCAGCGCTGGCATTATTCCTGGTGGTATGGAAATGATGGACAACTTCAGCATCAATGCAGTTGAAGATGTTGTCGCAACTAATTGTTATCCCCGCGATGCTACTGCCATTTTGCTAATAGAAATTGACGGTTTAGAAGTGGAAGTTGTGGGGAATAAACAGCGAGTTACCGAAATTTGTAAAAAGAATGGGGCGCGGAATGTCACTTCTGCTACTGACCCAGAAACCCGATTGAAATTATGGAAAGGACGCAAAGCTGCTTTTGCTGCGGCTGGGCATTTAAGCCCAGATTATTATGTGCAAGATGGTGTAATTCCCCGGACTCAGTTACCTTATGTTTTACATGAAATTGAGGCGTTAAGTAAACAATACGGTTATCGTGTTGCTAATGTGTTTCATGCTGGCGATGGCAATCTTCATCCGCTAATTCTTTATGATAATTCTGTGTCTGGTGCATTAGAGCAAGTAGAAGAAATGGGTGGAAAAATTCTCAAACTTTGCGTCCAAGTCGGTGGTAGTATTTCTGGCGAACATGGCATCGGTGAAGAGAAAAAGTGCTATATGCCACAGATGTTTAGCCAAGTTGATTTAGAAACTATGCAATGGGTGCGGCAAGTTTTTAATCCTAAAGGGTTAGCAAATCCTGAAAAGATATTCCCCACACCACGGACTTGTGGTGAAGCAGCAAATACATCAGCACTCAATCGATTTGAAGGTGTAGAAAGATTTTAAGAAGAAAGAATTCAGGAATCAAAATTCAGGAGTCAGGAGTCAATACAGGATAAAACCAAAACACTTGTAGAGACGGCGATTTATCGCGTCTCAAAAACCCACGATTTTGTACAAGTAGCGCTTTGAATTGTATTGAGTTAGGAGTTAAGGAGTTTGGATTTAGAATTTATTAGGTTTTGGTATCGTCAAGTATATTCTTAACCAAAACTGGCTCCGTATTATTTCAAATATTCTGACTCCTGAGTTCTGACTTCTGAATTCTGAATCATCATTTCTTTACATCATCCGGAGGATTACAACTTTATTTTGTAGTTATATATATTCCGATCGCACTAGGTCACGCTTACAAATGAATCGGGTTGCTCGCCGTTGTGTTGCTTACTTGCTGTGTTTGGGATTAGTAGTCACTTTAACAGTTTTTTTACCCTCTTCACTGCCAGTTTATTCCCAAAAAACCAGTCCTTTAACTACAGAAATTCGCGGCGTTTGGCTAACTAATGTTGCTAGTGGTGTACTATTTGTCCCTTGGGGTATTAACCGTGCCATAAATCAGTTATCGACTCTCAACTTTAATACGATTTATCCTGTAGTTTGGAACCGAGGACATACTTTTTATAAAAGTACTGTAGCTAAAATAACTACAGGATCAGAAACTCAACCTTTGCTTAACTTTATGCACGGTGGACAGGATGTTTTAGCAAAAATAATCACACTTGCCAAAAATAAAGATTTGAGAGTCATTCCCTGGTTTGAATACGGGTTCATGACGCCGCATTACTCACAATTAGCAAGGCGTTATCCTGACTGGTTGACAATTGGGCAAGAAGGTATAAACTCTATTCAAGATGCTCCACCAGAAGAAATCGACAATCTTTTAATAACTAAACAGGCTTGGCTAAACCCCTTACATCCACAAGTACAAGAGTTTATCCAAGGGTTAATTTTAGAAGTAGTCAGGGATTATGATGTGGATGGTATTCAACTTGATGACCATTTTGGGATGCCTGTACAGTTCGGCTACGATCGCTTCACTATAGAACTCTACCAGCAAGAACATCAAGGCAAAAGTCCCCCTACCGACCCTTTTAACCCAGAATGGATGCGCTGGCGGGCCGATAAAATTACTGATTTCATGGCTGAAATCTATCAAGCTGTGAAAGCAGTTAAGCCCAAAATCAAAATATCTCTATCTCCTAACTATCAAGCTTTTGCTTATAAATACTATTTGCAAGATTGGGAAAATTGGGTAAAAAAAGGTTTAGTTAATGAGTTAATTTTGCAGGTGTATCGACATGACAAAAAGTCTTTTATCGCTCAACTAGAACTTCCATCGATAAAATTGGCTCAAAGTCTAATTCCTGTAGGTATTGGGATATCAACAGGAACGGTAGGTAATCCGGTAAAAATGGCACAAGTTAGAGAACAGGTTCAGGTAGTACGCGATCGCAATTTTGATGGTATCTCTTTTTTCTATTGGGAGAGTCTGTGGGGTTACATCGTACCGGAATCACCCCAACAGCGACGCAAAGGTTTTTTTGAGATGTTTAATGCAAAAACCGTCAGACTATTACAAACAAAGAAACTTTGATGCCATTCGCGCCTAATAATACTAGATTTGCCTTTACATTGCTGTGGACTTTAGCTACTTTTGGCGGATTTTTATTGAGTTTGCTGCTAATTGAAGTCGGCGAAAAGCCAGATGTTGGCGTAGTAGAGGCGGCTATCGGCTCAATTGCGATCGCACTTCCTCAAGGTTGTCTTCTCAAACAACCTATATTTTGTATCAGGTGGATTTTGTCAAGTCTTTTGGGTTGGAGTATTATTACTGCGATCGGTATTGGTGCGGTGGGTTGGATTGTACCTAGCACTCAAATTCTTCCTTTGAGAATCTTGTCAGGGGCGGTTTATGGTGCCCTTGGCGGCTTGGGGATTGGATTGGCACAATGGTTAGCAATTCCCCAGTCTGTAGCTTGGCGATGGATATTTGTCTCTGCGGCAAGTTGGGCGGTTGCTGTCCCTGTGGGTTCTGCTGTGGGAACAATCTGGCGCTACTTAAGCCAGTTATTTTTAGGTGAAGTCATCGGCTTAGGCATCACTTGGCTACTAGTTGGTATCCTCACAGGAATCAATGCTCACAAATTGCGATTGTAAGTTGCCACAGACGCGATTAATCGCCTTGTTATTAATAATTATAAACTTAATTGATATATACTTAGGTTTGTACTTAGATATATGCAATAATCTGGAAAAACCGTTAAAAAAAATTACAGTAAGTTTGCCCTCACCTGCAAATGTATTTTCACCTTCAAAAAGCAGGATTTTGTTAAGCTGACTCCTATTAGCTTTCCTAGATTTCTGATAAGAAGTAGAGAAAGATCAAAATTTCGATGAGCAACGGCTGACAATACTTTGCTATAGGCGCTAAAGTGCATCTACTGCAAGCTTAACGACAAGAGAGCGCCTAGAAGAGTCAGTAATACAAGAGTGGGACTCTCGCATGAATCTAAATCCAGTGGAATCAACTATGGAGTTGACAAAATTATCGCCACCTCAAATTCTTTTTGGCACAGAAGTAGATGAAAAAAGTAGTAGCGAACAGTTTCTACTAAGCATGTACAATTCTGTACAGGCATCAATATTTGTAGTTGATGTTTTGGAGGATGGAGATTTCCGATATGTGGCACTTAATCCCACTCATGAACGGTGGATAGGGATTCGCTCAGACGATCTTCGAGGCAAAAAACCAGAGGATATTCTCTCTGCTATTGATGCTGCAAAGGTGCGTCAACATTATGCTGACTGCGTGCGGTTCGGCACAACTATTTCTTACGAACAATGTTTGCAATTCCAGGGAGTTCCCACTTGGTGGAGTACAACTCTCACGCCACTAAAAGATGCTAACTCCAAGGTTTATCGATTGATTGGTACTAGTAGCAATATTACCCCTGTTAAGCAAGCAGAACAAGCAGTTGAACTCCAAGGTGAACGAGAACAACTACTAGAAGCGATCGCTGGACGGATTCACCAATCAGTAGAATTAGAGACAATTCTGCATCAGACTACAATTGAACTGCGGCAATTTTTGAATTGCGATCGCGTGTTGATTTATCGTTTAGAGGCTGATGGCAGTGGAGTAATCATTGCCGAATCAACTGTAGTTACAAGCGATCCCCTATTGGGCAAAAACATCACCGATCCCTGCTTCACTGGCAAACATCCAGAACATTACAGACAAGGTTGCATTCAAGTTGTCGAAGATATTTATGCAGCCGGCTTGCATCCTTGCCATATAGATTTCCTGACATCTTTGCAGATCAGAGCCAATCTTGTCATGCCGATTTTCCAAGAGCAAGATATGTGGGGGTTATTGATTGCCCAGCATTGCCACCAATCGCGTCAATGGCAGCAAACAGAAACTGACTTGGCTCTTCAGTTGGCAACTCAAATCGGCATTGCAGTCCAACAAGCAGAACTTCATCAGCAACTCCAGGATCTCAAAGCCAAGATGGAGTTACAAAAGCAGAAGCACATTAGTCAGTTGCAGCAGGTGCGAAACTTTGAAGCCTTGGTGCGACGTATGACAGAACAAATCCGCGACAGTCTGGATCAAACTCAGGTATTGCAGACACTTACCCAGGAATTAGCAAAATTACTAAACCTTGAGCGTTGCCAAATTGAACTCTACAGTACCTGTCAAACTCTAGTTACTATTGCTTACGAATACAGTATTAATTTGCCTCAATGTCAAGGATTAACTAAACAGATTGCAGATTATCTTGAAGTTTATCAGCCGCTGTTGCAAAAACAACCATTGCAATTTTTGGAAATTTTACCGGGATGGGAACCAAAGTTGCTAGTTATGTCCCAGATGGCTTGTCCAATTTTCGATCCTCAAGGGATTTTAGGAAATATTTGGCTGACAAGACGATCGCAAGAGGCTTTTGACGAATTTGAAATTGAGCTAATGCAACAGGTAGCAAATGAATGTGCGATCGCCATTCGTCAAGCCCAGCTTTACAAACAAAACCAGGCACAGGTAAAAGAACTAGAAAAATGCGATCGGCTCAAAAACCAATTTCTCAGAACCCTATCCCAAGAACTGCGGACACCAATAACTAGCATTAGCCTTGCAGTCCAAACTCTCGAAAGTGTCCTCACACCAGCAGAAATATCAGAAATAGAAATAGTCCCGCAACTCTTGCAGATTCTGCATAACGAGTGTGGGCGAGAAAGCAAGTTAATTAACGACTTACTCACACTTACATATCTAGAAGCCGAACCCGATCCCCCAACCTTGATTGCCATTGACTTTCAAAGCTGGCTTCACCCCATTATCGAGTCTTTTCGAGACCTCACCAACTGCCAGCGACAGCAGTTAAACCTGACTGTCGATCGGGCGCTGCCGCCTTTAGAGACAGATATCACTGATTTGGAGCGGATTGTCACCGAACTGCTCAACCATGCCTGCAAATACACCCCAGCCGGGGAATCAATTTCAGTCTCTGCTCAGTTGATCGGGGATGCAGTCGAGCTTAATATTACCAATTCGGGAATAGAGCTTACCAGCAATGAACTCTCACGGATTTTTGAACCTTTCTATCACCTTTCCAAACACGATCCTTGGAAACATAGCGGCACGGGGCTGGAATTAGCATTAGTGCAGAAAATGGTCAGACATTTAGGCGGCTCAATTCATGTAGAGAGTGCAGCAGGTCAAACCACCTTTACCGTCAAATTTCCCCTTTAATTCGTTTTTTGGGCATAGCACTGGCAAATCTGTTAGAAGTTTGCTATCATGGTTTTTCGTGCGGGTGACTAGCTCAACGGTAGAGCAGTAGACTCTTAATCTATTGGTTGCGGGTTCAAATCCCTCGTCACCCACTACTTCCAGC